>DAORJJ010000283.1:0-8703 GCA_035439005.1 Polyangiaceae bacterium | reverse complement strand
CCGCCGGCGTCGGTCGAGGCGTCCGAGGCGTCGGCGGAGGCGTCGGTCGAGGCGTCGGTCGAGGCGTCCGAGGCGTCGGTCGAGGTGTCGGCGGAGGCGTCGGTCGAGGTGTCTGCGGCCGTGTCGGCGGAGGCGTCGGTCGAGGCGTCCGAGGCGTCGGCGGAGGCGTCGGTCGAGGTGTCTGCGGTGGCGTCGGTCGCGCTGTCACGCGGCGGCTGCGTGTCGGGCGGCGCGTCGGCGGGGGCGTCGGGCGCCGCGTCGGCGGGGTCGGCCACGGGATCGGCCGTGGTGCACGCCGCTCCAGCGCACGCGCCGCTCAAGAGCAAGGCCCACGCCCACTTCTTCGTTGTGTCCATGTCTACCTCCACGCGGGTGGCTCCCTCACGAACAGCACCTCTGGACGCGGGGGGTCGCGATCCGCCGAGCCATGTTAAGGCGCGCGCTGGGCGCTCGCTACGGTCGAGCTCGTCGTCTCCGAACAAAGGATCGACAGCCCGCCCACGCGGTCGACGAGGCCCGAGGGCTTGTCCCCATGTTCGGAGACACGCCCTAGGCGAGCGGTCGCTCGGCGGCGGAGGCGGGGTCTTGGCAGTAGAAGGCGGCGAGCTCGGCGTAGAGCTCCGGGTGGCCTCGGCGGAGGGCGCGCGGCCGCTCGAAGAACATCTCGGTCACCACGGCGAAGAACTCCGCGGGGCTCGCCGCGCCGTAGGGGTCGATGTCGCTGCGCCTTCCGGCGTGCAAGCGCTGTGTAAGTTCTTGGAACTCCTCGCCAAATGTGCGCGCCCAGCCAAGGTAGCGGGCGTTCGAGTCGAGCTCTGGCACGCCGTCCATGTCGCCCTCTTCGGCGTCGAGCTGGTGGGCGAACTCGTGGAGCACGACGTTGTGGCCGCCGCCGAGGTGGTGACCCGCGGTGGCCACGTGGTCCCACGCGAGGACCACCATTCCCCGCGACCACGACTCGCCGAGCCGCGCCTCTTCGCCCTCGAGCACCACCGCGCCGCTCTGGCGCCGCGCGGGGGCGCGGTACGCGTGGGGATAGACGAGCACGATCTCCAGCTCGGGGTAGACGTCGGTCTCGCGATTGAGGAGCAGGAGGCAGGCCTGTCCGGCGATGGTGACGCGGATCTCGTCGGTGAGCTCGAGGCCGTCGCAGCCCTCGAAGGTCTTCTCGGCGAGGAAGATGCGCGTGAGCTGCTCGAGCTCCGCGCGCTCGTCCGGGGTGAGGCGCGCGGCGTGGCGGACGTTGCGCTGGAGGATCTCGCGCCACGCCTCGGGGAAGGGCTCCGCCCGCAGCGCCTCGCGCCGTCGCCGCTTGAAGAAGTCGAACATCCGACTGCTCGGCGCTCTAGGGCTCGTCGGGGCGCCCGCCGCCGTGGGGCCGGCGGCGCAGGGGCATGCCGTGAGGACCGCTCGGCCCCTCGAGCCCGTGGCCGCCGAGGAGGCCGCCGCCCGGGCCCTGGGTCATGGTCTCGGCGAGGCGCGCGTGCTGTTCCGGTCGAAGGATGGGGACGAGCTGGCCGAGGAGCTTCACCTGCTCCTGGAAGGGCACGCGGAGCCGCTTCGCGTCGGGGGCGGGCAGGCGCCGCGCGCTGAACGTCGGCTTCTCGAAGGCGGTGAGGAGGGCCTCGAGCTGCTTGCGGCGCTCGTCGCGGTCCGCCGCGGCCTTCTCCTGCATTCCCTTCGGGAAGAACGCCTCCGCTTGCTTTCGCTGGGCGTCGTCGAGGGCGAGGGTCTTCGCGAGGCGCTCGACCACGCGCGCGTCCGCGCCAGGATCGGGCGGCGGCGCCTTCTCCGCGTCGTGGACCGCGATGCGCGGGCGAATGGCCGCGACGATGGCCTTGCGCTGCCCCGGGTCGAGCGCCGCGTACAGGGCGTCGAGGCCGCTCTGCTCGAGGTCCCGTCGCTGCTTCGTGCCCTTCTCCAGCGACGCGAGGAGGGGATCGAGCTTCGCAGGCTCCATCTTGCCGGCCTTCACCTCGCGTGCGAGCTCGGCCTGGACGGCGCGCGCGCCCTCCTTGGGGTCCGGCAGGCCGAGGAACGGCTTCGCGACGGCGTCGAGCTTGTCCTTCTGGTCGTCCTTCATCTCCAGCGCGCGCGCGGCCGCGAACAACAGGCTGAAGTGCCCCGCGCCGCGGATCATGGGGCGGGGAGGGGCGTCGAGCGTCGCCCCGGCCTCCGGGGCGCCCGCGTCGGGGGCGGTGGGCTCCGTGGGCGCGGCGGCCTCCGGAGCGGCGGAGGCAGCGGCCGGAGGCGGCGCGGCGTCTTGCGTCGCGGCAGGCGGGTCCTTGCACGCGACCATGGCGAGGACGAGGAGCAGAGCGACGCGGCGGCTTCGAAGCGGGCGAGGCATGGGCGCACCATAGCGGCTGGTCGACCGGCGCGCAGGCCTCTCGTTCGCCCTGGCGACGCGGGCGCCGCGTCCGCGCCCGCACGTCGCCCGCGCGCGGGCGCGGTCGCCAGGGTAAGGTATCGCCATGACGCGGTTCCGACGGTGGGCCACGGCGTGGGGGTGGCGCGCGTCGCTTGAGGGCACGCCGCTCAGCGCGGAGGACGCCGCGCGGCTCCACATGAGCACGGAGTCCAACCCGATGGTCATCACCGTCGCGCTGCTCCTCGACCGCCCGCTGCCGTTCGACGATCTCGTCGGGCTCCTCGACGCGCGGCTCGCGCACCTGCCCGCGTTTCGCGCGCGCGTGCGCCGCCCGTGGTGGGGCGGCGCGCCTCGCTGGGAGGAGGATCGCGGGTTCGACGTGCGGCACCACGTGCGCCGCGCGAAGCTCTCCGTGGGCACGCTCGCGGCGCTCCTCGAGCGGGTCAGCGCGATCGCCGAGACCCCGTTCGACCGAGGGCGCGCGCTGTGGACGGTCGACTGGGTGGAGGGGCTGCCCGAGGGCCCCGCGCTCGTGCTCCGCGTGAGCCACGCCGTCGCGGACGGCCTGGCGCTGGTCGAGGTGCTGGTCGGGCTCTGCGACGAGGGAGCCGGGCTCGCCGGCGCTTCCCCGCCGGGCGCGACTCCCGCGGCCCTCCGCGCCGGCCCCTCGCGCCTGGCTCGGCTCGCGGGTGGACTGGGCGGCGCCGCGCGCCTCGCCCTGCGCCCGGCCGACCCGCCGACCGCGCTGCGGGCGCCGGTCGGGGTCCGCAAATGTGCAGTTGCCTCGCATGGTTACGCGTCGGAGGCGGTGGCGCGCGCCGCCCACGCGAGGGGCGCCACGGTGACCGCGCTGGTCCTCGCCGCGATCGGCGCCGCCGTCCGAGAGGCGGTGCACGAAGGCGCCCGCGAGCCACTCGGCGGCGCCCTGCACGCGATGCTGCCGGTGAGCGTGCGCCATGGCTCCGCGGAGCAAGAGCGCAACGCCTACACGTCGGTGCTGCTCCCCATCCCGCTCGCCGTCCCGTTCGCCGGCGGGCCCGGGGGCGACGACGCGGAGGTCCACGCGATCCAGGCGGCGCTGTCCGCGGCGCGCGCCACGGTCGCCTCGGTGGGGGGCCGGCTCGTGGGGGCGGCGGGGGTCGCTCCTGCGCTCGCGACCCGGCTCGGCCTCGCCTTCTTCTCCCGCAAGGCGACGCTCGTGGTGTCGAGCCTGCGGGGGCCTTCTTCCAGGGTGCACCTCGGGGGCGCGGGCGTGCGCGACGTGCTCGCCTGGGCGCCAAGCGTGGGCGCCGTCGGGCTGGCCTTCACGGTGCTCAGCTACGGGGGTCGGCTCCGCGTCTGTGTACTCGCCGACGCGCAGCTCGAAGACCGCGTCCGCCGCGTCCTGCTCCCGTCGCTCGATCGGCACCTCGCCGCCCTCGTGGCCCCGCCGGCGGCCGGTGGCGTCGCCGCGCCGGGTCCGCTAGGGTCCGGGAGGTGACCGATCCGACAGGCGCCGTCGAGCTCACCCCCCCTGTCTCGGGCCACGAGCCCGAGCCCGCCCCGGTCCCCGCGTCGGTCTTCCTCGCGACGGTCACGCAGGGCTCCACGGCGCCCGCTTCGAGCCTCGCGCTCGACGCCACCGTGTCGGCCGCCGAGCACGCGTCGTCCCTCGCGGCGCCCTTGGCGACGCCCACGGCTGGGCCGCACTCGACCGTGCTGCCTCACCTCGAGCTTCGCGACGGGGAGCTCCACGTGAGCCAGCGCGCGAGGCCCCGGTACGAAGAGGTGCGGCGCCTCGGCGAGGGCGGCATGGGCGAGGTCGTGCTCGCCCGCGACAACGACATCGGGCGCGTCGTCGCGGTCAAGCGCCTCCTGCCCCACCTGACCGCCGACGCCACCGTGGCGCGCTTCGCCGAGGAGATCCGCACCGTCGGACGGCTCGGTCACCCCGGCATCGCGCCCATCCATGACGTCGGCGTCGACGAGCGCGGTCAGCTCTTCTTCGTCATGAAGTACGTCGACGGCGAGACCCTCGAGGCGATCATCGCCCAGCTCGCGGCGGGCAGCGCCGAGGCGCACGCGAAGTATCCGTTCGAGCGGCGCGTGCAGATCATGATGGGGCTGCTCGAGGCGCTCGCCTACGCCCACGATCATGGCGTCGTGCACCGTGACGTGAAGCCTTCGAACGTGATGATTGGCGCGTACGGCGAGGTCGTCTTGATGGACTGGGGCGTCGCGAAGGTCGCCGAGCGAGGACCTGGCGGCGGCGCGCCCGAGCTCGGGGAGAGCCCCGAGGTCGAGGCCGCGCTCGTCAAGAGCGGCCGGCTCCACGCGACCCAACAGGGCGCGCTCGTGGGCACGCCCCTCTACATGTCGCCCGAGCAGGCGACGGGCGCCGCGCACATCGACGCCCGCAGCGACATCTACAGCTTGTCGGTGCTGTTCCACGAGCTGCTCACCCTCCGTCACTACCTGCACGGGCGCGACAAGCTCTCCACGGTGGTGGCCGGGGTGCTCCAGGAGGGGCCGCCGCGCGCGGCCGACGCGAGCTGGGCGCTGTCGCCGCTGCAGGGCCGCGTGGGCGCCGACCTGGCGCATCTCGTCATCAAGGGAATGCAGAAGGACCCCGAGCGGCGGTACCGCTCGGCCCGCGAGATGCTCGAGCGTCTCCAGCGGCGCGCGGCCGGCGACATCCCCATCGACTGTCACGTCACGCTGTGGATCACCCTGCTCGCGCGGGCGCGGCGGCTGGCCGACCGCCACCCGCGGTTCGTGGCCCTCGGCCTGCCGGTCGCGGTGCTCGTGTCGCTCGCGGCGATGATCTACTCGGCCGTGCGCCTCGTGCTCGGCTGACGCGAAGAGAAGGCGCCCGCGCGTCGGTGCTGGCCCGCCGCCCGGTTCTCTGGCACGGTTTGTCCGTACCCGCGCGGGCCGCGGGCTGGAGGTCGGCATGCGCGTTCACCGTCGGGTTCTCAAGGTCGTGGCTCTCGCCTTCCTCGCCGCGTGCGGCTCCGCCGAGCCTCGCCCGGACCTCTTCAGCGACACCCCGCCCGGCACCGATCCGTCCAACCCGGATGGGGGCGGCGGCGGCGGCGGTGGCGGCTCGTTCGGGACTCCCGCCGAGGTTGGGCTCGTGGTCGAGCCGAGCAACGCCGTGCTCTTCATCGACACGGCCACCACCCCGCCGACCCCCGCGACCCAGACCTTCAAGGTGATCCGCAAGTCGAAGGAGGGCGACAAAGACGTCACCGCCGGCGCGCTTTTCGACCTCGAGAAGCCCGAGCTCGGCAGCTTCAACGGCGCCACCTTCACGTCGGTCGCCACCCTCCCGCCGGGTCCGCCCGGCATCACGACCGCGGTCGTCGCCAAGGCCGACGGCGGCTCGGCGGGCGCGCAGATCACGATCGTGCCGATCCGCCGCAGCAGCGATCAGCGCGACTTCTTCTTCATCGTGCCGTTCAACGAGGCGCCGAACCCGAGCAGCGACGTCCTCAAGTTCAAGACGAACATCCAGTCGGTCGACGTGGCCTTCGTGACCGACACGACCGGCTCGATGGCCTCGGAGATCGCCGGCATCCGCAGCGCCCTCCAGGGCACGCTGCTCGCGCAGCTGCAGGCCGCCATCCCGTCCGTGGGTATGGCGATCGTCTCCGCCAAAGACGAGACCGACGGCGCGCAGCTCGTCAAGGTGCTCCAGACCATCACTCCAACGCTGTCGCTCGCGCAGGCGGCGGCCGGTCAGCTCAACGCGGACGGAGGCTTCGACGAGCCGGAGGGCCAGGTGCCGGCGATGTTCCACGTGCTCACGGGGAAGGCCGTCACGAACGTGCCGGCCCACACGCCCCCGGCTGGCACCACGGGCGGCGTGAATTTCCGCGCCGGCGCCGTGCCCGTGGTCGTGCTCACCACCGACGCGAGCTGGCACGCGACGCGCGGCGGCGTCACCACCGCGCAGCTCAACGCGGCGTTCACCGCGGCGAACGCGCGGTTCGTGGCCCTCACGTCGAACGCGGAGGCGCAGGCGGACGCGCTCTCCGACGCCACGGCGTCGAACCTGCCGCCCGCGTCGTTCACCGGGTGCGCGGCGGGGCAGTGCTGCACCGGGATCAACGGCGCCGCGCGCGCCCCCACCGCGCCGGGCGGCCGCTGCCGGCTGAACTTCCGGTACTCGAAGAGCTCGCCGAACATCGGCCAGGGCGTCGTCAACGCCATCAAGGCCATCGCCGTCGGCTCCACGTACGACGTCGTGGTTCGTCCGCGCAACGACCCGGCGAACGGCGCCGGCGTCGACGCCACCAAGTTCATCAAGGCCCTCCGCGCCAAAGACGAGGGCGACGCCGCGCAGGGCTGCCCCGCCCACGCCGCGAAGGACACGAACGGCGACGGCATCAAAGACACGTTCACCGCGGTGACGGTGGGCACGCCGGTCTGCTTCGAGGTCATCCCGCAGACGAACACGACCGTCGAGCCGAAGGGCGAGGCCCAGTTCTACAACGCCTTCCTCGACGTGGTCGGCGTCCCTGGGGACATCAAGCTCGACCAGCGCAAGGTGCTCTTCCTCGTGCCGCCGAAAGCCGCCGTCACGAAGTAGCGCCGCGCCGGCGTTGCGAAAAATGCTCGTGATATTCGCTTGTTAGCGAAGTACCGCGAGCTTTAGGTAGCGACCCTCCGGGAACGCGGGCAGGGAAGGGTGGTCGGCCGGCGGCCCGAACGCGTCGACCACCCGGAGATCACCCCGCCCGAGCGCGTCGTCGTCCAGCGTGCCCAAGAACGCCTCGAGGCCCACGTGGCTGGAGCACGACGCCGCGCACAGCACCCCGCCGGGGCGGAGCACTGCGGCGGCGGCGCCGTGGAGCGCCCTGTACGCGCTGAGCGCCCGCGGGACGGCCTTCTCGCTCGGCGCGAAGCTCGGCGGGTCGGAGATGACGATGTCCCACGAGAGGCCCTTCTTCTTGGCGTCCGCCAGGAACGCGTAGACGTCGGCGGCGACGAAGGCGTGCCCCGAGAGCGCGAGCCCCGCCGCCTTGAAGCTCGCCTGCGCCGTCTTGTGCGCGAGGGGCGCCACGTCGACGCTGGTCGTGAGGGCGCCCTCGAGGGCCGCGTGGAGGGAGAACCCGCCGGCGTACGAGAAGAGGTTGAGCACGCGGACGGGCGGCGCGCCTGGACGGCGCAGGCTCGCGGCGAGCTGGCCCACCCGCGCGCGGTTCTCGCGCTGGTCGAGGAACGCCCCGGTCTTCTGGCCGTCGGCGAGGTCGACCTCGAACGGCACGCCGTGCTCGGTGACCGCGACGCGCGCCGGGGGCGGCTCGCCGAAGAGCACCTCGGTGCGCGGCTCGGCCGAGCGGCGGGTCCTCGCCGACTGGCGGCTCACGAGCGTGGTCACGCCTTCCGCCTGCAACTCCTCGCGCAGCGCGTCCGCGTGGCGGCTGGCGAGCACCGCCGCGGCCTCGCCGTCGGTCCGGAGCACCGCGACGTCGCCGTAGCGGTCGAGGACGATGCCGGGGGCCCTGTCGCCCTCGCCGTGGAGCAGTCGGTACGCGGTCGTGCGGCCGTCGCGGAAGAGCGCGCGGCGGAGGTCGAACGCGGCGCGGAGGCGCGTGGCGACGAGGTCCCGGTCCACGGGGGTGGCGCCCCAGACCCGCACCGCCAGCGGCGACGAAGCGTCGTACACGCCGTGCGCCAGCGTGCGCCCGGCGTCGTCGATCAGGGTGGCGACTGCCCCCGTGCTCGCCTCGCCCTTCGCGCGGAGGATCGCCTCGCGGAAGACCCACGGGTGACCACGGCGAACGGGGTCGTGCGCGCGGCGGTGCAAGGTAAGAACGAGGCTCACGCCGCGGCACACTAGTACTTCCGCGCGGAGAATTCGATGCGGCCCGCGCGCTCGGCGGGCAGCGCGAGGCGCTCCGCAAATGCCCGGCGCGGCGCACATCCGTTGACGGGAGGCCCAACACGCGCGAAAAGGTGCTGTTGTCCGCGTCGGCGTCCGGGGGGCGTTTCGAGGAAGAATGAGCAAGAAGGGTCGATCGAGCCGTCCACCTGGCGCAAAGCAGTCCAGCCCCCCGTCCGGGCCGGCGACGAGCGCGACCCCCTCGACCCAGAAGGAGAGCCTCGCGAAGGACGCGGCGAAGAAGGCCGACCCGAAGGCGGACGCGAAGGACGCGAAGTCCGACGCGAAGGACCCGAAGGCGGACGCGAAGGACGCGAAGGACGCGAAGGACGCGAAGGACGCGAAGGACGCGAAGGACGCGAAGGACGCGAAGGACGCGAAGGACGCGAAGGACGCGAAGGACGCGAAGGACGCGAAGGACGCGAAGGACGCGAAGGACGCGAAGGACGCGAAGGACGCGAAG
>DAORJJ010000282.1:0-8707 GCA_035439005.1 Polyangiaceae bacterium | reverse complement strand
GTGATCTTCACCGGGCCGCCGCCGCCGCCGCCGCCGCCGCCACCGCCGGGCTTGACGGTGACCTTGCCGCCCTTGAACGAGGCGTCGTCGGCGAAGCCGGTCTTCCCTGGCTTCTCCTTCTTGCCGCCGTCCTTGCCGCCGTCCTTGCCGGCGTCGCCCGCGTCTTTGCCGGCGTCGCCCGCGTCTTTGCCGGCGTCGCCCGCGTCGGCGTCGGCGCTGGCGTCCGCGCTGGCGTCGCCGCCGTCGGTCGTGGCGTCGGCGCCGGCCTCGGTGGTCGCGTCGGCCGCGCCGTCGGTCATCGCGTCGGCGCCGGCCTCGGTGGTCGCGTCCGGGCCCGCGTCGTCTCCAGGCTTGGCGTCGTCGCACGACTTGAGCAGCGCGAGGAGCGCGAGGACGAGCGCGAGGAAGCCCGCGCCGAGCAGGAGCCAAAACCAGAGCGGGCGCCCGCTCGCGTCCTCTTTCTTCTCGGCCTCGTCTTTCTTCTTCTCGGCCTCCGCATCGCCGGCTGCGGCCGCCGGCGCGTCGCCCGGCGCCGAGGCCTTCGCCGCCCCCGCCGCGAGCGCGGCCCCCGCCGCGAGCGCGCCGAAGACCTTTCCGAACTCAGCGTAACCAAAAAGAAATTCCTTCTGCCCGGCCAGCGTCCGCGGGGTCGCGCCCCAGTTGATGACGTAGAGGCGCTTGTCGGTCGGGCTGTAGAAATAGTTGTCGGTGGTGCCCGCCTCGAGGGACGGCACGGTGAGGGCCTCGCGGTAGCGGTGGTAGCCGCTGTCTTCGTCGGAGAACGTCTTCGCGACGCGGTCGAGGCAGGCGCGGAAGTCGTCGACCGCCGCGGTCACGTCGGCGCCGTGCGCGGCGCGCGCCTCGGAGAGCGGCACGAGCCCCGAGAGGTTCCAGCGCACGGTGGTGGGCAGGCTCTCGGAGCCCTCGGTCTCGGGCACGAGCAGGCGCCCGCCGAAGAACTTCTCCTCGTTCAGGTCGGGCGCGAGCTTCCAGATCGACACGCCCCCCACGAGGTTGGGGAGCCAGGTGGTCTCGTCTGTCGCGTCGCTCACGTTCGCACCTGCGCTTTCATTCGTACCGTCCCCGTGGCCGTGACCCGCGCGAGGAAGCTCGCCCGCGCCGTGACCCGCGCGCTGTGCGGATCGCTCCCGCGGTCGCGCTCGTGGAGCTGGGAGTCGAAC
The DNA here is from genome assembly GCA_035439005.1 of Polyangiaceae bacterium. GTDB lineage: Bacteria > Myxococcota_A > Polyangia > Polyangiales > Polyangiaceae > JAAFHV01. Next base: position 7,526 of record DAORJJ010000282.1, on the reverse strand, counting down.
ACGCCCACGTGGTCGACGCTCTCGAACCTCACGCGCTCGAGCTGGCTGCTGAGCAGCGCGGCGAGCAGGGGCGCCGAGCGCGCGACGAGATCGCGGTCGAGCCCCGCGGCCGCCGCGAAGGAGTAGAAGAGGCGGCTCGCCTCGTGGCCCACGCGCACGCGGACCTCTTCGTCGAGCTCGGCGCGAAAATAGAGGTTGAGTGCGCTCGCCAGCACGAACGACAGCTCGCGTGCGCGCTCGTTCTTGTGCGAGCCGATGTGCTCCGCGAGCGCCCCGAGGACGAGGCGGAGCGGGAACGGCTTGTCGCTCGGGCGCGCGCCGAGGATCGTGTCGTCGAGGATGTCGGAGAGCATCAGGCGCGCCAGCACGTCGGCTTCGGCGGAGCCCGCGGCCGGCGGCGCCCCGCTCGGCGCGTGCGCTGGCCCACGCGCGGGGCCGAGCGCGCCCTCGAGGTCGCGGCGGAGGGCCGCCGCGTCGAGGCCACGCTCGAGGTGGGTGAGCACGGCGCGCACGAGCGGATCGGTCACGGGTACCTCGAGCGGTCGGTGAGGACGCCCGTGTCGATCCAGTAGCGGTCTTGGGCGATGGTCTTCAGGGCCAAGAGGAAATCGGTCGGCTCGAACTGGTAGGCGCCCCGCTGCGAGGTGACGCCGGCGATCGAGATCTGGCCGTCCGCGGAGCGCTGGAACTCGAGGCTCACGCGGTCCTCGAGGAGCGCGGCCTCCACGTCGGCGCTCTGCGGGCGCACCTCGAAGAGGGGCGCGCCGTCCATCTCCTGCGACGCCACGTTCCTGAAGCCGATGCGCATGCCGTTCGTGTACGTGAAGGGCTTGCTGCGCTGCACGCCGCGCGCGCCGGTCGAGGCCGCGGTGAAGAGCTCGTTCTCCTTGGAGATGTGGGGCTCCGCGTCCTGGTAGAGGCCGTAGATCGGGCTCTGCTTCGCGTCCTCGATGGCGTCGATGAGGAACCCCGGGAGCAGGTTGCGGCTCGCGAGGTGGAGGATGGCCGCCCCGGCCGTCACGGTCGATTTCGGGTCCTTGATGCGCCCCTGGTCTTTCCACTTCGACGGGTACCACTCGCCTACGCGGAAGCTCGCCATGGTCTTGATGCGCGGCGGCGCGACGGGCAGCTCGCTCACGAAGAGATCGCGCACGCAGCGCAGTCGGGCGGAGCGCCCCGCGAGGATGACGAGGTCGACGTCGAACTGCGCGAGGATGTCCGCGTACCGCCGCATGGGCTCGCGGAGCACGCGCGCGACGGTCTTCTCGACCTCGGCCCGGTCGAGGCGCAAGAAGAGGTTCATGAGCCCTGGGAACCCGGGCACCGCGCTGGACAGGAACGCGTCGGCCTCCGCGAGCACCGTGGCGGGCGCGTCCGGCACCTCGAAGAGCTCGAGCACCTCGGGCACGAAATACGCCTTGTCGGCGAGGTGCCCGGCGGGGGCGGTCCCCTCGGCGAGCGCCCAGAAGCACCGCGCGAGGGGCATCCAGAAGTAGGGCACGAGCTTGCCGCGCAGCGTGCGCCACGAGGTCCCGAAGCCGGCGTCGCCCTCGGAGAACAGATGCTCCATGCGCGCGCGCGCTGCGGGCGAGGGGAGCTGCGAGAGCACCTGGTCGAAGATGAGGTCGGCCACGATCGCGCGGCAGACCTCGTCGCCCGCCACGTTGATGCCGTCCTGAAAGAGCTTCCGGATGCGCAGCGACGTGCCGGCGCCGGGGAGCTTGTCCTCGTATTCGGCGATCATCACGTCGCTCGTGCCGCCGCCGATGTCGATCGACGCGATGCGCAGGCGCCCGCCCTCGCTGCTCCCTCCGCGCCCGTAGATCTGGATGAGCTCCTCCATGCTGCCGCCGAAGGTCTGCGACGCCTCCTGGTAGACGTAGACCATCTGCGCGGCGAGGGCCTCGTCGGTGAAGAGGAACGGCTCGAACGCGCCCTCCGCCGTCACGTTGGGGCGGTGCTCGGGGGCGATGCCGAGCAGGTGGCACGCGAGCACCACGGCGTTGCGCACGAGGGTGTCGTACACGTGCCGCTCCTCGGCGCGCATCGCCGAGGGGTAGGTGAGCACGAGCGAGCGCAGCACCCGCGGGTTCGCCTCCTTGCCCTGGAACCGCCGGTAGCCGGGCGAGCCGAGCTGCGCGTACGCCTGCGCGAGGATCTCCACGATGGCGAACAGCATCATGGTGCGCGGCGCGTACCGTGGGTCGACCGGGGTCTGCGGGCCGTCCTCGCGCAGGTAGAGGCCGCCGGCGTCGTCGGGCAGGTACTTCAAGATGCGCCCGAACACCGTGCGGTACTCCTCCCCGAGGCGCTCGGCGAAGAACCAGCGGTCCTCGGTCTGCCGGTGATCCCACAGGTACCGCTTCGGCCCCGACAGGCTGCACGCGTACCTGTGCGGCGTCTCGAGGGCGCGATCGAGCGCCTCGCGCCCCAGCCGCGCGACCGAGGGCCACGCGAAGCCGTCGCCGGTCGCGACGGGCGCCACCGACCGGTCGAACGGGCTCGGCCGGAAGGTGATGCGCGAGTCGAAGCACTCCTCGTCGACCGAGAACGGGCTCGAGAGGTTCCGCATCACGAGCGGCAGCGCGAACATGCCCTTGTCGCGCGCCTCGACGAGCAGCGCCGAGGAGCGCGAGTTGCCGAAGTCGAGCACCAGCGAGACCGGCACCGGCACCCGGTTGGCGATGCGTGTAAAATGCAGCTTTGGGATCTGCGGGGCGAGCACGTCGAGCAGCGCCGCGAGCTTGAAGAGGGCCTTGTCGATGCCCGCGCGCTCGAGGCGTCGCACGAGCTCGCGCGCCTCCGCGAGGTCGAGGAAGCCGGCGATCTCTTGCTTGTCGAGCGCGCGGAACGGGCGCCCCTCGTCGAGCGCCGCGTCGAGCGCGCGCCCCCGCGAGCCGGCGCGCTCGAGCGTGTCGACCGCGAGGAGGGCTCGCACGCCGCCGCCCTCCTGGGCCAGGAACACCTGCACGGCGAAGGGGCACGAGAGCTGCGTGGGCACGGGGAGCCAGCGGCCCCCGAGCTCCGACAGCGCGTCGAGCGACGACACCTCGACGTCGGGATCCTCGCCAGGCTGCGCGCGCCTCACCGACCACGCCTCGGTGCCCGGCGCGGTCTGCGGCGCCTGCATCATCATGAAGCTCGCGACCACGTCGGGGAGGCCGCTCGTGAGCGACAGCTCGTGGAACACCACGCCCGAGTTGAAGAACAGCTCCACGACCTCGGTCGTGGGCGCGATGTTCTCCCCCGCGGACGTCGCCCTGCCCCCGCCCTCGCCGTCGAGGGACACCTTTCGTTTGACCATCGGTTGACCCGCCGGAGACGCTACCATGAGCGCGCCATGTCCGCGCCGCTCGTCCTGAAACTCGTGAGGCACGGCCAGTCGCTCGCCAACACCGCGGAGTACGACCCGCAGGCCCACGGCGACTTCCGCGCCGGGCTCACGCCGCGCGGGGTCGAACAAGCGCGCCAGGCGGGCCTCGAGCTCGGCGCCGAGTTCCTGCGGGGCGCGCTCGTCTACGCCTCGCCGTACCGGCGCGCGCAGCAGACCCTCGGGGCGATCTTCGAGGCGACGGGCGGCGCCGAGCTCCCCTGCGGCGTGTACGAAGACCCCCGTCTCCGAGAGGTCGATCACGGCTACGGAGACGTGAAACAGCAGGAGCGCCTCCGCGAGACGCACGGCTGGTTCTACTACCGCTACGAGGGCGGCGAGAGCCCGGCCGACTGCTACGACCGGGTGTCGGGCTTCCTCGAGAGCCTCATGCGGCAGGTCGAGCGCAAGGCTGCCACGCGGGTGCTCGTCGTCACGCACGGGCTCGCCCTCCGCTGCTTCGTCATGCGGTTCTTGCACCTCACGGTGGCCGAGTTCGAGTCCCTCCAGAACCCGGCCAACGGCGCCGTGGTGACGCTCGCGCCGCCCGACCTGCTCGAGGCGCTCCCCGGGCCGAAGCTCGTGCGGCGGCGGTTCGGCGTGGCCGGGCTCACCTTCTACGAGGGCGCCGCCCCGTAGCGTGTGCCACGCTGTGCCACCTGCAGAAATCGCGCGCTGGGCGCCAGAGGGCGCGCGCGCGGAGGCCGAGCGCGGGCGAAATGTCCGGCGAAATGCTGGAAACGCGGCTTGGCGCGCCTCTTGCGATGCGCGTCCCCGTGCAGGAGGTTTCATGAGACGACGTGCTGGCAGGGTCCCGATCACCGTGCTGATTGCGCTCGCGTTCGCGTGCGGCTGCGGGGCCTCGAGCGCCGCAGACTCGTTCCCGACGACCGCTGACGCCCCCGCAGGAGGGGGCCCCGCCGCGCCCAGCGTGGGCGGCGACGCGGGGGCGGCGGTGCCGGCGCCGCCCGAGCAAGAGGTGGAGAGCGACTACGAGGCGCCCGTCGCGACCGGGCGCTACGTGTGGGTGACGAACCCGAAGAGCGGGCGCGTCGCCCTCATCGACGCGACGACGCTCGAGGTGCGCACGGTCGAGGCGGGCAACGGGCCCACGTACCTCGCGGCCGTGCCCACGCAGACCGGCGACGCCGCGGTGGTGTTCAACGTGCTCTCGCGCGACGCGACGCTGCTCCGCGCCGAGAACGGCGCCATCACGCAGAAGACCTTCAAGGCGGCCCCGGCCAACAGCTGGGCGTTCTCGAAAGACGGCCGCTGGGCCATCGCCTGGAGCGACGCGCGGAAGGAGCCCACCGCGGCCAAGGCGCAGGGCTTCCAAGACCTGTCGATCCTCGACCTCCAGTCGGGCGCCACGACCATCCTCTCGGTCGGCTACCGCCCGGTGGCGGTGGGGTTCGCCGAGGGCGGCGCGCGGGCCCACGCCGTCACGCAGGACGGCATCGCGATCGTGGACCTGTCGGGCCCGGCGCCGCGGCTCACGCGCAACGTGGCGATCTCCGACACGCCGCTCGAGGATCCGGGCTCGCGCGACGTGTCGGTCACGCCGAACGGGCAATACGCGTTCATTCGCCGCGACGGGCGCGCCGACATCACCGCGGTCACCCTCGAGACCGGCGCGCGCATGGCCATCACGCTGAGCGGCCCCGTCACCGACCTCGACCTGTCGAGCGCGGGCGACCGCGCGGTGGCGGTGGTGCGCGACACCGCGCAGGTGGCCATCCTCCCGGTCCCCGGGATCATCGCGGCGCCCACCGCGTTCAGCTCGGTCACCGTCACGGGCGAGACCATCGGCTCGGTCGCGCTCTCGCCGTCCGGCGACACGGGCCTGCTCTACACCAACGCGAGCGCGGTCGAGCGGCTCAGCATCCTGAAGATCGCCGCCACGCCCACCGTGCGCACGGTCAAGCTCTACTCCCCGGTGCTGTCGGTGTTCGCGGCGCCGGACGCGCTCCACGCGGTCGTGCTCCACGACGCCACGAAGGGCGCGGGCGGCACGCCGGGCGCCTTCAGCTTGGTGCCGATCGGCCAGGAGCTGCCCGCCAAGATCGTCGCCACCCTCGCGCCGCCCAGCGCGGTCGCGGTGCGCAACGATCGCGCGATCGTCGCCGAGCGCGACGACAAGACGCGCGTCTTCGGGGTCTACCTCGCGAGCCTGCCGTCGTTCGCGGTCGAGCGGTTCCCCCTCGCCAGCCCGCCCACCGCGGTGGGCGTCATGGAGAGCGCCGGCCGCGCGTTCGTCGCGCAGCAGCATCCCGAGGGGCGCCTCACCTTCATCGACCTTTCCACGGGGCTGTCGCGCACCTTGACGGGCTTCGAGCTCGCCTCGCGCGTCGTCGACGGGAGCAAGCCATGAGCCGTTCTTTGAAGTCACGCGGCCTCCGGGCCTTCGGCTCGCCCTCGCGCCAGCCTTCGCGCGCCCGCCGGTGGGGCGCCTTCACCGCGCTCGCGCTCCTCGCCTCGGCCTGCGGCGATCGCGACGAGGTCTACGACAAGGGGATCGGCAAGGTCGAGTCGTTCGGCCTCACCGATCGCGTCGCCCTGGTCGACGGCCTCGCCGATCGCGCGCTCGTGCTCACCGCCCGGGGCGACGAGGTCGACCGCGCCGCCGTGCGGGTAGGGAAGGGCATCACGCGGTCGCTGGCCTCGCAGGACCGCAAGCGCCTCTTCGTGCTCTCGGCGGGAGAGAGCCCGCGCCGAAACGAAGACGACGAGCGGCCCAGCCTCACGGTCATCGAGGCCCCCGCCGAGGTGGGCGCGGAGTCGGTCGTTCGGCGCTTCGACCTCGAGTCGCCGCACACCGGCATCGCCCTCGACCCGGCCGGCCGCTACGCGGCGGTGTTCGCCGCGCCTTCGCCCAGCGGGGCGACGCCGGTGTTTCTCGAAAACCCGAACGAGATCATCATCGTAGACCTCGCGGCGCCGAACGGCGGCAGGGTCGTCGCGCGCACCCTCCGGAGCTTCGGTGGCCGCCCGCAGCGGCTCACGTTCACCCCCACGCTGTCGCTCCCGGGCGGGCCGCGCAGGCTGCTCGTCGTCGAGACCAACCAAGACGTCGTGCTGCTCGACCTCGACCACGTCGGCGACACGCCGCCGCGCCCCGAGATCACCGTGCGCCTCACGAGCGGCCTCAGCGCGAAGGCGCTCATCCCGGCCGGCGTCGTGGTCGACGACGGGGATCCCACGAAGACCGACGACGCGCGCATCGGCGTGCGGCTGGAGAACGACTCGAGCGTCGTGACCCTCACGCTCGAGCCGCGCCCGGCCGATCCGCCCGGCGCGCCGGCGCCCCCCGCGGGCTCCGGGCCGCCCAACGACTTCTCGCCCACCGTGAACCTCACGGACGTCGGCGGGCTCCCGGGCGACATCGCCTTCGTCCGCACCGACGCCGGCGTCCGCCTGGCGGCGATCGTCCCGCCCACGCAGAGCGCCGTGCTGATCGATCCCCAGACCAGCGTGACCACGACGGTGGCGCTCCCCGGGCGGTTCGGCCGCATCTCGCTCATCACCGACATCGTGGCCGGCGCCGCGACGCCGAGCCGCACCGACACGGCCTTGCTCTACGGCGGCAGCGGCGGCTCGGCGGGGGTGGCGTTCTGGTCGCTCGGGAAGGCGAGCGGCCAGCCGTACCGCAGCGTGGAGGTCGTGAGCCTCGAGTCGGCGGTCACGAGCGTGCTCGACGTGCCGCCGCCGCGCGCCGAGCTCAAGGTGCTGCAGGTCGCCTCGAACGCGGTGTACGTGCTGAACCTCTCCACGCGCACCGCCTCTCCCCTCACGGTGCAGAGCCGGGCCTCGATCCACGTGACCGACGACGGGCAGCGCCTCTGGGCGTTCCAGCCCGGGGGCCCGCAGCTCGCTCAGGTGGTCCTCGAGAACATCCACCCGGTGCAGCTCCCGCTCGATCGCTCCATCAGCGCGGTCTTCGAGATCGCCAAGCCCGGCGGGCGCTCCCTCTTCGCGCTCGACGCGCGCGGCGCCATGGGCGTCACCGCGCTCGACGCGCTCTCTCCCAACACCGCGACCTCGCGGTCTTATTACGGACTCTTGCTCGAGGGACTCCAATGAAGCGCCTCGTCCTCGGAGCGCTCCTCGCGCTCGTGCCCACCTCCGCGCTCGCGCAGCGCGCCCCCGCGCCGCCGCT
>DAORJJ010000281.1:0-8742 GCA_035439005.1 Polyangiaceae bacterium | reverse complement strand
CGACCGCGTCTACCCGCGCGAGCCTCAGGGCGTCGCGGCGGGCGCGACGGTCACGGTGGCTGGCCGCCTCCGTGGCGAGCCGCCGAAGCAGGTCGCGCTGCGCTATCGCCGCGGCACCAAGCTCGTCGAGGAGCTCCGCCCGCTCGAGGTCATGCGCGTCCCGCTCGCCGCCGACGTGGCGCGGCGCTGGGCCGACCAGCGCGTCCAAGAGAGCGTCACTCACTCCGACGGCCTCGAGCCCGCGATCGCGCTCGCGTCCCGCGCCGGGCTGCTCACGCCGTGGACCGGCTGGTTCTTTGGCGGCGGCGGCGCTTCGGCGCCGTGGGACGAGCGGGTGCTCAGCCTCTCGCCCCGCGTAGACGCCGTCTTCGCGAGCAAGGTCGAGCCCGCGCCTCCCCCGCCGTCGCTCCTGCTGGAGCCGCCGCCGCTCGAGTTCGATCGAGACGCGCCCGCCGACGAGGCCTCGATCGAGCAGGCCGTGGAGCTGGCGGCCCGCCGCTCGATCCGTGACTCGATGGGCGCGATGGTCGCCTGCCGCGACGCGCGCGCGTCGATCAAGCCGGGCGTCACGGGGGATCTGCGCGTCGATGTCGCGGTCGACGCCGAGGGCCGCGCCAAGCGGGTCGTGGTGCGCGCGCGCGCCGCCGCCGACGACGATCCGGTGCTGGATCGATGCGTGCGCGTCGTCGTGAGCTCGGTGCCCTTCTTCGCGTCGGGCGTGGCGGTCACCGTCACCGTCGACCTCTCTCTGCCCCCCGGTCAGCGCTCGAAGCGCACGCAGTGCTCTGTGGCCTCCACGCTCCCGCTCGCGGTGAAGCGAGGCATCTGGCGCGCGCGTAAGTCTCGAGGAATGCTCGACTATTCAGAGGCGGCGCGCGCCTGCGAGCTGCCGACCTGGAGCGACCGACGCACCCTCCTCGGCATCCTCGTGGCGGGCATGTCGCCGGCCACCGGGACCGGCCTCGCCGCGAGGTTCTCCGCGGAGGGCGCCACCGACGCGGCGGCCTTCGTTCGGCAGGAGCTCCTCCGCACGCTCCGCCTCGACACGCTCGACGGGGCCGCGCTCCGCAAGCTGCTCGTCGACGACGAGCCGAAGCTCGACTACGCGCTCGACAAGGCGTACCGCGCCGCGGGCTCGGACGCCGCGCGGCTCGCGGTCCTCCGCCGCTTCTTGAGGCTCGCCCCCCACAGCCCGCTCGGCCGGCGGCTGCTCATCGCCCAGCTCGAGGCCACGGGGGCGCGCGAGGCGCTGCTCGACGAGATCGAGCACATCCGCTACGACCGCTTCGCCGACGCGGGCCTGCTCGCCGAGTGCGCCTCCACCCTGCGCCGCGTGGGGCTCGAGGAGGAGGGGCGCCGCGCGTTCGGCGAGCTCGTCGAGCGCGCGCCGCGCGATCCGTGGACCCTCGGCTACGTGGGGGATCGTCTGCGCGCCGAAGGCCTCCACGAGGACGCCCTCGCGGCCTACCAGCGGCTCGACGCCGCGATGCCGGACGACCCCGCCGTCATGCTGCGCCTCGCGCTCGCGCACGCCGGCGCCGGGCGCCTCGACGTCGCGACCCGGCTGCTCGATCGGGTCTCGCAGACCGGGGGGCGCGGCGACGACGGTCGGCTCGGGGAGCTCTCGTCGATCGTGTCGGCCTCGCTCATCGCGGCGGCCCGGCAGGTCCCCCCGCGCGCGCCGGCCTCGCTGGCCGCCGAGACCGACGCGCTGCTCGTGCGCCGGCTCGCGCAGACGCCCCTGCCCGACGTGGCGAGCCTCATCCTCGTGAGCGCGCCCGTCGCGGACGCCCACGTCGAGGTGCTGGTAGCCCGCCAAGAGAAGGACAAAGACGAGCTGGCCGCCGACCTCGACGCGCCGGCCATGGGCCTCGCCGCCGTGCGCATCGAGCGCGGTGGAGGGACCACCAGGCTGCGCCTGCGCCGCCGCGGCTTCCCGAGCACGCGGCCGACGAAGGCGCTCGTCCGCGCCCTCGTACTCAAAGGGAGCGATCGCAGCCAGGCGGTGCTCGTCACGCGGGAGGTCGAGGTCCCCGCGGGCGAGAAGGGCGTCGAGCTGCGCTGGACCGGAGAGGCGTTCCAATGACATCACCCGACGCACCCGAGCCCATGGACGAGGCTGTGGACCCCGAGCCGTCTCCGCTCGCGAGCGAGCCCGCTCCCCCGAGCCCCGCGGCGCTCGCGCCGGACGCCCCCGCGCACACCCACGAGGCGGTGCTGCCCGATGTGCACGAGGAGCCAGGCGCCGGCCCGCCGGTGGACGCGGCCGAGGGGAGCGCCGTCGAGGCCCCCGCGCAGCCTCCCGCGCCGCAGGCCGAGGGCCCCGTCGGGCCTCCGTCCCACGCGTGGCCACCGGTCTCGGCGGGGCCCTACCGCACGCCCCCGTACGAGGCGAGCTCGTACGTCGCGCGCGGGCCGCGCCCTGCCTGGGCGGTCATGGGCCCGTCGCTGCGCGTGTTCGCGGTCCTCCTGTGGAGCTACGTGGTCGTGGGGCAGTTCACCGCGTCCTGGCCCCTCGGCAGGCCGATCAGCCCCGTCGTCGCGCTCGCCCTCGTCGCGCTGCTCACGCTCCTCGCGTGGATCGCGGCGCTCCGGACGAGCCACGCGGTCGCGCCGGCGGCGAACGCTCTGCGGTTCGTGGCCCGTGGCCTCGCGCTCGCGACGGTCGGGTTCGCGCTCTTCTTCTTCGCCGTGGTGGCGCCCATGGTCGGCGCGGTCCTGATGCCGCACATGCGAGGGTACGATCTGCTCGTCGGGTTCGCGCTCGTCTCGGTGTCGCTCGGGGCCGCGCTCCTCGGCGAGCACATCTCCTACTCGCCCGATCTCCCGCGCCCTGCGCGGACCCACGGCCAGCGCTTCGTGCTCGTGGTCATGTGGGTGGCAGGCGCGCTGCTCACCCTCGTCGCCGGGGCCGATCTCGCCGGCGGCCTATGAGCGGACGGTCAGCGTGGTCACCTCTCCGGGATCGAGCCCGAACGCGGCCCGCGCCCCCGCGCGAGTCGCCTCGGGGCTGCCCGTCGTGAAGGCGCGGATCCAGGGCGTCGCCGCGCCCGCCCCGCCGGCGATGGGGCACACGCGCTCGGCCACGGCCCGCGCCGGGTCGAGCAGCCTCACGCCGGGGAGGTGGCGCTGCAGCACACCCTCGATCGCCGGGTAGTGGGTGCACGCGAGGAGCACGGCGCGCTCGCGTCGCAGCGGCGTGACGATGCGCGCGACGTCGGCCTCGAGCCCGGGCGACGCGAGCTCGCCGCGCTCGACCCGCGCGGACAGCGGCTGCGCGATCCGCGCGCGCACCGTGACGCCGAGCGCGGCGAGGCGTCGCCGATGGCTCCCGGAGCGGACGGTCCGCGCCCCGCCGAGGAGGCCCACGCGTGGGAGCCCCGCGCCGCGGGCCACCTCCACCCCCGCGTCGAGCATGTCGAGCACCTCCAACGAGCCCGCCTGGACGAGGTGGGTCACGGTGCTCGCGGCGTTGCACGCGAGCACCGCGCGCTCGGCGCCGAGGCCCGCGAAGTGGCCGAGCAGCGCGCCGAGCCGGGCCGCCAGCGTGCCGGCCGGCACCCTGCCGTACGGCGTGAAGCCCGCGTCGGACACGTAGACGATGGGGAGCCCCGGGTCGCGCTCGCGCAGCGCGCGCACCACGCCGAAGCCGCCGATGCCCCAGTCGAGCACGAGCAACGGGGGGCGCGCCTCGCCCCTCACGGGTAGCTCTGCGGGAGCGCGAAGCCCCGCGGGAGCGGACCCGAGTCGAACGCGACCACGCGCGACGCGAGCGCCACCGTGAGGACCTCGACGCGACGCCCGGGGAAGCGCCCCTCGAGGTACCACCGCACCTCGTGTTCGGAGCGGATCGGGTTGTAGGCGAGCATCTCGGCCCAGCGGGGATCGCGCACGAGCGCCCCGAGCCTGCGGTGAAAACGTGCATGTTGCATGCGACTGCGCGCGCTCGCCAGGGCCCCGGCGAGGAGCCGCGGGGCGTCTCGTGCGCCCGCCGGCGCGGCGACCATGTCGACCACCAAGAGCCGGCCGCCCGGCGCGAGGACCCTGCGAATTTCGGCCATGATCGGGTCCCAGTCGAGGTACCGGAACGACAACATCGAGACGACCACGTCGACGCTGGCGTCCGCCGCGGGGAGCGCCGGCCCGTTCACGGCTTCGAAGCGGAGGCCCGGCGTGTGGCCGAAGCGCCGCCGCGCGCGCGCGATCATCTCGCCCGACGCGTCGACGCCCAGGCCGCTCGCCAGCCGAGGCGCCAGCCTGGCGAGCAGCGCGCCGTTCCCGCAGCCGATCTCCAGGGCGCGCGTGCTCGCCGCGGCGGGCATGCGGCGCTCGATCCACTCGACCTCGGGCCCGCGGACCCCGATGTCGGCGAAGGCCTCGTCGTAGAGGTCGGCCACGGGGTCATACGAGGCCCGGGCCGAGTCGAACGTCGCGTCGGGGACGAAGCGCCGCATGGGCTCCGGGCGGAGCGCGCCCGCGTACTTCAGGGCCGTGGCAGCCAGCCCGTGCGACTTGCGGCCGGGCAGCGCCACCACGTGGAGCGGCGCGTCGGCGTCGGCCAGCGGCGGGTCCCACGCGAAGCGGTCGCGCCTGCGAGAGAACGTCGTGTAGAGGTGGTGCCCGCGCGCGGGGACGCCGAACGTGCGCGCGAAGAAGGGCGCGAACCAGCGCGCGCTGCGGCAGCAGTGGAAGTAGGCCTCGCCGTCCGGCGTGAAGGGCAGCGCGCCCTCGGCCGCGAGCGTGCGCCACTCGTGCGGGCTGAGCTGCTCGGGCACCTTCGTCGTGCGGAACATCGGCCCGTACATCCCCGAGTGGCCGATGAAGTGGAGCTCGCGCAGCGCGAGGCCCGCGTCGCGGAGGCGCGCCATGGCTCGCACGAGGTCGGCCTTCGACTCGACCGATTCGACGACCACGCGCGCGCGCGGGCTGCGCTCCCGGAGCTCGGCGCCGAGCGTGCGCGCGGCGCGCGAGAACTGCCCGCCGCCCTCTCGGTAGAGCGTGGTGAAGCCCACCCAGTCGACCGGCTCGGCGGCGCTCACGGCCGCGCCCACTCCTCGCGGCGCACGACGTCGTCCGGAGGGAGCCACGCGCCGCCGCGCACCAGGTACGTGCACCGGGCCTCGGCGTCGTACACTCGCGCGGGGGCCGCGTCGCCCGGGTAGAGGTGCAGCGTGAGCCCCACGGGCTCCGCCGACTGCATGTCGTGCACGACGTCGCGCGCGACCGCGATGGCCTCGCCCGCCCGCCATCGTCGCACCTCCCGGGGGGCCGCGAGGGCCGGGCCGTCGAGGGCGAAGAGGCGCTCCTCGAAGCGCCCGGCGAGGACGAGCACGAGCCCGCTCGCGCCCCCGTGGTCATGGGGCGCGCACCGCACCCCGGGCTGCCATGAGGCCAGCATGACCTCGCCCCGCGCGCCGTGGTGGAGCGGCACGCGCCCGTAGGGTCTGCCCGCGCTCGGCGCCGCCCGGAGCGCCTCGAGCCCCGCCGCCCGGAGCGCCGCCTCCGCCGAGCTCGTGAGCGTCCCCGTCGCGCCCAGCTCCTCGAGGGCGCGGAGCAGCCGCGCGCGCGTGAGGGGCGCGACGAGTCGGCGAGCCGCGGGGGGAGCGCTCTCGTGGGCGAGGGGGGGGTGCATAGGACGTCTCACGTGCCTCCGCGCTGAGAACGCCGGAGGTCGCTCCACCATTCTCACGACGCTCACGCCGTGAGCAAGCGGCCGAGCGCCTCGCGGAGCCGGGCGGGCAGCTCGGTGGGGCGCCGGGTCTCGCGGTCGACGAACACGTGCGTGAAGCGGCCGTGCGCCCGCGCGACCGGATCGTCCGCCGCGAACACCCCGACCTCGTACCCCACCGACGTGCGGCCCAGCTTCACCACCCGGAGGCCGGCGCAGACCTCCTCGGGGAACTGGATGGACCCGGCGAACGTGCACGCGGTCTCGACCGCCAGCCCGATCACCGGCCCGCGGTGGATGTCGAGGCCGCCCTCCTCGATGAGGTACCGGTTGATGACCGTGTCGAAGAATGCATAATACACGGTGTTGTTGACGTGCCCGTACACGTCGTTGTCCATCCAGCGCGTCGCGATGTGGGCGAAGAAGCCGTACCGATCGCGGCTGGGCGGCGGCTCGCGCGGGCTCACGCCCGCCCCATCGCGCCCGCGAACAGCGCGCGCATGCTCGCTTCGTCGACGGCCTTCGGCGCGTTGTCGACCAGGCGGCGCTGCAGGAGGGCGCGCTCGACGAGGGCGTCGAGATCGGCGTCGCCGTAGCCCACGCCGCGGAGCCCGTCGGGGACTCCCGCCGCGCGCATGAGCTCCTCGAGCCGGCGCGCGAGCCGCTCCCCGGCCTCGCCGAGGGCCGCGCCGCGCACGTCGGCGCCGAGCGCCTCGGCGGCCGCGAGGTGGCGCTCGGGGCAGGCGTCGGCGGTGAACCGCGCGACGCTCGGCGCGCTGAGGACCACGCTCGTTCCGTGGGGGATCATCGGGTGCGGGTAGCCCGGCGCGTGGTAGCCGCGCGCGAGCCCGGCGACCGCGTAGCTCATGCCGTGGGGGAGGTGGACCCCCGCGTTCCCAAAGGCGACGCCGGCCAGCGTCGCGGCCCACGCGAGCTCGCCGCGCGCCTCGTCGTCGGTCGCGTCGGAGACGCCGCGCACGAGCGAGCGCCCCGCGAGGCGGAGGGCCTCGAGGCTCCCGACGTCGCTCCATGGGTTGCGCCCCTGGCTCATGGGGCGCGCGCCCACCGGCGCGCTGCGCGCGCGCGCCTCGAAGGGCCGCGCCGTGTACGACTCGATCGCGTGGCACAGCACGTCGAAGCCGCTCGCGGCGACGACGCCTCGGGGCAGGGTGCGCGTCGCGTCGGGGTCGACGAGGGCGAGCGCGGGGCGCAGGCGCCGCGAGGCGATCCCGGTCTTCGCCTTCGCGGCGAGGAGGTCGAACACCGCGATGCCGGTGCACTCGGCGCCCGTGCCGCTCGTGGTGGGGCACGCGACGTGGGGCGGGAGCGGCCCGGGCACGGGCAGCCCGCGGCCGATCGGCGCGTTCACGTAGTCGAGCAGCTCCGCGGGGTAGGTCGCGTAGAGCGCGGCCGCCTTGCACGTGTCGATGGCGGAGCCTCCGCCGATCGACACGTAGCCGTCGAACGCGCCGTCGCGGGCGAAGCGGGCGGCCTCCTCGAACGAGCGGCACGTGGGCTCGACGTGCACCTCGTCGAACACCCCGAGGTCGAGGCCCTCCGCGCGCAGGGCCCGCAGGCCGGCCTCGAAGAACGGGAGCGTCGCGACCCCGCGATCGGTGAAGACCCCCACGCGCGTGACGCCGAGCGCGCGCGCGTGCTGCCCGAGCTCGTCGATCGCCCGGCGGCCGAAGACGATGGCCGAGGCGTCGATCGTGAACACCGACTCGTGTCCGGTCTCGGCGAAGAGGGCGTGGCGGCAGGCGGGCATGGCCGCCCGATTGAACGGCAGCCCTCGCTCAGAAGCAAGGCGCCGCGCCGCGGCCGTCACCCTCGCGCCTCGCGCCAGCCTGCTGTAGACAAGCCCCATGTCCGCCCGCGAGCTCCGAACCCTGTACCCCGCGATCGAGCCCACCCGCTCCGGCAGCCTCCCCGTCTCCGACGGCCACACGCTGTACTGGGAGGAGTCCGGCAACCCCGAGGGCAAGCCCGTCGTGTTCTTGCACGGCGGCCCGGGCGGCGGCTCCGATCCGAAGCACCGGCGGTACTTCGACCCCGCTCGCTACCGCATCGTGGTGTTCGACCAGCGCGGCTCGGGCAAGAGCACGCCGCACGCGTCGCTCGAGCACAACACGACCTGGCACCTCGTCGCGGACATCGAGCGGCTGCGCGAGGAGCTCGGGATAGAGCGCTGGCAGGTGTTCGGCGGCTCGTGGGGCTCCACGCTCGCGCTCGCGTACGCCCAGACCCACCCCGAGCGCGTGACCGAGCTCGTCCTGCGGGGGATTTTTCTCCTGCGAAAACAAGAGATTGACTGGTTCTACCAGCGCGGCGCGGGCGCGATCTTCCCCGACGCATGGGAGGCCTACGAGGGGCACATCCCCGAGGTCGAGCGCGGCGATCTCGTGAGCGCGTACTACGCGCGCCTCACCTCCGACGACGAGGCGGTGCGGCGCGAGGCCGCGCGCATCTGGAGCGTCTGGGAGGGCCGCACGAGCTGCCTCATCCCCGACGTCGAGCTCATCGAGCGCACCGCGGGCGACGCGTTCAGCCTCGCGTTCGCGCGCATCGAGTGCCACTACTTCATGAACGGTGGGTGGCTCACCGGCGAGCGCGCGCTGCTCGCGCCGGCGAACCTCGACCGCATGCGGCACATCCCAGGGGTGATCGTGCAGGGGCGGTACGACGTGGTGTGCCCCGCCGAGAGCGCGTGGGCGCTCCACAAGGCGTGGCCCGAGGCGGCGCTCCACATCGTGCCGGACGCGGGCCACTCGGCGAGCGAGCCGGGCATCGTGCACGAGCTCGTGACGGCCACCGACCGCTTCGCGGCGCCGTAGCCAGAGCTTGACCTCCGCCGCGAGGTTCGAGACACGCGCGCCGGGTTGGTGGGCGCGCGCGACAACTTCCTACGACAAGCGACAGGTGGCGGACGCGCGGAGCGCGCGCTCGTGCGTCTCTCCTTGCGAGCCGCGCCTGCGCTCCCGGCGACTTCGACTCGAAGACGCGCACGGGTTCGCGAGGTAGGCGGCCGGAAAGGTACGCTCCTGTGAACGTCGCGACCATGACCGCCCCGCCCT
>DAORJJ010000280.1:0-8745 GCA_035439005.1 Polyangiaceae bacterium | reverse complement strand
CGCCCCCGCGGCGCCCGCGGCCGCCGCGCCCGCCGCCGCCCCGAAGGGCAGCCGCAAGGCGCCGCGTCGCCGCCTGACGCGGCGCTCCCCCGCGGACATCCTTGGGGTCGTCGACTCCATCGTGGCGTTGCTCCAGCGCAAGCCGGACGGCCTCCGCTCGGAGGACATCCGCGCCGAGCTCGGCCTCGCGCCGAACGAGATGCCGCGCCCGCTCGCCGAGGGCCTCAAGTCGAAGCGACTCAGCAAAGAGGGCGAGAAGCGCGCCACTGTGTACTTCGCCAAGGGCTCCGGCAAGAAGAAGTAAGCGCGACACGACGACTCCAGTCAGTCGCTCGGTCGCTCAGTCGCTGGCGTTGGCCCGGCCTCCCATCGCGGAGAGTCGGGCCTTCGCTTTTTCGGCGGTCACCGAGCGCGGGCGCGCGCCGCCCCACTGGGTCACGACGAAGCGGTAGGCCTTGGCCGCGCCGGCGCTGTCGCCGCTCCCCTCGAGCGCGAGCCCGAGGAAGTAGTGGGCCCGTACGCGCAGCTGCGGCTCCCAGAGCCCGAAGCAGGCGTCGGTGACGCGCCGCAGGTGATCGATCGCGTGGGTGGTGTCGCCGGAGAGCGCGAGCACCTTGCCCGCCGCGAAGTCGAAGCGGAGGGAGCGCTGGGCGAGGGGCGGCTCCGAGATCGTGGGCATCATGGCCTTGGCCGCCAGGGCCTCCTCCCGGGTCTCGGCGAACGAGCCGTGCACGAGCGCCCAGCGGAGCCACGCGAGCCGCGCGCGCTGCTGGCTGAGCACGCCCGGGTCGGTCGCGCGAGTCCGCACGATCTCGTCGGCCTGCCACGCGGCGCGCAGCCGCTCGAGGTCCGCGCTGCTGAGCATTCCAGCCCGGAACATGGGCTCGATGAAGCCTATGCTGGGATCGGGCGCGAGCCGGTTGGGGGCATAGGCGAGCATGCGGTCGCGGAACCCCTTGGCCACGGCGCCGGCGCCCTTGAGGTCGCCCGTCTCGGTGAGCAGGGTCACGCGCGTCATGGCCACCGCGGCGTGCTCCGTGAGATCCGCGTCCGGCGGCAGCGCGGGCTCGAGGGTGTCGGCGAGCGCGAGCCCGTCCGCGAATTTCCCGTCGATGACGGCGAGGTCGAGCCGGTCGAGCGTCTCGAGGTGGCGCTCGGGCGGCGCGAGCAGGGCCCAGCGACGGAGCAGCGCGGCCTCCACCGCGGGCCTCGGCGCGTCGACGGCGAAGAGGGCGCCCGCGAGCGCGCGGTGGGGCTCGGGCGACGACGGGTCGAGCCCGGTCCACGCCATCGCGTCGTCGCGGGCCTGGCTGCACTCGCCCGCGCTCGCCCGCAGCTCGTAGCGCGTGCCGAGGCACACGCTCGCCACGGGGGATCGCTCGAGGCACGCCGCGACCGCCCCGAGGGCCGCGGTGCGATCGCCCAGGCGGTGCTCGACCGACGCGAGGCCCGCCCACGCCGGCGCGTAGCCCACGTCGAGCCGCGTCGCGGCCTCGAACGCGGCCTTGCCGCCCTCGAGATCGAGCTGGCGAGTGCGGGCCGTCCCCAGCCACACGCGCAGCTCGGCGTCCTTGGGGTGGCGGTAGACGGCGCCGGTGAGCCGCGTCTCCCACTCGGCCAGATCGGGGTGCGCGCGCACGAAGGGCTCGCTCGCGTCGAGGACGGAGAGATCCCGGGCGGAGAGCCTGTCACGCGCGTGAAACGCGCTCCGGTAGTGCCGCAGCCCCTCCTGAGGATCGTGGGGCGCCAGCTTGAGCGCGAGCTCGAGGTGCGCGGCGCCGCACTCGTCGTCGAGCTCCACGGCGCGCCGCAGCTCGCGGATCGCCTCGGACTCGGCTCCGTCCCGCAGGTGCACGCGCGCGGCCTTGAGCTCGGCGTGGGCCTCCGGCACGGCGCACAGCGCGCGCTCGGGGAGCGGGCGGGCGGGGCGAGGCCGTCGCGAGACGACGACCGCGGCGACGAGCGCGACGGCGAGCGAAATGCCCAACCCTATCGCTACTTTGCGACGTGACCTGGGGTGCACGTCGGGGGCCCGCGCCGTCGCGTCTTGCGTGGTGGGGACGCGCGTGGTCTCGGCGAACGCGGCCGGCTCGTGTCGCTGGCCGTCCACCACGGCCTGCGCGCCGGACCACGACGCCGGTCGGCTCGAGCGCTGGCCGCTGGAGACCGCGAGCTCGGCCGCCACCTCGCCCATCGAGGGAAGGCGCCGCTCGGGGGCCTTGGCGAGCGCCGTGTGCACGACGACCGCGACGTAATCGGGCACCTCGGGGGCGCGCTCGCGCAGCGGCGTGGCGATGTCGGTGAGGATCGACGCGACGAGCGCGTAGCCCTCCGTCGCGTCGTTGAAGGGGCGCACGCCGCTGAGCAGCTCGTACGCGAGGATGCCCCAGGCGAACTGATCGCTGCGGGCGTCGAGCGGTTCGCCGCGGAGCTGCTCGGGAGCCATGTAGAGCGGCGTGCCGGTGACGTGGTCGTCCCCCGTGACGTGCTCGGCGCCAGGCTCCACCGCCACCGTGCGGCGCGCGATCCCGAAGTCGAGGACCTTCACGAGCCCGTCCTCGCGGATCATGACGTTCTCGGGCTTCACATCCCGGTGCACCACCCCCGCCTGGTGCGCCGCGTGGAGCGCGCGGGCCACGTCCGTGAGCCACCGGAGCCGCTCGTCGAGCGAGACGCCCGCCCCGATCTTGGCGCGGAGGTTCTGCCCGTCGACGTATTCCATCGCGAAATACAGGAGCTCGGGCGTCTCTCCCACGTCGAAGATGGCGACCACGTTCGGGTGGTTCAGCGCCGCGACCGCGCGGGCCTCGCGGAGGAAGCGACCCTCGTAGCCCTCGCGGTCGTCGCTGTCGCTCTTCGCGACGACCTTGAGGGCGATGCGCCGCTCGAGGCGCGCGTCGGTCGCGCTGTACACGACGCCCATGCCGCCCCGCCCGAGGAGCGCCTCCACCCGGTAGGGTCCGACCGACGTGCCTGGCGCGAGCTCAGGCGGCATGGCGCCCGGCGGCGCTCTCCCACGCCGGGTCAGGTTGCGAGGAGGGGGGCGGCTGCGCGGCGTTCATCAAGAGAAGTCAGGCGGGGGCGTGGCGGGCGACGGGCGGTGGCCATGATTTGCACGGAACGGCCGCCGTCGAAACGAATCTTTGCATAAACACCGTTGGCATCCCGTTCCTTCCCGTGATAACTCCCGCGCTCCGTCAGGGAGCCAAGCTCCCCCTCTCTTTTCCTTTTGAAGGATCCCCGCAAGATGCCGAGTGATGCGATTCAGTGCAAGCCGCTCGAAGTGGTCGTGAGCGACCGCGGAATCGAGCGCGCCATCAAGATGCTCAAGCGCAAGCTCGCCTCCGAGGGCGTGCTGCGTGAGCTCAAGATGCGCCGCCACTACATGAAGCCGAGCGTGAAGCGCCGCAAGAAGCAGGCCGAGGCCGCCCGTCGTCGCCGCAAGCGGGCGAAGATGGACGCCGCCCCGCCGAAGGCCTGAGCCCAAGCTCCGGCGACCCACCGCGGCTCGATCTCCCTTGCACAGGGGGGTCGGGCCTCGTCGTGTTTCTCGACCTCGCCGCCGTGCGCGCCGCCCTTGCGCCGCGCGCGGAGCCGGGCACACTTCGTTCTTCGTCCTCGCTCTCCTCCTCGCCCCAGAAGGCCCTCCTCCCATGCGCACCTCTTCCTTGCTCCCGTCGCTGTTCGCGCTCGTCGCCGTGTCCGCCGCCGTCGCGTGCTCCAGCACCACGACCACCAGCGACGCCGGGACCACCACCCCGACCCCCTCGTCCACCGCCACCGGGACGACCGCGCCCGACACCGGGGCGCCCCCGGCGGACGCGAGCGCCTCCGCGCCCGACACCGCCGTGCCGCTCCCTCCGCCGGCCACCTTCGACATCACCTCCGGCACGTGCGTCGACACGCCCTCCTGCGGCGGCCCGCTCGAGGGCACGTGGGACTACTCCGCGGCGTGCGTGCCGACCAACGCGCTCGCGGGCCTGGCGTCGGCCTGCCCCACGGCGTCCTTCACGAAGCTCGCCGGCAAGATGTCGGGCCGGCTCACCGTGCGGGGCAACGTCATCGAGCGCAAGGCGACCCTCGCCGTCAACGCCGACGTCACGGTCCCCGCGTCGTGCGCCCAGCCCGTCGGCGGCTGCGCGGGCGTGTCCGCGGTGCTCCGCGCCGGCCCCGGCGTGAAGAGCGCCAACTGCACGGGCACCGGGTCGTGCGACTGCACCATCGAGGCGGATCTGGTGCTCGACAAGTCCGGCACCACCTTCACGACGAACGGCGGCAACACGCTCATCACGAGCGACGGCGACGAGTACTCGTACTGCGCGACGGGCGGCAAGCTCACGCACAAGCAGACCAAGTCCGGCACCCCGAACAAGAGCGAGATCGGCAACTACGAGGCGACCAAGCGCTGAGTGGCCGGCCCCGCGCCGCGTCGACCTTCCTTTTTTGGCGGCGCGGCGCATAGTGTCTGGGTGACACGATGAAGCGGAGCTGCGATCACCTCTGCCCTATGTTTCAGGCCGCGATGGACATCCTCGCGCGCCCGTGGAACGGGCTCGTCATCGCCACGCTCGAGGAGGGGCCGCTCCGCTTCAGCGAGATCGGCGAGCGCCTCCGCGCGATCGGCGATCGCATGCTCTCGCTGCGCCTGAAGGAGCTCGAGGCCGCGGGCCTCGTCGAGCGACGGGTGCTCGCCGGCCCTCCGCACCGCGTGGACTACCAGCTCACCCCGGCCGGGCATGGGTTCCGCGCGGTCGCGGAGGCCATCGCGGGGTGGGGCGCGCTGCTGCGCAAGCCCGCTCTCCCTGGCTCCGAGGGCGACGCCGCCGGGCAAGCGCCCGACACCGCCGTGGCCGTCGGGCCTCCGGCGGACTAGCGTCGGCTTCTCGCGCGCGCGTACGTGTTGTGGATGTCCCTGGCGGGGCCATGGTACGGTCTCCGCGTGAAATCGAACGGCCAAGATCCCGAGAGGTCCGCGCTCGCGGCGTACGCCGCCGACGCCCCGCGCGCTGCGCGCCACACCCCGCTCTTCGCACCGCCCCCGGTCGATCAGGTCGCGGTCGAGGAGCGCGTCGCGTCGCTCGCGAAGCGCTCGCTGAAGAAGGGCGCGAAGGTCGCCGGGCTCAAGCTGGCCATCCGCATGATGGATCTCACCACGCTCGAGGGCAAAGACACCGCCGGCAAGGTGCGTGCACTCTGCAACAAGGCGATGCGCCCCCTCGACACCGATCCGAGCCTCGGGCCCTGCGCGGCGATCTGCGTGTACCCGAACATGGTGCGCGTGGCGAAGGCGGCCCTCGGCGACTCGGGCGTGCTCGTGGCCAGCGTGGCGACGGCGTTCCCCAGCGGCCTCTCGCCCATCGAGGTGAAGCTCGACGACGTGCGCCGCGCGGTCGAGTTCGGCGCCGACGAGATCGACATGGTCATCGATCGCGGGGCCATGCTCTCGGGCGACTACGGCAAGGTGTTCGACGAGATCGCGCGCACGAAAGACGCGTGCGGCCCGGCGCACCTCAAGGTCATCCTCGAGACCGGCGAGCTTGGCACCTACGACATGGTCCGCAAGGCCAGCGAGATCGGCATCGCGGCGGGCGGCGACTTCATCAAGACCTCCACGGGCAAGGTGCAGCCGGCGGCCACCCTCGGGGTCACGCTCGTGATGCTCGAGACCATCCGCGATCACTTCTACGCGACCGGCCAGAAGATCGGCATGAAGCCGGCCGGCGGCGTGCGCACCGCCAAGCAGGCCCTCCAGTACCTGGTGGTGGTGAAAGAGACCCTCGGCGACGCGTGGCTCGACCCCAACCTCTTCCGGTTCGGCGCGAGCGCGCTCTTGAACGACGTGCTGATGCAGCTCGAGAAGGAGCGGACTGGCAACTACCAGGCCGCCGAGGACTTCTCCAGAGACTGAGAGCCCAAGAAGACTGAGGCACCGCACGGCCCGGCCTCGCCGGGAGTCACCCACGGCCGCGAGGCCCCGAACGCGTAGCACGCGATGGAGCGTACCCAGTGAGCATGAAGAGCGTGACCGGCGACAAGGCGGCGAGCGAGCGCGGGCTCGAGCGCGCGAGCGCGCGGGACCTGGCCCTCGACTTCGGCAAGGCGTGGGAGTACGCGCCCTCGCTCGAGTCGACCGACCACGTGCGCCTCCAGGGCCGCTACGAGCTGTTCATCGGCGGCAAGTGGGTTGCGCCCAAGAGCGGCCGCTACTTCCCCACCATCAGCCCGAGCACCGAGGAGACCCTCGCGGAGGTGGCCGAGGCGAACGCCGAGGACGTCGATCTCGCCGTGGCCGCGGCGCGGAAGGCCTACGACACCGTGTGGTCGAAGATGCGCCCCGAGGAGCGCGCGAAGTACATCTTCCGCATCGCCCGCGCGATCCAGGAGAAGGCGCGCGAGCTCGCCATCGTCGAGTCGATGGACGGCGGCAAGCCCATCAAGGAGTCGCGCGACGTCGACGTGCCCCTCGCGTCCTCGCACTTTTTCTACCACGCGGGCTGGGCGGACAAGCTCGACTACGCCTTCCACGGCCGCAAGGCGCGCCCCCTCGGCGTGGCCGGGCAGGTCATCCCGTGGAACTTCCCGCTGCTCATGGCGGCGTGGAAGCTCGCGCCCGCCCTCGCGTGCGGCAACACGGTCGTCTTGAAGCCGGCGGAGACCACGCCGCTCACGGCGCTGCTGCTCGCGCGGATCTTCGAGGAGTGCGAGCTGCCCGAGGGCGTCGTGAACATCGTCACCGGGGCGGGCGCCACGGGCGCGGCCCTGGTCGAGCACGCCGGCGTCGACAAGGTGGCGTTCACCGGCAGCACGGCGGTCGGCAAGCGCATCCAGGCGGCCATCGCCGGCACGAAGAAGCGGCTCACCCTCGAGCTCGGCGGCAAGGCGGCCAACATCGTCTTCGCCGACGCGCCCATCGATCAGGCCATCGAGGGGATCGTCAACGGCATTTACTTCAACCAAGGCCACGTGTGCTGCGCCGGCTCGCGCCTGCTGGTGGAGGAGAGCGTCCACGACGTGGTCGTCCGCAAGCTGGCCGATCGCATCAAGACGCTGCGGCTCGGCGATCCGCTCGACAAGAACACCGACATCGGGGCCATCAACTCGAAGATGCAGCTCGAGAAGATCCGCGCGCTCGTGGCGAGCGGCACCGAGGAGGGCGCGCACATGGTGCAGAGCCCCTGCGCGATCCCGGCGAAGGGCTTCTTCTTCCCGCCCACGTTCTTCACGGGCGCGAGCCAGTCGAGCCGCATCGCGCGCGAGGAGATCTTCGGGCCGGTGCTCACCGTGATGACCTTCCGCACGCCGGACGAGGCCATCGAGAAGGCGAACAACACGATGTACGGCCTCTCGGCGGGCATCTGGACCGACAAAGGCGCCAAGATCTTCCACATGGCGACGCGCCTCAAGGCCGGCGTCATCTGGGGAAACACGTTCAACAAGTTCGACCCGACGTCGCCCTTCGGCGGCTACAAAGAGAGCGGCTTCGGTCGCGAGGGCGGCCGCCAAGGTCTCTCGGCCTACGTGGAGCTCGACGGATGATGGCCCCGCAAGCGAGCCGAAGGCGAGCGGCGTGTCCGGCCCGCCCGACCAAAGGGAAGAAGGCATGAAGACCCGAACCGAAACCGAAGAGACGAAGTCCGCCGCGAAGCCGCCGAAGGGCGCGGGCCCGCTCGTGAAGGTCTCGCCCGCCGGCGAGCCCGACGCGAGCGCGGGCGACCGCGTGCGCATCACCAAGGCGTACAAGATGTACGTCGGGGGCGCGTTCGTGCGCTCCGAGTCCGGCCGCTCCTTCCGCGTGGCCTCCGCCGAGGGCGTGGTGGGCGACGCGGATCCGGCGGGGGTCAACATCCCGCGCGGCTCCCGCAAAGACGTCCGCGACGCGGTGCTCGTGGCGAAGGGCGCCTACGAGAAGTGGGAGACCCGCACCCCGTTCAACCGCGGGCAGATCCTCTACCGGCTCGCCGAGGTGCTCGAGTCGCGCGCGCCCGAGCTGGAGCGCTCTCTCGAGCGCGCGGGCGCTACCTCCGGCGAGGCGGCCCGCGAGGTCGCGGCCACGGTCGATCGCGCGGTGTTCTACGCGGGGTTCGCCGACAAGGTCTCGGCGCTCGTGGCCTCGCACAACCCGGTGAGCGGCCCCCATTTCGGGTTCAGCCTGCCGGAGGCGATGGGCGTCGTCGGGGTCGTGGCGCCGCGCGCGCCGGCGCTGCTCGGGCTCGTGTCGGTGGTGCTCCCGGTCATCACGGGCGGCAACAGCTGCGTCGTGGTCGCGAGCGACGTCGACCCGCGCACCGCGGTGGTGTTCTCCGAGTGCCTCGCGACGAGCGATCTCCCCGGGGGCGTGGTCAACGTGCTCACCGGGTACGCCGACGAGCTCGGCCCCATCCTCGCGAAGCACCGCGAGGTCGTCGCGCTCGACGTGTGGACCTCCGACGCCGCGCTCCGCGCCTCGCTCGAGCGCGAAGCGGCCGGCAGCGTCAAGCGCGCCAAGACGCACGACCTCCCCGACGAGGCCTTCTGGTACGACACGCGCCGCGGGCAGGGCCTCGGGTACATCGAGCGCACCCTCGAGACCAAGACCGTCTGGCACCCCGTCGGGGTCTGAGTGAGCGAGTCTGATGGGTGCAAATCCTGGATTGGTCCAAGCGCGAGGCACGCGGAAATCACGCGCAAGTTCAGCGTGACGCGCGATATCTGCCCGCGGGCTGAAGCCCGGGGCAGTGAAATCCAGGGATCAACCCGCTCAAAGCC
>DAORJJ010000279.1:8675-8762 GCA_035439005.1 Polyangiaceae bacterium | reverse complement strand
CAATCGCCACACCGGTCTCATCATGAAAATCGGACAACTACCTTGACACGCACCGGGAGTCCGGAGCGTGCCGCGGGCCCGTTTTGG
>DAORJJ010000279.1:0-8575 GCA_035439005.1 Polyangiaceae bacterium | reverse complement strand
GCTTGGGACCCAAAACCCGGAGGTGGGGCCCCAGCCGGCTTCGCCGGTGGGGCGGAGGACGGAGTCCGGAGCGTGCCGCGGGCCCGTTTTGGGCTTGGGACCCAAAACCCGGAGGTGGGGCCCCAGCCGGCTTCGCCGGTGGGGCGGTGGACGGAGTCCTCCGATGACAAGTCAGCGCTGAGCTAGCGCGCGCCGATGCGGAAGAGCACGACCTTCACGGTGTCGAGCATGACCGAGAGGTCGAAGAGCACCGAGTAGGACTTGATGTAATAGAGGTCGTACTCGAGCTTCTGGAGCATGTCCTCCGCCGAGGCGCCGTACTCGCAGCGCACCTGCGCGTGCCCGGTCACGCCGGGCTTCACGTAGAGGCGCTGCTTGAAGTACGGCACCTGCTGCTCGAGCTGCTCGATGAACACAGGGCGCTCCGGGCGCGGGCCCACCATGCTCATCTCGCCCTTCAGCACGTTCCACAGCTGCGGCAGCTCGTCGATGCGCGTCTTGCGGATGAACGCGCCCACCTTGGTGATGCGGTCGTCGTTCTGCTTGGCGAACTGCGCGCCGTGCTTCTCGGCGTCGGTGCGCATGCTGCGGAACTTGATGATCGTGAAGAGCTTCCCGAACTCGCCCGCGCGGACCTGCTTGTAAAAGATCGGACCTTTTGATTCGAGGCGGATCAGGATGGTCGTGAGCGCCATGATCGGCGCGGCGAGGATGAGCCCCAACACCGCGCAGATGAGATCGAGGATGCGCTTGAGCCGCCGCGTGGTGACGCGCGCGGTGAAGCCCTCGGCGAAGATGAGCTGGCTCGGCTTGAGCTCGCGCACGTAGATCTTGCCGGTCATGGACTCGTAGAAGTCGATGCCCTCCTCGACCTCGATCCCGCGGAACTTGATCTCGAGGAGCTGCTCGACCGGGAGCGTGCCGCGGCGCGCGGGGTAGGCGACGAGCACGAGGTCGACGCTCTCGCGCGCGACCACGTCGGCGAGCTCGCCGTAGGTGCCGATGACCGCCTGCTCCTCGTCGATGGCGGCGCGGTCACGGCCGAGCATGCCGACGAGCTCGAGGCCCGTGCTGGGGTTGTCGCGGATGAGGACGGCGATCTCCTTGGCGAGGCCGCCGACGCCCACGATGAGGGTCTTGCGCCGGAACCCCGCGCTGTCGGTGAGCGAGTCGTAGAGGACGCGCCACCCGGGGAGCACGACCGCGACGAGGGCGACCGACGAGAGGTAGATGCCGCGGCCGATCTCGAAGCGCGGCAGGAAGTAGTAGACGAGCACGTTCACGAGCGTCGAGAGCGCGAGCGCCTTCAACACCTTGGAGAACGCCTGCTGCGGCTGGCGCACGAACTGCGGATCGAAGAACCCGGCGTAGTAGAGGACGCCCTGCAGGATGATGGCGAACACGATCGCGCGCTTGACGACGTTGCCGTAGCTGAGGCCGTCGTGCACGCCGAGTCGGATCACGCCCGCGGCGACCACGAGCAGCCCCACGAGGACGAACTCGAAGAGGAAGACGAGGACACGCCTGGGGGAGCGGAATAGATCGAACATCGAGCGCAGGTTCCGGGGCTTGCGGGCTTACGGGGCCGGCGTGGAGCGCGCGCGGCGCCTTTTTGCGAGTGGCTGCAGCCGAACGAAGCGAGGCCCCGGCTCGAGGAGCGCGGCTGCCGCGCCTGCGCACCTGACTACGGGACGATGACGGTGTCGCCCGACTGCAGCATGAGGTTCTGCTGGAGCTGGTTCTCCTTGACGACCGCGCCGTAGCTGAACGGGATGCGGCGCTCGCCGCGGGCGTCGCGGCGGACGATGACGATCTCGTCGGGCGAGGCGAGGCGCGTGAAGCCGCCCGCCAGCGAGAGGCCCTGCACGACCGTGACCTGGTGGTTCGGGGTGAACTCGCCGCCGCGCTGCACCTCGCCGAGGACGTAGATCTTGTAGGAGCGCACCTCCGCCACCTGCACCGTGATCGGCGGCTGGTCGGCGAAGTACTTCGTCACGCGCTTGCCGATGTCGGCCGCGACCTCGTCCACGTTCTTGCCCTCGGCCATGATGTCGCCGATGAGCGGGAGCGAGATCGCGCCGTCCGGTCGAACCGTGACCTGCTGGCTCATTTCGTCGTGCTTCCACACACTGATGCGGACGACGTCGCCCGGTCCGATTTTGTAGCCGGCGGCGCGCTCCGCTGCCCAGTTGTAGGTACGGGTGCTGCTGCAGCCGCCGAGCGCGAGAGCCCCCACGAGAATGGCAAGTGAGACGAAACGCATGGTTTCCTCGTATCATACTTCCGGCCGCCGCCGGGAAGCGGCAAAGCTCGTCGTGGGAAGGAAAACGGAATGATGCAGCCCTTCGTGACCATCGCCATGCCCTGCCTCAACGAGGAGGCGTACATCGAGTCCTGCATTAGGACTGTACTTTCGCAGGATTACCCGAGGGATCGGCTCGAGCTCGTGGTCGCCGACGGCATGAGCATGGACGCCACGCGCGAGATCCTCGCGCGCCTCGCGACGGAGGACCCGCGCATCCGGGTCATCGACAACCCCGCGCGCATCCAGTCGGCCGGGATCAACGCGGTGCTGGCCGTCGCGCGGGGCGAGATCCTCGTCCGCATGGACGTGCACTGCGAGTACGCGCACGACTACGTCTCGCAGTGCGTGCGGGTGCTCGTCGAGAGCGGCGCCGACAACGTGGGCGGGGCGCAGCGGGCGCGGGCGAAGAGCCTCTTTCAGCGGGCGCTGTGCGCCGCGCTCGACAGCCCGCTCGGCGTCGGCGGCGCGAAGTACCGCTCGCCCGAGAGCGAGGGCTTCGTCGACACGGTGTTCCTCGGCGCCTTCCGCCGGCGCGTGTTCGAGAAGATGGGCATGTACGACCCGAAGGCCGTCACCAACGAGGACGCGGAGCTGAACCAGCGCATCATCGAGGGGGGCGGGAAGGTGTACCTCTCGAAGGACATCGTCGTGCACTACTTCCCGCGCGGCAGCTTCCAGGCCCTCGCCAAGCAGTACTACAAGTACGGCCAGGGGCGCGCCCGCACGCTCCTCAAGCGCGGCAAGTTCCTCTCGATCCGGCCGGCCATCCCGTTCCTCGTCACCCTCTCGGGCGCGGCGATGCTGCTCACCTCGCCCTTCCAGCCGTTCACGCCGCTCGCGTTCGCGGCGTACGCGCTCGCCACCGGGGCCGAGGCCGTCCGCGTGGGGCGCGCGCTCGGCCCGCTCGGCGTGCCGCTCGTGTGGGCGATGTTTCCGGTCGTGCACGTCTCACACGGGATAGGCTTCGGCGTCGGCCTCGTGAAGTACACGCTCTCGCCGGACTGGCCGGCCGAGCCCGAGCGCCTCGCGCCCCTCGATCCCACCCTTGGGCTCACCCCCGAGCCCTCCACCCCGTGAGCTGAACCCTTGTCCGTCGTCGGAGCCGCGCTCCTCATCATCGTCTTGTTCGTGCGCCCGCAGGAGTGCGTGCCGGCGCTCGAGCCGTTCAAGCTGCTCTACATCGCCATCGGCCTCGGCGTGGTGGGCATCGGCATCGACCTCGCCACGAACAAGCTGAAGCTCGGCTCGCCCCAGTGGCCGGTCATGCTGATGTACGTCGCGTGGAACGTCATCTGCACCATCGTGAAGGTCGGCTTCGAGCCGATCGCGGGCATGACGGTCACGCTGTTCTTCCCGGTGATCTACTTCACGATCGTCTGCTACTCGGCGCGCACGTACGAGCGCTACAAGGGGCTCGGCACCGCCATGCTCTTCGTGTCGCTGGCCCTCGGCGGCGCGGGCATCTACCAGGGGCGAAACGAGTTTCAGTGCATCAAGATCTCGGAGGGCGAGGACCGCTCCGAGGCCCACGACAAGTCGAAGGGCGAGCCCGACGGTCGCGACTGCCTCGACAGCTACCAGTGCCGCGAGGACCGCGACCCGAAGGACGACTACGAGTGCGAGCGGCCCGGCCTCTTCGGCACGTTCAGCGTCGCGAACGGCCGCGCCCGGTGGCGCGGCACCCTCTCCGACCCGAACGAGCTCTCCGTGTTCATCGGCGCCGGGCTCACGTTCATGTTCGCGCTCTACAGCGTGATGCAGACCAAGGCGAAGAACCTCCTGATCGCGCTGGCGCTGGGGGTCGTCTTCTACTGCGTCATACTCACGGGCTCACGAGGCGGCATCCTCGTGCTGCTCGCCATCTTCGGGGTGTACTTCCTGCGAAAATACGGGCTCAAAGGGCTCGTGGTCGCGGGCATCTCCGGCTCGCCGGTGCTCTTGCTCGGCGGGCGCTCCGGCGAGGACGCCGAGGCCTCGTCGCTCGAGCGCCTCGGCGCGCTCTACGACGGCGCAGACTTCTTCAAGCAGAGCCCCATCTTCGGCCTGGGCCACAACCAGTTCATCGAGAACTACTTCATCACGGCCCACAACTCGTACCTGCTCTCCGCGGCCGAGCTGGGGCTCCCTGGCATCATCCTCTGGTTCGCCCTCGTGTGGTCCAGCGTGAAGATCCCGTGGGAGGTGGCGTTCCGTCCGCCGTGGGGCATGGACCCGCGCCTCTACCCGTTCTCGGTGGCGCTCATCACGTCGTTCGCGGGCATCTTGGTGGGCATCTTCTTCTTGTCGTTCACCTACCACCCGATGATGTTCGTCTACTACGGCTTCTGCGGCGCCTACTACGGCGCGGTGAAGCGCACCGCGCCGCACTGGGAGGTGAAGATGACCCAGAAGGACTGGACGTGGGTGTCCGTCGCGGCCACGGCCACCATCTTCGTGATCTTCATCTACACGCGCATCAAGGGGCAGCCGTAGCGAGGGCTCGCGGACGCCTACGCGACGCCGCGTCCGCGCCGCGTCGAGGTCGCGTCAGTCGAGCGTCGCGCGGGGGTCCTTCGGGGAGAACTTGCCGCGCTCGTCGCGCGTGAGCCCGCTCACGGCGAACGCGGGGTCGTGCGTGTAGAACGCGAGGCCGTCCTCCGCGAGGATGCGGCCGAGCTCGCGCTCCTTCTCGTCGATGAGCAGCTCCGGGTAGCGGTCGTAGCCCATCGTGATGGGCAGGTGCACCCAGGCCGCGCCGGGCACGAGATCGCCCAGGAACGTGACCGGCCGCGCCCCGCCCTCGACCCGCGTCAGCATGAGGCCCGGGGTGTGCCCCTCGGAGTACGTAAACGTGTATCCTGCACCCAACGTCGACGACGAGGTCCCGCCGACGCGCTCGAGCCGCCCCGTCTCCTCGAGCAGCGCCGTGAGCTCGGGGATGTAGGAGGCCTTGTCCCTCGCGTGCGGCCGCTTCGCGCGCGCCCAGGCGCCCTCGGAGACCACGTACGCCGCCCGCGGGAACGCGAGGCGGTGCGGCAGGCCCTCTTCGTAGGGCGCGAGCGCCCCGCCGGCGTGGTCGAAGTGAAGATGGGACAGGACGATGACGTCGATGTCCTCCGGGCGGAGCCCCGCGGCGGCGAGCGAGCCGAGCAGCACGTGCTCCGTTCCCGCGACGCCGTAGCGCTCGCGCAGCTTCGGCGGAAAGAACGTGCCGATGCCGGTCTCGAGGAGCACGTGGCGGCCCGAGGGCTCGGTCACGAGCAGGCCCCGGCACGCGAGGTCGATCCGGTTCTTCTCGTCGGGCGGGGCCCAGCGCTCCCACATGCTCTTCGGGCAGTTGCCGAACATCGCCCCGCCGTCGAGGCGCTGGTGGTTTCCTTCGATGGCCTCGAGCTTCATGGCGTCCTCGCTTGGGTCGGGTGGCATGGACACTCCGCTCGTCGGAGACTGTTCATGCCCCGAGGGTACACGCGGCGCGCGCGGCCGTGGATACCCTAGAAGCAGCCCACCTTCGTGCCGAGGACGCGGCAGTTGAGGCGCCCCTTGCACGCCTCGTCGAGCACGTAGTGGCCCGAGTGGCACACGTAGATCGCCTTGCCGTCCATGTCGCAGGTGTAGCTCTGCGCCTTGTTGCACGAGTCGTTCAGCTGCGCGCGCGTGTCGTCGCACATGATGCGCCGCCCCTGCGTGTCGCCGGGGCCGCCCTCGACCACGGCGCAGCCCTTCGGGCCGCGGCAGGTGGACGACACCGCGAACTTGCCGTCCTTGCAGACGAGCTCGACCTTGTGGTCCGCCGAGCAGGCGTAGTCCTTGGCGTTCGAGCAGGCCTCGCCGAGGGCAGCCACGCTGTTGTCGCACTTGACCTTCTTGCCGGAGAGCGCGCAGCCGCCGGCGCCGAGGCAGCTCGCCGTGCGCACCCACCGGTGGTTCTTGCACTCGAGCATCGCGCGCGCGTCGGGGGCGCACACGACGTCGTCGGGGAGGTTGCACACGTCGTTCTCGGAGGCGACCGACTGATCGCACTGCGCGTCGCTGCCCACCTTCTGGCAGCCCGCGGGGCCCCGGCACATCATGGCCTCCCACTTGGCGTCGTGGCAGACGAGGGCCTGGGTCTTGCCCGTGCAGGTCTCGCGCGCCTCCGTGCGGCAGCTCTTGCCCTCCTGCGGCTTGCACCCGGAGAGCGCGACGACGAGCCCCGCGAGCGCGAGCGCGACGCGCGCGGCGGCGCGGGTGCGCGGGCGGGCGATCTGCGGCGTCCTTGCGCGGAGGTTCATGCGCGCGGACCATACCGAAGTGTTGTCCACGCGACCACCCCACTCGTCATCGACGGGGCGCGACTAGGGCGGCCGCCGCCTCGCGGCGACGAGGCGCGCGAGCTCTTCGCGCGCGACCTCGACGCCCTTGCCCGCGGCGTCGCCGCGCGAGGGCGCTTCGAGCAGCGAGGCGCGCGTGACGGCGCCCGCGTGCCGCCCGTTGACCGCGCCGACGAGCTCCTCGATGCGCTCGCGCCGGGCGCGCTCGGGCTCGGGAAACAGCGGCCGGGTGCCCGCGTCCGCGCCGAACTCGGACGCCGAGAGGCCGACGAGGCGGATGTGGGCGTTGTCCACATTGAAGCGTGAGAGCAGCGCGGCGCCGGCCTCGTGGAGCGACTGGGTGTCGCTCACCGGGTCGCGCAGGGAGAGCTGCCGCGTGAGCAGCGTGAAGTCCGCGAGCTTCAGCTTCACCGTCACGACCCGCGCCGACAGCCGCGCCGCGGTGAGCCGACGCGCCACGGTCTCGGCGTGCTGGAGCACGGCGCGCGACAGCGCCGCGCGGCCGACGAGGTCGTGCTCGTACGTGGACTCGGAGCCCACGGATCTCGCCTCGCCGTGCGGCACGACGGGGCGGTCGTCCTCGCCCCGGGCGAGGCGGCTCACCCGGGCGGCGTGCTCGGGCGCCGTGCCGAGGGCGAGCGCGAGGGTGCTCGGGGCCGCCCGCGCGAGATCGCCGAGCGTGCGCAGGCCGAGGGCGCGCAGCCGCGGGGCGCTCTTCGGGCCCACGCCCCACATGCGCTCCACCGGGAGCGGCGCGAGGAAGGCCGCCACGGCGGCGCCACGCGGGGCGACGACGAGGCCGTCGGGCTTCTCGAGGTCGCTCGCGATCTTCGCGACGAACTTGCACTCCGCCACGCCCGCCGACGCCGTGAGGCGGAGCTCGGCGCGGATGGCCTCGCGGATGGCCGCCGCGATGGTCGCTCCGTCGCCGAAGAGCGCGCGGCTCGCGGTCACGTCGAGGAAGGCCTCGTCCAGCGAGAGCCCCTCGACGAGCGGCGTGTAGCGGCCGAAGATCTCGAACATGTGGGCGCTGATCTCGGCGTAGCGCGCGCGCCGAGGCGGCACGACGATCGCCTCGGGGCATCGCCGGAGGGCCTCGGCCATGGGCATCGCGGAGCGGGCGCCCCTCGCGCGGGCCGCGTACGACGCCGCGGCGACCACGCCGCGGCGCGCCGCGCCGCCGACCAGCACGGCCTTGCCGCGGAGGCTCGGGTCGTCGAGCTCTTCGACCGACGCGAAGAAGGCGTCCATGTCGATGTGGAGGATGTCGCGCGCCACGTTCAGCCGGGGCCGCGCTCGAGGCGCCTCGAGGCAGGCTCGGTCCGCGGCGCGCGGGGATCCTCGTGCACCATCGACCCGAGGATCGATCGTTCACGGCCCGGTGACAAGGCGCGGCGCGTCCCGCGCGTGCGGGACCCACGCGAGGCCACAAAATGACGAAACGCCGGCGCACGAGGCGCCGGCGTCGTCGGGGCCCGAGGGCCGATCAGCTCACTTGGCCGGCGGCGTGAGGACGGTGTCGATCACGTGGATGACGCCGTTCGAGCAGTCGATGTCGGCCTTGGTGACCTTGGCCTTGCCGACCATCACGGTGCCGTCCTTCTCGACCTTGATGGTGACCTTCTTGCCGTTGAGGGTCGCGGCGTCCTTCATCTTCTTCACGTCCTCCGCCATGGCCTTCGAGCCGATGACGTGGAACTTGAGGAGCGCCTCGAGCTTCTTCTTGTCCTTCTTGAGGGCCTCGAGGTCCTTCGCCTTGAGCTTGCCGAAGGCCTCGTCCGTGGGGGCGAGCACGGTGAAGGGGCCAGCGCCCTTCAGGGTGTCGACGAGGCCCGCGTCGCCGAGGAGGCCCGCGAGGATCTTGAAGTTGCCGGCCTCGACGGCCGAGTCGACGATGTTCTTCTTCTCCGGGACGGCCGGCTTCGGGGGCTCGACCGGGGCGGCCGAGGCCGACGCGCTCGCGGACGGCGGGGGCGGC
>DAORJJ010000278.1:0-8776 GCA_035439005.1 Polyangiaceae bacterium | reverse complement strand
GCCGGGATGCGGCGGCGATGGGCCGACGGGAGTAAATCAACGGGCTGCTAGGCCGCGCACGAACGTCGTGCGCGGCGGGATCGTTGCGCTATCGTGCCGCAGAGCGTCGCGGTGGCGCGCCGGAGGTGGGCATGGCGAAGGAAGAGAAGTCGGGCTCGGCGTGGGCGGTCTCCGGAATGGCGGCGCTCCTGGCGGGTCGCAAGGTCGCGGGGCTCGGGATGTTCGCGCGCGGCCTCGCCGTGCTCGAGCAGGGCTGGCGTGAGCGCCACCCGAACTTCGAGGGAGGCCTCGGCGAGCGCTGGGAGGCGGCGACCGAGTTTTACGAGGCCACGCACCGCAACAAGACCAACCGCTGGCTCCACATGGCGGGCATCCCGTTCATCGTCGGGGGGGCCGTGGGCCTCTTCGCGTTCAAGCCGTACCGGCCGGCCTGGGGCGTGTCGGCCGGGAGCTTCGCCTTCGGCTGGGGGCTCAACATCCTCGGCCACGTCGCGTTCGAGAAGAACGCCCCCGCGTTCAAGGACGACCCGCTGAGCTTCCTCGCGGGGCCGGTGTGGGATCTCCGCCAGTTCACCGGCCGGCGCGGGCGCAAGGCCGAGCCCGCCCACACGAACGGCGTCGCCCACGAAGGCGCCGCCCACGCCCCCGTGAACTGACAGCCGTCAGCGCCCCCCGCAGAGCCAGAGCAGACGACCCTCATGACAGTCCAGCGGACTCGGGCGTGGTTTTCGGGTGTCGTGGGTCTCGCGGCCTTCGCGGCGGTCGCGTCCGTCGAGGCGCGCGCGTCCGCCTGCGGGGCGTCCCCGGGCGGCCCCCTCGGGCACTCGATGTGCGGCCTCGACGACGGCCCCCTCACCCACCGCTTCCGCGGCGCGGTGAGCTACTCGTTCTCGGCCACGCGGCTGTCGTTCGGTGAAGGCCTGAAGTTCGACACGCAGCGCCAGTCGACGGTTGCCACCTTCGACTACCGACTCGACAAGAAGACCTCACTCACCTTCGGGGCCGGCGGCCTGCTCGCGGGTAGCTTGGAGGGCGCCGAAAAGTCCGAGTTCTCCGGCGGGCCGGTCGGTCTCGTGGGGTATTCGGTGAGCCTCGCCCGGGAGGCCCGCTGGGTGCCCTTCGCGGTGCTCACGATCGCGGGCTCCTTCGTGCACGCGAGCACCCGCGCGAGCGTGGCCACGTCGCCCTTCGCCCAGTCGGTCGGGTACACCGCGCTCGACGCGCGGGCTGGGCTGCTCGTGGGCAAATCACTGCTCGACCCGCTCTCGGTGTACGCCGCGGGGCGGCTCTTTGGCGGCCCCGCGTTCTGGCGCATCGACGGCGACTCGAAGATTGGCACCGACATCTACCACTACCAAGTAGGCGCGGGGCTCCTCTTGCGTCTCCCCGCAGGGCTCGAGCTCTTCTTCGAGGGGGTCCCGCTCGGCGAGCGCGGCGTCGTCGCGGGGCTCGGCCTGACTCCCTGACAGGCACCGACAGGCACTGACGGGGAGGCCGCGAAGCTCCTCACGACCCCACCTAACCCAGCGCAGTCCCGCGCCCCCCGAAGCCCATGCTCGTAAACGTCTATTGCACCCGCCGCGACCTCCCGCGGCTCGCGTTCCCCCACACCCTCCGCAGTCGCCGCGACCGCACCGACCCCGAGCTCGCCGCGCACCTGCACGGCTTCATGGGCTTCGTGATGGGCGGCGGCTCGCGCCCCATGACCGCCACGCGCTACCACGTGCTCCGCCACATCGAGCGGGTCCGGCACCAGGTGGCGCTCGAGGTCGAGGCCGACGACCTGGCCGAGTTCGAGTCGTGGGCGAAGGACGCGAACGCGCTCGTCTTTTTGCGCGACGGCAGCGTCCGCTCCCCCGAGGGGCGTGTGCTCGTGGAGCCCGAGACCGGCGACGCGCAGCCCGGCGCCGACGTCCCGTACCCGCCCGACAGCGTGGCCCGCAAGGCCGCGACCGACGCGGCGCTCACGGCGCGCGGCCTCGTCGCGCCCGCCGGCCTGCCGCCGGTCATCTCCGAGCTCGAGGTCGAGCTGCGCGACGGCCCCGCGATCGCCTCGCGCTGTCTCGCCCTCTTCGCGTGCGCGCTCCGGGCCGAGTCGATGTCGGGCCCCGAGCGGCTCGCGCCGGACGACATCGCGTCGCGCCTCGCGGGCGCCGAAGAGGCCATGAGCCCCAAGGAGCGCGCGTTCTTTCGACACGAGGCGCCGCCAAGGCAAGACATCGTCGACCACGTGTGGCGCTACGAGGCCCTGTGGGTGCTCCTATGGTCGATCGGTCACGCCGCGGCCCTGCCCTTCCCTGACGGCACGTGCGACGTCGCCGCGGTCGCCAAGACCCTCGTGGGCGTCGCGCCCGACGCGTTCGTGCGCGACGCGCGCCCGCGCCCCACGACGGAGCTCCTCGACGCGCTCGATCTGCACCTCCGGCTGCACTGGCTCGTGCGCGACGCGGCGGGCGACGTGGGGGACGCGAGCGCGGCGATCGCGGGGATCGCGGGCGGGGTCGTCCAAGAGCGCCACCACGCGCTCAACTGGCTCACGTGCTTCGAGGACGCGCCGTGGGACGACGTCACCACCCCGACGTGAGCCCGCGTGCGTCCCGCGTGCGTCCGGCTTGCCTTCGCCGCGTCACGGCGTCACGCTGACGGCATGACCTTTCCCGAGGTGTCCTCCGCCGACCGAGCCCGCCGCGCGCCGACGCGCACGCCCAGCCGCGAGCTCGCGCTCCTCGCCCTCGGGGCGGTGCTCGGCACCTCGCTCTATTCGGCCTTCGCGCCGCCGACCGCGGTGCCCGGTCCGGAGCGCGTGGTGGTGCGCACGGTCGTCGCCCCGTGCCAGCGGGCGCGCCCCCGCGAGGTGGGCAGTCCGCTCCAGGTCGAGTGGCACGGCAGCTACTACCCGGCCACGGTGCTGGGCATGACCGACGAGGGGCGGGTGCGCATTCGGTACGACGGCTACGGCGCCGAGTGGGACGAGGACGTCACCGACGAGCGAATCCGCGAGCCCGGCGACCGCGCCGCCGAGTAGCTGCTGGGCGCGGCGGCGAATCAGGCCGCGCCGAAGTGGGCAGTCAGGCGCCCAAGGACGCCAGGCCACGCGCGCGCGAAATACGGCCCTACCTGGGGCCAGTCGCCGTCGACGCCGAGCCCGAGGTGCCGGAGCCGCACGCGCGTGCCGGTCGCGAGGGGCTCGAGGGTGAGGACGCACCACGCGCGCCGGGCGCGGGCGTGGGGGAGCTCCGGCGGCGCGTTCCACGAGAACGCGAGCAGCTCGTCGGGCACGTACGCCAGGATCTGGCAGCCCTCGGAGCCCTGCGCGCCCGCGGGCGCGTCGGAGAGGAAGAGCCACTCGTACGCCCCGCCGATGCAGAGGTCGATGCGCGCCTCGACGCCGAGCCACGCCTTCAGCCCCTCGGCGGTGGTCCACGCGTCGAACACTTGGCGGGGAGTCGCCTTCACGTCGACCGTGGCGTCGACGGCCACGGGGACCCGAGCGGAGGCGTCGAAGAGCGTCGTGTCGATCATCGGCAATCTTTGCCATCGATCTCGGGGCCCGCGCAAGCCTCGCCGAGGCCTGCCAGAGGATTCCCCTGACGTCCAAGAGAGCCGACCCCCGCGGCACGCGCTGCGCCGAGCGCAGCTGCGGGCAGCTCGACGACGCGCGCCTCGCCGCGCTCACGCGCCTCGCGCGCGCGGTGCGTGCCGCGTTCGACGGCGAGCACGATCTCGAGTGGGCCCTCGATCATGAGGATAGGCTCCACCTCCTGCAACGAAGGAGCATCACGCGATGACATCATCCCTCTTGGGCGGCCCCGGCGATCTGTTCGAGCGCGGCCTCGTGCCGCTCGTGTTGGCCGCCGAGCGCAGCGGGCTCTGGCGCGCGCTCACCCCCGCGCCGCAGTCGACCGAGTCCCTCGCGGCCCGCTGCGGCACCTCGGCGCGCGCCACCGCCCTCGTGCTCGACGCGCTCGCGGCGGCGGGCGCGTGCGCGCGAACGCCGGAAGGGTACGCGCGCGACGAGGGCATGCCGGGGGGCTGGCCGTGGAGCGAGCTCGACGGCTTCCTCGCCACCGGGACCCCGGTCGTGCCGATCGACGCGCCCGCGCGCCGCGGCGAGCTCTACCGGTCGGCCGTCGGGTACCTGGGCGCCAGGTTTCGCCGGCCCGCGGAGGCCCTCGCCGAGGTGCTCCCGGCGCGTGGACGGGTGCTCGACGTGGGCTGCGGCAGCGCCGTCTGGTCGCGCGCCATGCTCGCGCGGAGCCCCGAGGCCTCGCTGGTCGGGCTCGATCTGCCCGAGGTCGTGGCGGAGCTCACTCCGCGGCTCCAGGCGGAGGAGCCCGCGCTCGCCGAGCGCGTGACCCTCGTGGCGGGCGACTACTTCGAGGCGGTGCCCGAGGGCCGCTTCGACCGCGTCGTCATGGCCAACGTCGTCCACCTCGAGACCGCCGAGGCTGCCGCGCGCCTGGTGGCCCGCTTCGCGGAGCGGCTCGTGCCCGGCGGAGAGCTCGTCGTCATCGACGCGTTCGCCGAGGAGACGTTCGACGACCGGCTCGGGCGCGCGTTCTACGCCGTGCACCTCGGGCTCCGCACGGCGCTCGGCGGTGTGTACGGGCTCGCCGACGTGGCGCGCTGGTGCGAGGCGGCGGGCCTCGAGGGCGCGCGGCTCGTGCGCTGTCCTGGCTACTCCGTGATGGGAGCCGTGGTGGCGACTCGAAGCCGAATAGGCACGCTCGACCGGCGCAACTACTTGGTAATGAACCCGTCGACCAGCACCTGCCGCACGGGCTTCGAGGGCTTCGTTCGGTGACCTCGCCCGTCGACCGCGACGAGCCAATAGTAAAGTGGCACCCCCCCGCGTAGCCCCGTCACGAGCTGTCCGGGCGCGAGCCCCTCCGGCGCGAGGTTCACCGCGGCCTGGCCGTCGGCGTGCGCGCTCACCCACAGCTCGTATCGGAGCTTGCCCCGGGCGGGCCGAAAGTCGATGTGCGCGCGCGTGCCGTCGTACGCGTGCGAGGGCGGCCGCACGGCGGTGAGCGCGGGCGCCGCGCCCCGCCCGGACTTCTCCAGCTCCGCGATGGGGTTAGGCAGCGGTCCGGTGCGCACGGGCGCCGGGGCGCGGAGGCGGCTCACGCGCACGGCCTCCTCGGTCGCGTCTTCGGGCGAGTCGTACTCGGCATACAGCCGCCCGAGGCTCACCTCGTCGGAGGCGGCGGGCGCCACGTCGTTCACATAGAGCACGTGGGTGCGCTGCTCGACCACGATCGCCTCGAGCGAGAGCGGCAGGTCGACCACGCCGTCCCCCTCGTCGGCGCGCCACCAGGTGGTGCCGTTCTTCCGGTACGTGTCCCACCCCGTGTGCCCCGGCAGTTCGAACGTGAGGTAGCGCGCGCCGTCGAAGGCAAACTGGCTCCACGAGTGGATGTCGTCCGCGTTGTACGCGTCTTTGGCGCCGATGCTCTCCCAGCGCTCGCCCTTCGCGTCCCGGAGCACGTAGACCACGCGGCCCCAATCGCTCGCGGCCTTGACCCACAGGCCGAGCCTCGAGGGCGCCCCTGGCAGCGGAATGGGGCTCTTCGGGCGCAGCACGCCGTACCACGGCATGAGCGCGTGCGTGGTCGCCTGGCGCTCGAGCTTGCTCGTGAGCATCGCTCCGTGGACGGGGTCTTGGGTGGGGCGCGTCGTGAAGCGCCCCGGATAGTGCATCATCGCGACGTGGTTGCCCTCGAGCGCGAGGTCGCGCTCGCTCGTGAAGGCCCACGAGCCGTCGCCCAGGTCGGCGACGAGCTTCGCCGCCGGCGCGGGCTGCGCGTCGGAGTGATCGGGCGTCCCCACCGCGATGGCCGCGACCGACAGGGCGGCGCTGGGGGTCGTCACGTAGGTGACGGAGGGGCTCGTCGGGATGGTCACGCGCCTGCCCTCGCTCCGCGCCGAGCGGGTGTTGTTCATCGAGTCGGTGACGTCCACCGCGCCGTCGGCGCTCAGCGTCAGCGTGACGGGCCGCGTCCCGCGCAGCGTCCACAGCGCGTACACCCACCCGCGCGAGTCGGGGCGCGCGAAGCGGAGCGCGAAGGTGGAGGTCGAGCCGGTCGGCAGCCACCCATCGAAATTGGCCTCGTTCAGCCGATCGGTCATGGTGGCGAAGGCGGCATACGCCGGCTTCGGCGCGGCGTACGGGATCCGAGTCTGAATTCCGCAGCCGCCATAATGCTCCGCGCCGTAGCCGTCGGAAGAGTCGAAGGCGTACCACCCCGAGTAGAAGCGCTTCACGCCGTACGCCATCGAGAGCAGCGACCAGCGATGGTAGATGTCCATCTGCTCGCGCCAGGAGACCGCGCCCGGCTCGGTGGGCACGAAGATGCCCTCCACGAAGCGGAGATCGGGCTCACGAATACCCGCCTTCTCGTACTCCTTTCGCACCCAGTAGAGGCGATGCAGCGACTGCTCGTGGAGCTGGCGCTCGGGCATGCGCTCGAACCCGGCGACGTCGAGCCCCGAGCCGTCGACGGCGCGCTTGGAGAGCCCCGCGCGGAGCAGCGGCCAGACGAACCCGGGATCGCCCCAGGGCACGAGCACCTTCACGCCGGGCTTGCCCGCGCGGGCCGCGGCCGCCGCCTGCGTCGCGGTCTCGGACAGCGCGCGTATTTGGGCGCGCTCCTCCGGAGTGGGCACGAGCGGCGCCTCGCCCCAGTATTCGGGCGGGTGCCCGACGGTCATGCGCGCGCTCACGCTCGGCTCCGGGAAGAGCGGCACGTGGTCGGGGCGGTGCTTCGGCGGTATCGTGGCGTCCCACGCACGCCACTCCTTGAGCGCCGTCTTCCGAAGCGCCGCGCGCTGCGCCGCCGGCCACGCCTGGGACGCGACGACCCAGGGGTTTCCGCCCACGCGGTCCCAGTGCGCCTCGACGAGGCGAGTGGCCTCCGGCGGCAGATCGGGTGGGTAGTTCATGCTCGTGCGCGCCCCGGCCATCGTCATGAGTCGAACGCCGTGCTCCGCCTTCGGGCCGCCGTGCCCGCTGCCGAAGCTCCAGAAGCCGAAGAGCGCGCCGCGCCCGGGCGTCCACCGCGCGCTGCGCGTGTCGGGCGCGAGCTTCACGAGCGACCGGCGCTCCGTCCACGTCTGCCCCGCGATGGCCAGCGTCGCCTTGACGTCGTGATAGCCAAAGAGCCTCACGGGGAGGGGGACGGCGAGCTCGACCGGGGCCCCCGCGGCGCCCTCGGGCGAGCCCGGCGGGAGCGACACGTCACGCTCGTGGGCCGTCGTCTCGGTGCCGTCGTAGCTCGTGGTCGTGATCGTGAGCTTGCCGGTCTGCGCGCCCGCCGTCCTGTTTGCCACTCGGGCCACGTACGCCGGCTCCTCCGGGGACTGCCATACATGCCCAAAGCGCGAGGGGCGCCACTCGAAGGTGATCGGCGCCTCCTCGAGCGTGGCCGCGTAGACGTGCACGCTCGAGGGCAGCCCCGCCTGGTGAACGCCGTAGCCGATCGGATCGGGGTAGTTCCTGTAGAGGCGAGTCTCCTTCGTGAGCTCGAGCTCGACGACGT
Source organism: Polyangiaceae bacterium (assembly GCA_035439005.1). Lineage (GTDB taxonomy): Bacteria > Myxococcota_A > Polyangia > Polyangiales > Polyangiaceae > JAAFHV01. The sequence continues at coordinate 1,238 of DAORJJ010000278.1, read as the reverse complement.
CGAGATCGCCGAAGGAAGAGAGGAGGCCGGGGTCGAGCGGGATCGTGAGGTGATGGAGCGCGACCGCGCGGCCGTCGGAGAGGCGCACCGGCAGCGCCGTGACGCCCGCCGTGGTCGTCGCGAGCGGGGCCCGCCCCACGAACGACCGCGTGAAGCCCGCGCCGGGGCGGTAGAACGCGGCCGTCACGATAGGCACCGAGTCGGCGCGCCCGTCGCTGGCGGCGACCAAGTGGAGCGCCGAGAACGCGCCGTTCGCGAGGCGGAGCTGAATCCGCGTGGGATCCCGCTCGCTGGCGCCGATCCAGCGGGGCATGGGGCCGCCCGACGAGGTGGAGTATCCCTCGTAGTTGGCCTGTCGGAGCGCGCTCTTGCCGACGTCGACGTGGTCATTCCCGTCGAGCGCCGGCTCGGGGAACACAAACGGGACACCGCCCACACACGCCTCTTCACCGGGCGGAGGGAGAGAGCCGGCGGTGATGGCGTCGCCGCCGAGCAGGGCGCGCGCGTTGACGTGCCCGCCGAGGGCGAGCGGCCGATACCCTCGCGCGGCAGAGCAGCGACTCGCCGTGAGCGCCCGGGTGGTGAGCCTCGCGAGCTCGGCCCCCGCGCCGAGCGTCACCCGCACCGTGCCCGCCGGATCGATGGCGTCGTCGCGCTTGTGCGCCACGAGCCGGTCGTCCAGCCACACGCTCACAGCGCCTCGGCGCAGCTCCGCCCGCACCTCGAGCCACTTGTCGTCGAGCGTCGGCAGGCTCGCCATGTCGGCCTCGAGCGCCGCGCGAAATGGCGCGGGCCACCCGGGCTCGAACGCCTCGACCGCGCGGAGGCGGTAGTCGAGCGTGGTGGAGGGAGTGAACGGCCAGTCGAGCTTGTCGAACGCCTTGGGGTCGAAGAGCGGCGCGTCGTTCTCCGTCACGCTCGCCGCGACGAGCGATGGCGACCGGCTCGCCGCGAGCGTGACCTGAAATCCGGTATGGGGCGCGGCGGCGTCCTCGCCCTCGGCCGGCACCCGCCGGGCGAAGGCGAGCGTGGCCGTGGTGCTCGTCTCTTGGGGACGAAAGCGCACGAGCGCGCGGAGCTCGCGGGCGCCAGAGAGCCGCCCCGCGCTCTCGAGCGTGACCGGCTGCCCCTTCGCCCCGCGCAGCGCCGCGCCAACGCGCGCGTCATTCGCGGCCTCGACCTCGCCGCCGCACACCACGTCGGCGATCAGGCTGGCGATGTGATAGTCGTGGGCACTG
>DAORJJ010000277.1:0-8798 GCA_035439005.1 Polyangiaceae bacterium | reverse complement strand
GGGCGCGGGGGGCGCGCCGCTGCCCATCGGGGGCGGGCCAGGCGGCGGCTCCGCGCCGCTGCCGGCGGGAGGAGGTCCCGGGGGGCGGGGACCACCGCTCGCCGCCCCGCCGGGTCCACCGCGGTCGTGGTCGCTGTCGCCGTGCCCGTCGCCGCCTCGGCCGCCGCACCGCGGGGGCGGAGGCGGGGTGTCGGGGAGACACGCGTCGAGCGCGCTGCGACAGGCCGCGACGTCGGCGCCCGCGGCCGACCTGCACGCGTCGAACGCGGCCCGGCACGCGTCGATCTCGCTCTTGTGTCTCGCGAAGCTCTCCTGCGCGCCGGCGAGCGCCTGGGCCTCGTCGGCGCTCACCGAGGAGGCCGTCGACGCCGTCGTCGCGCCGCCACAGGCGATCAGCGCGGCCGCAGGCGCCACCGCGAGCAGGAACCCGACGCCGCGCACGAATTGGGACTGGATGGACATGTTCTCTCTCCTCCGGGCGACGGGGACCTCTCCGTCCTGCCTCGCTGGGGAACGTGCTCGGGGCGCGCGAGAACGATCACGACCGAGTGAAGATTTTTTGATTCTTGCGAGGGCGTCAGGCTCAGCGCGGCGGCCGCTTGCGCTCACGGAACCACACGCGCACGGCCTCCATGCGGGCGCGCTGCTCGGCGGGCGCGCGCGCGCGGCAGGTGGAGTGCTCGTCCGTGCCCGGCTTCGCGCCCCAGCGGTGCTCGACGCAGTCGTTCGGGTTGTACGCGGTCTGGAACGCCTCGGCGCGCGCGACCACCTCCGCCAGCGAGAGTTCGAAGGGCGAGCCGTCGGATCGTGTATACTGCACTTTTCTCTCGGCGAGCTCCTTCGCGAGCTCCTGCTCGAGCCGCGCCTTCGCGTCCGCCGTGGCGCCCAGATAGCGCCCCGGACGGCGCGCCACCCGCGCGGGGAACCCGGTCGCGACGTCGATGGCGATGAGCAGCCGGAGATCGCGTGACGGGGTGGAGAAGTCCTCCCACGGGCCCTGGGCCTCGAAGATCTTCGCCCCCTCGGGCATTGGCGCCGAGGGGCCGCGCTTGTCGAGGAACTTGCGGCCGTTCTCGACCGAGATGACGCGGGTCCGCACCTGCTCGTCGAGCGCGACGACGATCTCGCGCAGCGCGCTCGAGGGGTCGCGCGGGGTCGGCGAGAGCACGTCGTCCATCGCGTCGTAGAAGCCCTCGAGGTCCAGCGACGCCTGCTCGAGCGAGAAGTGCCAGCGCGGATCGGCCCCGAGGCGGGCGTCCGGCGTGCGCGAGACGGCGCCCGCGCGGAGCGACAGCGGGCGAAACCGCTTGAACCCCGGACCGCCGAGGGCCGGGTCCTTCGCGAACAGGAAGTTGCCACGCCAGAACCGCTTGCGTCCGACCGTGCCGTCGGGCTGTCCGTCCACCGCGTAGAGCACGCCCCCGCGCTCCTTGGTCTCGCGCAGGCGCTTGGCGACCACGAGCACGTGCCCGTACGGATCGGCGAACACCGCGCCAGGGCGGAGCGCCTCCCACGAGAGGGCGATCGGGTAGTAGTCGCTCTCGGCGTCGGAGAAGGGAGTGCGCGCGGAGCCCGAGTGGACGCGATCGGCCAGCGTCACCCGCACGAACGTGCCGAACGCCTCGGCGGGGGGCGCCCGGCGCCGCGCGGGCGCCTCGGACTGGGTCTCGAGCCCCTGGCAGTCGGGCGGGGCCCCGCCGCCGCCCCGCGAGCACTCGGCCATGGCGAAGGGCAGCCCGAGCTTCCACGCGAACGTGGCCCGGAGCACGTACGGGAGATCCGCGCAGTCGGGGCGGATCACCGGGGCGTTTCTCGAGTCCTCGCCGTAGCCGAGGTGGTCGTGGAGGAAGTTGCGCTTGGGATCGCGCAGCACCTCGTGGAGGGCCGCGAAGCTCATCGCCTCGCCCTCGGGCGCGTCGAAGAGGGTCTCAATCCATGCAGAATACAGGTTCTCGAGCTCCGGATCCCACGAGCGGCGCGCCACCCACAGGGCGCCGTCGGGCGCGCGGGGGCTCGCGTGGGGCCGCGGCGCGAGCGCGATCGCCTGCGACCTCTCGCCCGGCGTGCCCTCGCAGTCGCCCTCGACGAAGCGGGCGGTGAGCGCGTCGTCGCTCGACGACAGCTCGGTCGTCCAGAAGTACGGCGGGCCCCCGCGGCGGGCCTCCGCGACAGCCGAGGCCGTGGCGCCACGCACCTCGAGCCGCCCGGCGAGCGCCCCCTCGCTGAACGCGACCACGCGCACCGGCGCCCCCTTCGCGGGCGACGCCGGCGACACGAACAGGCTGATCCCCGACGCGCCGACGCACGCCGCGCGCGCGGCAGGAGGGGGCTGCGGCGGCGCGGCGTCGACGGGCGCGGACGGCGCAGACGTCGCCCGCGGCGACGTGTCCGTGGGCGGCGCCGGGGTCTTCGTCGCGCACGCGCTCGCGCCGAGCGCCAACGACGCCGCGACCACGAGCCCGACCGCGAGCCGCACCGAGCGGCGGTGACGTCGCGCGCACCCAGGCCTCACGCGGAGCAGGTTCGGTGAAACTCGCGCATGAACGACGCGAGCGACTGGGCGGCCCCGAGCGGGACGGCGTTGTAGAGCGAGGCGCGCACCCCGCCGACGCTGCGGTGCCCCTTCAGGCCGACCATGCCGCTCGCCGACGCGTCGGCGACGAAGCGCGCCTCGAGCTCCGGGGTCGGCAGGCGGAACACCACGTTCATGCGCGAGCGGCTGCCCTCCTCGACGGGGCACCGGTAGAAGTCCTGCGCGCGATCGATCTCGTCGTAGACGAGGCGCGCCTTCTCTTCGTTCTGGCGCTCGATGGCGTCGACCCCGCCCTGGCCCTCGAGCCAGAGGAGCACGTTGCGCACGAGGTAGATGGCGAGCGTGGGCGGCGTGTTGAAGAGCGAGCCGTGCTTCGCGTGGACCGCGAAGCGGAAGATGTCCGGCGCGTCGTCGCGCGCGGCCGCCAGCAGCTCGTTGTCGGCGATCACGACGACCACGCCGGAGGGGCCGAGGTTCTTCTGGGCCCCGGCGTACACGAGCGCGAAGCGCGCCATGTCGAGCCGGCGACCAAGAAAATCACTCGACATGTCACATACATGCGGTGCACGAGAGGACGGGAACGGCGTGTCGGGGGTGAGCCCGAGCTGCACGCCGTGGATGGTCTCGTTGCTGGTCGTGTGCAGGTACGCCGCGTCGTCGCGGAGGACCAGCTCCGCGGCGCGGGGGGCGCGCGTGCCGCCCCGCGAGCCCTGCCACGGCACCTCGCGGGCCTCCGCGCCGAGGGTGGCCGAGAGCTTGGCGGCCTCGCCGAGCGCCTTCTCGCCCCACACCCCGCTCAGCACGTACTCGGCGGTCGCGCCCCGCTGGAGCAGGTTCATGGGCACCGTCGCGAAGCACTGCGTCGCGCCCCCCTGGAGGAGCAGCACGGTCTTCTCGGGCCCGATCTGGAGGTGCTTCGCGAGCAGCGCGAGGGTCTCTTGGTGGAGCCGCTCGTACGCCTTCCCGCGGTGGCTCTGCTCCATCACGCTCATGCCGGTGCCCTCCCAGTCGAGCAGCTCGTCGCGCGCGCGGAGCAGCGCCTCTTCCGGGAGCGCGGCCGGGCCCGCGCTGAAGTTCATGACTCGTGCCATGCGTCGCTCCTCTCGTCTCTCTGCGCTCTGCGCGCGATCCTCGCGCGCTGCCCTGTCCTGCGCTGTCCTGCGCTGTCCTGCGCTGTCCTGCGCTGTCCTGCCTTACGCCCGCGCCGCGCGCGCTGTTCCGCGGCGGCGCGCGCGTCAGGTGCGGAGCTTCCTGTACTTGATGCGGTGGGGCTGATCGGCGGCGGCGCCGAGGCGCTTCTTCCGGTCTTCCTCGTACATCCGGTAGTTGCCCTCGAACCAGTCGACGCGGCTGTCGCCCTCGAACGCGAGGATGTGGGTCGCGATGCGGTCGAGGAACCACCGGTCGTGGCTGATGACGACGGCGCAGCCCGGGAACTCGACGAGCGCGTCCTCGAGCGAGCGGAGCGTGTCGACGTCGAGGTCGTTCGTCGGCTCGTCGAGCAGCAGCAGGTTGCCGCCCGCCTTCAGGAGCTTCGCGAGGTGGACGCGGTTTCGCTCGCCGCCAGAGAGGTTGCCGACCTTCTTCTGTTGGTCGGCGCCCTTGAAGCCGAACCACGAGCAGTAGGCGCGCGACGAGACCTCGCGCTTGCCGAGGGCGAGCTTCTCCTCGCCGAGCGAGATCTCCTGCCACACGCTCTGCTCGGTCGAGAGCGCCTCGCGGCTCTGGTCGACGTAGGCGATCTTCACCGTCTCGCCGACGCGCAGGGTGCCCACGTCGGGCTTCTCCTCGCCGAGGATCATCCGGAAGAGCGTGGTCTTGCCGGCGCCGTTCGGGCCGATCACGCCGACGATGCCGCTGCGCGGGAGCCGGAACGACAGGTTGTCGAAGAGGAGCTTGTCGCCGAAGGCCTTCACGAGCCCCTCGGCCTCGAGCACCACGTCGCCGAGGCGCGGCCCCGGGGGGATGCTGATCTCCGCCGCGTCGGCCGGGCCCTTGCTGGCGTTCGCCATGAGCTCGTCGTAGGCCGAGAGGCGCGCCTTGCTCTTCGCTTGCCGCGCGCGCGGGCTCTGCCGAACCCACTCGAGCTCCTGCTTCAGCTTGCGCTGCCGCGCGCTCTCCTGCTTCTCCTCCTGCGCGAGCCGCGCGCCCTTCTGCTCGAGCCACCCGCTGTAGTTGCCCTTGTAGGGGTAGCCGCGGCCGCGATCGAGCTCGAGGATCCACTCGGCCACGTCGTCGAGGAAGTACCGGTCGTGCGTGACCGCCACCACGGTGCCCGGGTACTCCTTCAGGAAGCGCTCGAGCCACGCGACGCTCTCGGCGTCGAGGTGGTTCGTCGGCTCGTCGAGCAGCAGCATGTCGGGGCGGCCGAGGAGGATGCGGCACAGGGCGACGCGGCGCTTCTCGCCGCCCGAGAGGTGGGCGATCTCGGCCTCCCCGGGCGGACAGCGCAGCGCGTCCATCGCGACGTCGACGCGCTGGTCGATGCTCCACGCGTCGGCCGCGTCGAGCTTGTCTTGCAGCTCGCCTTGCGCCGCCAACGTGCGCTCCATCTCGTCGTCGTCCATCGGCTCGCCGAGCTTGGCGCTGAGCGCCTCGAACTGCTCGATGAGCGCGCGCACGTCACCGACGGCCTGCTCCACGGCCTCGCGCACGGTCTTCGCGTCTCCCAGCTCCGGCTCCTGGGCGAAGTACCCGATGCGGACGCCGGGGTGCGCCTTCGCCTCCCCGTAGATCTCCTTGTCGAGGCCCGCCATGATGCGGAGCAGGCTGCTCTTGCCCGAGCCGTTGGCGCCGATCACGCCGATTTTTGCGCCCGGGAAGAACGCGAGGGTGATGTTCTCGAGGACCTTCTTGTCGGGCGGGTGAACCTTCGTCACCTCCCGCATCGTGAAGATGTAATCCATGCCCTCCCTCTCCTAGCGGAGTTGGGCCCCGGCGAGAACGGCGGGCGCGCCGATTCCGGAAGATGTTCCTTCTCGCGGCGAGACTTCGTACACTCGCGGCCATCGCAAAAGGGGCATCGATGAACATTCGTTTCGCGTTGATCATGGGTCTCGGCGTGGCGCTCGCCGCGACCGGTTGCAAGAAGAAGGGCGCCGCGGGCGCCGACGCCGGCGCGGGCGCCGAGGCGGTCGACCCGCCCGCCGCAGCCGCGCTCAAACAGAACCCGGCGGTCCTCGAGCACCTGAAGAAGCTCGCCGACGGGTGCACGGTGTCCATCGACTCCGCGTCGGTGTACTCGTGCAAGAACAAGGAGGACTCCGCGTTCTACGACTGGATCCGCGCGAGCCGCCCGAAGGACCTCTACGAGACCTACGCCTCGGTCATCGCGGGCACCGACGTGAAGGCGAAGGCGGTCGCGATCTCCCAGGCGAACAACACCTTCAGCACCCTCGACAAGGACCTGAAGAAGGCGAACGCCACGAAGGCCGTCGCCAACGCGTTCCTGGACGCCCTCGAGAAGGACGACAGCTACGCCGTGCGCCTCGCGGGCCCCACCTCCGACCTCGCGTTCCTCGCGGGCCAGAAGACCCGCCTGTTCAAGGTGACCGACGGCCTCCACAACACGCCCGCGCGGAACACCGCGTACCGCACGTTCATGGAGTTCGGCCGCCTCGACGCGTTCGAGAAGCTGAAGGAGGTCGCGAAGGACAAGGACTTCACCGTGGCCGCGCTCGCGGCGCCGCGCAACATGTACGACTGGACCGGCGCCGAGAAGGCCGCGATCTGCCCCTGGGCGAAGGGCTTCCTGGGCGACGCGTCGCTCGCGATCGCGGCCGAGGCGGGCTACGACGCGATCAAGTGCAAGGGCGAGTACGTCGACGCCCTCCAAGACGAGGGCGACAAGCGGCTGAAGAACAAGCAGTTCGACGAGCCCTTCGCGATGGTCTTCCGCGAGGTGTGCTTCGAGTTCATCGGCGGCGTGACCGGGCAGGCCGGGGCGAACCCGCAGTGCAAGCGCAACTACGCCTTCCTCGAGCGCGTCACCAACGACGAGAGCGTCAAGCCCGAGGTGCGCGGCCGGTCCTTGTGGAACATCTACTACCAGCGCCGCGACAAGGAGAGCCTCGCGCTCATGCGCAAGTACGAGAAGCACAAGAACCCGGAGATCTCGAAGCGCGCGAAGGAAGCGATCCAGTCGCTCACGACGACCTACAAGCTGAAGTAGCCGTCGGAGCGCACACGCGCGCGCGCAAGATGAGTCGAGGCCCGCTCCGTTTCACCGGGGCGGGCCTCGCGTCGTTCAGGGGCTGACCCGGTCAGTCAGCATCGGCGCGCCGTGCGCGCGGGTGAGCGGGCGAGCGCGCGGCTCCCCCTGCCCTCACTTCTTCGCTTCGACGATCTCTTCTTTCAGCTCGGCGATCGTCGACACGAGATCGGCGAGCTCGGTCTCGCCGACCTGCTTCTCCTCCATCGCGGCCTTCAGGTCCTCGAGGAGGGTCTCCCACTGCGCCGCGGTGACCTTCAGGCCCTTGAAGGCCTCTTTCCAGGGCTTGCCGCTGTACTTGCAGTCGCCGCCCGCCTTCTCACACATGTGCTCGAAGAGCATGTCGCGGAACTGGTCGACCTTCAGGCTCTTCGAGAAGATCTTCGACACCTTCTTGTCGCCTTGGACGTTCTTGCCGAAGACCTCGAGCACCGCCTTCAGCTTGTCCTTGCCGCCGACCCGCTCGATGAGCGGCTTCGGCTCCGGCGGCGCGGCATCGACCTCTGTGGGGGGCGCGGCGTCCGCCACGGCCTCGACGACCGGGGGCTCCTTGGGGGGTGGCTTGGTGCCGCACGCGAGGGCGAGTCCGGTGGCGCAGGCGAGGGCGGCGAGGGCGAGAAATCGGGTCTGCATAGCGCCGGCGACGATACGCGGTTCAGCGGGCGGAGGGCAAGAGAACCCGCCGCCCGCGGCCGCTTTGCTCCCCGCGGAACGCGGGCTCGACGCTGGGTGCTGGGGCGCTGTACCCTCCGTTTCGTGGGCAGCTCCTCGCTAAAGATGGCCGACCGTCTCCTCGTCACCGCCGAGGGCGGCCCGTTCCACGTGGAGTACGCGCTCTTCGACGCCGGCGAGATCGCGCTCGGGCGCAACGCGCTCGGGCGGCCGTTCGAGCAAGGCTACGCCACCACGGCGGGCGACGCGCGCCACCGGCTCGCGCAGCTCGGGGCCACGCCTCAGCTCGCGGACACCTGCGCCGACGTGATGCAGCCGACCCTCGTGCAGGCGTACGCGCGCGGCTCGATGGTGCGCAAGGTCGCGACGATGCTCGACACGCAGCTGCTCTTCGAGAGCGGCCGCTACCAGGGCGGCGCGGACCTCGTGGCAGGCGTCTACCACGGCACGTTCCTCGACCTCGCGTCGCTCGCGCTCGACCTCGGGTACCCCTCGATCGGGGCGCTCCTCCACGCGCTCTACCTCGCGGTCGTGCTCGCCGGCGCGCCCGCCGACGCACCGCTCGAGCTCGACACGCACGAGCTCACCCTCAGCCTGAAGCCCGGCGAGCGCACGCACCGGCGCGTGACGCTCGAGGGGCTGCTCGAGCTGCCGTCGTTGCTCCAGGACCTCGCGAACCGCGGCGGCGGACGCGGCGCGCGAGGGCGTGAGCTCCCCCGCGACGCGCTCCTCGCGCTCCTCGACGAGCGCGCGATGCCGGGCGCCGACACGGGCGCGTACCGGACGGCGCTCGACACACGAGAGCTGCCCACCCGCGGTCCGCTGGCGCGCGCGGACCTCTGGGAGATCGAGCTGCTCCTCGACGCGGGCGACCGCGGCGCGGCGCACGAGCGCATCGAGCGCGTCGAGCGCACGGCAGGCCGCTCGCCAGCGACCGCCTACCTCCGCGCACGGCAGGAGCTCCTCGCGGGCGGCGAGGATCCCGCCGTGCTCGCGGCGCGCGTCTCGGCGCTCGCGCTGTCGATGACCTCCTTCGTGGAGCTGGGGCTGCTCGCGGGCGAGGCCTGGATGATCGCCGGTGACACGCGGCGCGCGCACGCGCACGCGCAAGACGTCATCGCGACCAAGGGCATCGACGCCACGCTGCGTGAGCGCGCGAACGCCGTGCTCCACGGCGCGGTGCGCGGGCCGGCGCCCCCCTCGCAGCCGCGCGCCGTGAAGGCTGCGCCGGTGACGCCGCTCTCGGGCCCCACCGAGGAGGTGGCCACGCCGTTCTTCCCGGACCCGCGCGCCGAGCCGGGTCGCCCGCAGCCGCGGCTCGAGAACCTCGCCGCCGCGCCCCGCAGGCCGAGCCACTCCGGCCTCGTGCGCGTGCCCGCCCCG
>DAORJJ010000276.1:0-8812 GCA_035439005.1 Polyangiaceae bacterium | reverse complement strand
AGGTGGATCATGTTCGTCTCCTGGGTTGGGGCGCGCGTGCGCCGAGTGGGGCGAGTGCGCCTTAGCGCCGCGCGCGCGGCCCCGCGGCGCTCACGCTGGTCGCGCTGGTCGCGCTGCTCGTCGCTTGCGGCGCCAAGGAGCTCGGTCGCGCCCCGGGCGTGCGCTTGCTCGCGCGCGCCGACGGCGGCGGCGAGCTGCTCGTCGAGGGGTGGCCGCGCGTGCCGCTCTCGCCGAGCGACGTGGCCGGCCGCGCGTCGATCGAACTCGCGCGCGACGAGGGCCTCGACGCGGTGGCGTTCCGCGCGGCCGACGGCCAGTGGGTCAACCTGGTGGCGCTCGCGGGGGAGCCGCGGCGCGGCCCGCTGACGGCGGCGCCCGCGCCGTACGAGGTGATCGTCGGTGGCCTGCTCGCCACGCACGAGACGCCCGACGCCCTCGTGGGCGCGGTGCGCGGCGCGAAGGGCTCGCGCGGCGTGGCGCGGGTGCTCGCGCGGGCCGCGGCGACCGAAGGGCCGACGTGGGAGAAGCGCTTGCCCACGCTCTGGCCGGCCGATCGCGACGAGCTCCGGGCGGCCTTCTCGGCGCTCCTCGCGGACCCCACGGCGTCGCCCGCGCTCCTCTCGCGCGCGGTCACCTTCGCCGATCCCCGGGCGCTCTCGGCGCCCGAGCTCACGGCGCGGCTCGCGGGGCTCACAGGCGCTTCCAAGGACGCGCGGGGAGGCCTCGGGGCCGCGGTGCTGCTCCGGGTGCTCGCCACGAAGTCGCCCGCCGACGCGGGCAGGCTCGGCTGCCAGGTGCTCTCCGCGCGGCCGCCGCTGCTGGCGGAGCCCGAGCCCGAGCGCGCGGCCTTGGTGGACGCGGCGGTGCTGGCGGTCGCGAAGGGGGCCGCGTCGTGCGACGCGGTCGACGCGCTCCTGCGCGAGGAGCCGTGCGCGGCCGGCCTCCGCTGCGGGCCCGCCGGGCCCCTGCTCGCGAACCAGACGACGACCCAAGACGAGCTCGTGTGCACCGCCGAGGCGCTCACCCGCGCCGTGGACGCGGAGCTCGCGCGGCCGCCCGCCGAGGTGGCCCGCGATCCGCACCCGGGGCGCACGTCGACCTACGCGCTCGCGGCGCACACGCTCGGGAAGCGGGCGCCGGTGGCCGAGGTCGAGCGCGCGCAGGCGAGGCGCATGTACCCGATTTCACAAGTGAAATCGCCCGAGTGTGAGGCGCTCACGGAGGTCGGGCGGCCGTGCCACGCGCCGGAGGCGGTGCTCCGCGATCAGGCGTGCCGGAGCGAGGGCGCCGTCGTACGCGTGGGCACGCTGTCGTTCCGCGTGGACGACGCGAAGAAGACCCTCGGCCCGGCCGAGACCGCCGCGCCGCCGTGAGCCGCCGCGGGCCGCGTCAGCGCCGGCGACGCTTGCGCGCCCACGCGAGGCCCGCCACCGTCGCGAGCGCGGCGAGCCCGTAGCTGCCGAACGTCGTGCGCGAGCGCGCCCCGCTGGCGCAGCCCTGCGCCCGGCCCGTGCTCGCCTCGTCCGAGTACGTGTCGACGTAGTGGACGCTCTCGACCGGGGTCTGCGAGGTGGTCGCCTCGAGCCGAAGATCGCCGGCCCCGAGCGCGTTCGCGGGGAGCACGGCGCGGAGGCGCGTGACCCACACGCCGGTGGGGTTCATGCCCTCGGTCGCGACCGCGAGATCGTCGAGCCCGCACGCGAAGCTCGGCGCGGACGGCGCGGGGGGCGCGCCCGCGTCGGTGCGAGGAGGGCCCGCGTCGGCGACAGGAGCGCTCGCGTCCTCCGCCGTGCCCGCGTCGACCTCGCCTCCGTCGACCTCGCCTCCGTCGGCCTCGCCTCCGTCGACCTCGCCGCCGTCGGTCGCGGTGGGCGCCGCGTCGCTCGCGCTCGCGTCGCGTGACGGCCCGGCGTCGCGAGGGGGCGCGCCGCTGTCGACCGCCGGCGAGGGGCCGTTGTCGGGGCACGGCGTGGTGTTGCTGGTGCCTCCGCTCGAGACCGGGCCGCGGCAGAGGCCGAAGTACGTGTCGACCAGCGACGGGTGGAAGCTGCTCGCGTACCGGCGCGTCGCGGCCTGCGCCACGTCGACCCGCCCGGCGAACTCGGTGAGCCACGCGCGCCCGCCGCTCTGCGCCATCGCCTCGGCCGCGAGGTCTTGGTAGTTCGAGCGGTTGCTCGACCGCGACCAGGTGAGCTCGGACTCCCAGTCGACCTGCGCGTCGGGGAAATTCTGCGGGTGGTAGCGCCCCTCGCCGATCACGTAGAGAGTGATGCCGACGCGCGCGCCGACGCCGGCGGCGACCATGCGCAGCGGCAGCGTGGGATCGGCGCCGGGCGTGACCACGCGCACCGGGCGCATCTGCCGCTCTCCGCAGCGCGGCGCGAGGCGCAGCGCGATGAAGTCGAAGCCCTCGCGCACGTACGCCGAGATGGTGGGCTCGATGCTCGTGGGGATGGCGAAGGCGTGGCTCTTCAGCCAGCGCGTGAGGGCGTCCGGATCGGTGGCGCGGAGCGTGACGGTCTCGTAAGGGCCGACCACCGCTTGGCTCACGATCTGCACCTGGCCCTCTCCCGGCGCGCTCGAGGCGCTCTCGGAGGCCGAGCACCCCGCGACCGCGCAGCCGAGCCGCCCGCCCGAGCGGTTCGGCGGCACGATCACCGGCTGGGTCGCGGCGTCGAGCGCGGTGAAGAACTCGTCGTGCGCGAGCTCGAGCTTGGTGCCGACGCGCACGGGGAGCACCCACGCGAACTCGCGCGGATCGCCCGTGTAGCGGATCTGGTCCCAGAGCACGGTCTGCGTCTTCGAGATCGAGAGCGCCATGCGGTGGTCGGTGACGACGGTCGACTCGTTCTGCACGAAGCAGCCGCCGCACGCGCGCGCGTCGGTGCTCTGCGTGAGCGTCGAGGCGGCGACGGCCGCGCCGAGGAACAAGGGCACGAACAAGGGCACGAGGCGGCGTACGGCGAGGCTCTTCAAGGCGGGCTCCTCGCCCCGCGCGACGCGCGCGCGCTCCAGCGCGTGGCGGTCGTCCGAGGGGCAAGAGCGCGATGCATCGCGCGTGCCACCCCCACGCGCGCCACGAAACCCCGCCGAGATCCGCGGGCCGCGCGCGCGCCACCCGGACTTCGCGCGGCACGCCCGGACACCGCTGCCATGCCCCGCGAGGGACGAGAGCTAGTCGACCGCGAAGGTGAGATCGAACGCCGGCCGATCGCCGGCCGCGGCCGCCGCCCCGCCCGCCGCCGGCCGCCGCACCGAGCTCGTGGCGTCCATCAGCCCGACCAGCGCCGCGTAGGGCAGCTCGTTCGAGGTGCGCAGCACGAGCGGGTCGACGCGCTTGTCGGCGCGGTCGCGGTGGAGCCCGTAGGTCGCCCACTCGTCCGAGAGCGCCTTCGCGAGCCCGGGGTAGCGCACCTGCCGCGCGCCCCCGCGGGTCTCTTCCATGGGCCGCTTCGGCACCTCCACCGTGCGGAGCACCTTCTCGCCCTCCTTCCACGTGAGGACGAACGCCTCCTCTCCGCGCGCGTCGAGCACGAGCTTCCGCGGCGCGCAGTCGTCGCACACCTCGCCGTGGCCGCCGAGCGACGCGCTCGCTTCCATGCGGCCCGCCTCGGTCCACGCCGCCGTGAGCACCAGGAACGCGATGGTGACGACCAAGAAGTCGATCATCGGGACCAGGTTCACCTCCGCGTCCAGAGTCCGTCGCCTGCCCTTGCCGCCGCTGTCGATCGCGATGCCCATGGTGTCCTCCTCGCGCCGCGCTCGTGCGGCGAGGTCCAGAGTCCCGCGCGGGCCAGAAGTTCCCAAAAACCTATTGTTTTCAATAGGCTGCAATCTTCCGTTGGGGGCGGCGGCGCTCAGCTCCCGGCGGGGGCGCCGCCGCCGAGGTCCATGCGCGCGACGAGCGCGTCGACCGTGGGATCGCGCCCCAAGAAGTCGCGGTACAGCTCCTCGGGCGGCGCCTCGTCGCCGCGCGCGAGCACCTTCGCGCGGAAGGCGAAGCCCACCTCGCGCGAGAGCACGCCGGCGTCTTTGAAGGGCGTGAACGCGTCGGCGTCGAGCACCTCCGCCCACTGGTACGAGTAGTAGCCCGCGGCGTAGCCGTAGGGGCTGCCGAAGAGGTGCGCGAACGAGGCGATCATCGCGTAGTCGTCGGGGAGCGCCGCGGGCGAGAACGGCTGGAACGTGTCCCGCGCGAGGCGGAGCAGCTCGGCCTTCGAGGTGACCGCCGGCGTGCGGTGGAGCAGCAGGTCGACGGTGGAGAAGCCGAGCTGCCGGAGCAGCATGTTCGCGGCGCGGAAGGTGCGCGCCGCCCTCATGCGCTGGCGCATGTCCTCCGGCAGGCCCGCGCCCGACTCGACGTGGCGGGCGAAGAGGTCGAGCCCCTCCTTCTCCCACGCGAAGTTCTCGGTGAGCATCGACGGCAGCTCGACGAAGTCGGAGAGCACCCGCGTGCCCGCGAGCGCGCGCTCGCGCACCGCCGACAGCACGTGGTGGAGCAGGTGCCCGAACTCGTGAAAGAGCGTCTCCACCTCGCGGTGGGTGAGCAGCGCGGTGCGGGCGCCCGGCGCGGGCGGGGTCATGTTGCCCACGATCACGGCGACGTTCTCGCGCTCGTGCGGCGTGCCGGGGAGGCGGTCGAGCATGCCCCCCATCCACGCGCCGTCGCGCTTGTCGGCCCGGGGGAAGAGGTCCATGTAGAATGCACCGAGTCGCGTGCCGTCGTGATCGCGCACGACGTACGAGAGCACGTCGCTGTTCCACGGGCGCGGCGCGCCGTCGGCCTCCTCGGCCGTCCAGGGGACGACGCGCACGCCGTAGAGCTCCTCGGCGATGCGGAACAGGCCCTCCGACACGCGGTCGAGCGGGAAGTAGGGGCGGAGCGCCTCGTCGTCGAACTCGTACCGCTTGCGGCGGAGCTTCTCGGCGTAATAGGCGACGTCCCACGGGGCGAGCGGGAGGGCCGCGTCGCCGGCCACCTCGCGGACGAACGCGTCGAGCTCGGCGTTCTCGCGCGCGAACGCCGGCGCGATGCGCGCGCGCAGATCGTCCACGAAGGCCTGCGCCTTCTCGCCGCTCTTGGCCATGCGGTCGGAGAGCACGAGCTCGGCGAAGTCGGGGAAGCCGAGCAGCTTGGCCTTCTCCTCGCGGAGCCGCAGGATCGTGAGCGCGAGCTCGAGGTTGTCGCCGGGCGCGGTCGTCGCGCGGGTCACGTTGGCGCGGTAGAGCCGCTCGCGCAGCGCGCGGTCGTCCGCGTAGGTCATGATCGGCACGTAGAGCGGCGCGTGGAGCGTGAGCAGGTAGCCCTCGAGCCCGCGCTGCTTGGCGGCCTCCGCGGCCGCGGCCACGACCCCGTCGGGGACGCCGGAGAGCCCCTCGCGCGCGTCGACCACGTGCGAGAACGCGTTCGTCGCGTCGACCGTGTTCTGCGAGTAGAGGAGCGTGGTCTGCGCGAGCTCGACGTCGAGCTCGGCGAGGCGCTTCTTCCCCGCGGCGTCGAGGTTCACGCCGTTCTTCACGAAGTCGAGGAGCGTCTTGTCGAGGAGCCGGCGCCGCCCGCCGGTGAGCGCGCGCCCCTCGTCGGTCGCCGCGTAGGCCGCGAGCGCCTCGTAAATCGGCGCGGAGAGGGCGATGCCGCTGTAGAAGACGGCGACCTCCTCTTGCACCGCCGCGTACGCGTCGCGGAGGGCCGGCGTGCTGGCGGTCGACTCGAGGTGCGCCGCCACGCCGAGGGCGAAATCGAGCCCGGCGGTGGCCACGTCGAGCGCGCCGATCGTGCTGTCGTACGTGAGGCGCCCCTCCGCGTGCGCGCGCGGGATCGCGTCGAGCGCCTCCTGCGCGGACGCGCGCAGCGTGGCGACCGCGGGGGCGATGTGCTCGGGCAGCACCGCGTCGAAGGGGATGTTCGTCGTGATCGTGAGGAGCGGGTTGTCGGGCGACATCGGCGGGAGTCTACCGCGCGCGCCCGCGCCCTCGTGGCCTATCGCACGCGGCGCCTCAACCGCAGAGCTTGGCCAGGCCGCGGCTCGCGAAGAGGAACCCCGCGAGCTTGTAGAGGAGCCGCGCCCCCACGTTCGCGTCCCACTCGCCTTCGGGCCCGGGCGCCACCTCGTTGAGGTCGAAGCCGAGGAGCACGCGGCCGGAGCGGACCACCTCCGACAGCAAGAACACGGCCTCCGAGAGATCGAGGCCGCCGGGCACCGGCGTGCCCGTGTTCGGGCAGAAGCGCGGGTCGAGGCCGTCGATGTCGAACGACACCCACACGCGGGGCGGCAGCGCGTCGACGATCGACGCGGCCACGGTGCCGAACGCCTCCCCGCGGAGCTTGCGCCGCGACAGCTCGCGATCGGTGAACACCGCGACGCGCTCGCCTTGCGCCGCGACGTAGGTCATCTCGGCCTCGCACACGTCGCGAATGCCCACCTGCACGAGCCGGGTGAGCTCGGGGAGCTCTTCGAGCGCGTTGCGCATGATCGAGGCGTGCGAGTACTGAAACCCCTCGTAGGCGTCGCGGGTGTCGGAGTGCGCGTCGAAGTGGAGGACGCCGAACGACCTCTCGGCGCGCGCCACGGCGCGGAGGGCCCCGAGCGGCACCGAGTGGTCGCCGCCGAGCACCGCGAGCAGCTTCCCCTCGTCGAGCACGCGGCAGCTCTCCGCGAACACCGCCTCGTTCACCTTCCGAGACAGCTCGTTGACGCGCGCGAGCGCCGCCTCGAGCGCGGGCTCGCCGCCGGTGTCTCCGCCCGCGTCGATGATCGCGCGCGCCCTCGCCTTACCCTCTTCGTTCCACGCCTCGAGCTCGGCGGGCGACGGGAGGAGGAAGATGCCGGGCCCGTACGGGCGCTCCACGTCGAGATCGTAGAGATCGACCTGCTTGCTCGCCTCGAGGATCGCGGCCGGGCCTCGCGACGTGCCGCCGCCGTAGGAGGTCGTCGCCTCCCACGGCACGGGCAGCACCAAGAGCGACGCCTCGTCGCGGGTGTGCGGGAGCCCGAACAGGCCGGAGTCGAGGGCGGCGGGGGCGCTTGGGTCGAACGTCGGGGCGAGCGGCATGGCGCACCATCGCAAGGCCCGCGGCGTCAGACAAGCGCGCTCCGCGCGGGCCCCCGGTCGATTCTCGCGGGTGAGCGGTCCGCGGGCGACCGCGGGGCGCGCGCGCGCCGCCGGGAGGCGTCGCACAATGGACCCATGGCGACGTTCGTGAAGAAGCTCGGGCTGGCGCTGGTGCTGGGCGCGCTGGCCACGACGACGGTGCCGCACCGCATCGCCGGGTGGGAGGCGACCGCGTGGCTCGAGGGGGACCCGGCGCTCGAGGATCGGCTGGCCCGCGGGCTCCGCCAGACCACGCAGGACGACCTCGTGAAGCAGCCCTTCCGCACCGGGTCGAAGCACTTCGACAGCGAGTGGCTCTTCGGCACCTACATGATGGCCGGCATGGGCTTCGGGCAGCTCGCGCTCGCGTACCCCGCGGATCGCGAGCGCACGGCCGCGCTCACCGCCGATCTCGATCGCTGCATCGCCGGCATGCTGAAGGACGAGTCGCGCTTCTACGACACGTCGACGTGGGGCGCCGATCCCCTGCGGACGCTCGCCGGCGACCGGGGCCACGTCGCGTTCCTCGGCTACCTGAACCTCACGCTCGGGCTGCGGCGCCTGCTCGACCCGAACAACCCCTACGCCGAGCTGAACGACAAGGTGAGCGAGGCGCTCGAGCGCAGGCTGCTCGCGACCTCCGGGTTCGTCGAGACCTTCCCGGGCCAGACCTTCCCGGTCGACAACGCGAGCGCCGTGGGCTCGCTCGGCCTCCACGAGCGGGCGACCGGCAAGAGCCACGCGCGGGTGATCCGCGCGTTCTCCGACCGCGTGAACCGGCTCGCGCGCCAGCGTGAGGACGGCCTCTTGATCCAGATCACGACGACCTCCGGCGCGCCCCTGAGCGTCGGCCGCGGCTCCGGCACGTTCCTCGCCGCGTATTTTCTCTCGTTCGCCGACCCCACGCTCGCCCGCTCTCTGTACGACTCGGGAAAGCATGCACTCTACACAGAACACCTCGGCTTCGGCGCGATGCGCGAGCACGCCCCCGGGCGGGAGGGGAAGAACGACATCGACTCGGGGCCCGTGCTCCTCGGGCTCGGGGTGTCCGCGAGCGGCTTCGCGCTTGGGCCGGCGCGGGCGTTCGGCGACGCCGAGGCGTTCCGCGGCCTCTACGCGCTGACGCACCTCTTCGGCGTGCCTGTGGACAGCGGGGGCACGCGCACCTACGCCACCGGCGGCCCCATCGGCGACGGCATCGTGTTCGCCATGTTGACCGCGCGCGCGCCCTCGGCGCCGACCGAGGCGGCCGCGCTCGTGACCGCGACCCGCGAGGAGGTGCTCCCATGATGAAGACGAACCGAAAGCTCGAGCTCGGCGCGACGCTGGGGCTCGTCACCCTCTACGTCGGGATGGCCCACGTCGCGGCGGCCGAGAAGGTCGCGAACGCGCTGCTCGCCGGCGGCGGCGCCGTGAGCCTGCCGCTCCTCACCTTCGTGGTGGCGCTGGTGGTGCTGCGCTTCCTCGTGGTGATGGTGCTGCCGGGGGTCGTGGCCGCTCGACTAGGCCTCTTGCTCTGGGCGTGGCTCGCGGCGCGCTGGGAGGAGCGTCAGGCGTGAGGCCGCAGCGCGCGGGCCGTTCGCGACCACGACGCACAAAAGAGGGAACCCCCGCGGCCCGCTGAGGCGAGCGACGGGGGTCTCTCACGACGCCTCCCACGGAGGAGGCAGCGTCTTACCAGCGATCGCCGCCGCGGCCACCGCCGCCGCCGCCGCCGCCG
>DAORJJ010000275.1:0-8818 GCA_035439005.1 Polyangiaceae bacterium | reverse complement strand
TGGCGCAGAACGAGCTTGAGGTGCCGTGAAGAGACGCTGCCCGGCTCCCGAGATGTGCTCGAGTAGTTGCCCCGTGCTTGCTCACCTGCGGCCATTCGCGTACCACCGGGAACACCCAAGACCATGACCAAGACAGGACGATCGTGGCTCGCGCGGACGGCGCTCGGGCTGGCCGTGGGCCTCGCGAGCGTCGCCGCTGGCGGCGCCGAGGCGCGCGCAGAGGACGCCGCCACGCAAGAGGCGACGCAGCGCTTCGAGGAGGGCAACGCGCTCTGGGGGCGGGGCGAGCACGAGCAGGCGAGGCTCAAGTTCGCGCAAGCCTGGGCGGCGCTCAAGGAGCCCGGCGTGCTCTTCAACCTCGCGCGCGCCGAGCAGCAGGTGGGGCACACCCTCGGGGCGTACCTCCACTTTCGCGAGTTCTTGAAGCTGCCGCAGAGCGATCCCGCGCGCACCGAGCTCGCCAAGAAGTTCTTCGCGGACCTCGGCACGAAGGTGAGCCTCATCACGCTCGCGCCGGGTACGCCCCGCGGCACCCAGGTGCGCGTCGACGGCGTCGTGGCGGGCGAGGCCCCGCTCGCCGAGCCGATCGCCGTGCTCGCGGGGCCGCACGAGGTCGTCCTGAGCTTCGGCGAGCGGCGACGCAAGCGCCCCGTGGCGTGCCCCGCCGAGCGCACCGTGGTGGTCGAGCTCGAGGGCGACTCGGGCACCCCCGCTCCGCCCCCCGCGGAGCGCGAGCCAGGCGCCTCGTGGACCGTCCCCGTGGTGCTCGGCGTCGTCGGCGTCGCGGGCCTCGCGACGGGCGCGGTGCTCGGCGCGCTGTCGGCCAGCTCGGACGACGAGCTGAAGCTCATCAGCGTGGGGGCGCCCTGCCCTCGGCCCGGGGCGCCTGGCTGCCAAGCGCTCGAGGACGCCGCGTCGAAGGCGTCGGGCCTCGGCACCGGGTCGATCGTCGGCTACGTGGGCGGCGGCGTGTTCCTGGGCGCGGCGGTCGTGTCGGCGATCGTGCTGCGGCCGTGGGCGACACCGAGCCCCCGCGAGCGCGGGCGCGTGACCCTCGTGCCTGTGGTGGGCCCGGGCGGCGGCGGCGGCGCGCTCGTCGGCCGCTTCTGACGCGTCGCGGTCACGCGCTACATCATCTCGGCGATCGCGAAGACGAGCCCGAGCGCGCCGCAGACGAGCGAGACGCCCACGCAGACGAGGCCCGCCACGAAGCCCCAGAGCAGCCGCGACACGAGCTGCTCCTCGGTCTTGTTGGTGAGGATGAGCTCGTGCGCCTCACCCTGGCCCGCGCCCAGCACCAGCTGGCTCGAAGGCGCCATACGGTAGCCGTCGTTGACGGGCGGCCCCGCCTCGCGGCGCGAAGGGCCGAGCGCGTAGAGCGGGTCGTTCGGCGCGAGGACCTCCTCCGTGTAGCGCATCGACTTGTTGAAGCCGAGGAAGGTCTGGGTCGAGTGGCCGCGCGAGGCGAGGAAGCCCTGGAGGTGAGGCGGCGGGTCGTTGAACGTGCCCGAGCTCGCCACGTTCTGCGCGTCGAGGATGACCTCGGCGCCCTGGGGCACGATCTTCGCCATTTGGCCCGAGCCGTCGTCGACGAAGAACTCGCGCTGGTCGGTCTCCTTGATGATCGTGGCCCAGTAGCTGTTGCGCCCTGAGGAGCGATGCTCGAGCACCGTGACGCGGCACCACACCGCGTGCCGACCGCTGAACGGCGTCTGCAGCACGCCCTGCTCACCGGGGACGATGCGGCCCTTGATCTCGACGGGGCCGCTGCCGGGCGCCTGCGCGATCGGTGACGTCGGCGTCTGCAGGATGCGCTGCCGGCGGCGGAAGTTCTTGAGGTTGGCCGCCGTGATGATCACGCCCACCAGGAGCAGGATGCCGCCGAAGATGAAGAACGGTGCCATGGCGCCGAATGCTAGCGCTCTCGCGTCCTCGCGCGCCAGCGCCCGCGGCCGCGGGTCGCGCTCAGGCGCTCAGGGAGTTGGGCTCACGGTGAGGTCGAAGGTGTCCCACACCGAGAGGGTGCCGTCTGGCTCGCGCCGCACCTCGAACGTGCGCTGGTCGCCGCAGAGGCCGCGAGGGCTGCGCAGCTTGCCGTCGACGAGCTGAAACACGTACCCGTGCACCGGGCACACGACGCACCGCCCGTCTTTCGTGCGGGGGCCCGGGCTCAGGCTGGCGCCGGCGTGGTTGCAGGCGTCTTCGATGGCGCGCGGGACCCCCTCCACCATCGCGACGAGCACGTCGAAGGGCGGGTAGGGCATGCGCACGTGCGCCTGGTCGGCGAGGGCCTCGGGCGCCAGCGTCCCGACGAGCTTCGGGGGCGCGCCGCCTTCAGTTGACATCGCGCACCGCCCCGCCGCGCACGCGGAGCGTGGCGGCCTGCACCATCAGCGCCTCGGTGACCTTGCGCGCGCGGCGGGCGACGCTGAGCTCCTCGAGGAGGGACTGGCGCAGCTCGGCGTCGACCACGAGCTGAAACGCGCAGAGCTCGACGAGGTGGGGATCGCCGCCGTCCACGTGGAAAGAGAACGAGCGATCGTGCCTTCGCACGAGCTCTGCGAAGGTGGTCGCGGCGCTCAGCAAGGCGGCGCGGTCGGGCTCCGAGAGCCGCCCGGGCGCGTCGGACAGGACGGTGGCGCGCGCGCGCCTGTACGGTGGCTCGAACGCCAGCTCCTCCAGCGAGAGGCGCGCCGTGCCCTCGACGAGGATGTTCGCCCGTCCGTCCGGGAGCTCGTGGTGCTCGGTGATGACGCCGCCGCCGGCGATCCTGGCGAGGCGCGGCAGGCCTCGCTCGTCGGTCCCTGGGAGGAGCTGCACGATCGCGAGCGCGCGGTGCGTGGCCAGGCAGCGCGCGAGCATCGCGCGGTAGCGCGGCTCGAACACGTGCAGCGGCAGCCGCGCGCCTGGGAACAAGACCACCTCGGGCAGCGGGAAGAGCGGGAGGCACGGGAGCGCGGCGGTGAGGTCGGGCGGGGCGTCCAAGAGAGCCCGAGCTTACCGCCGGGGCACCGACGGCGCGAGGGCTCGCGGCGCCGCGGCCCCTCGCGCGCTCTCTCGACGGCCCCTCGACGCGAGCAAAATCGCGTCGATTAGTGCTTTTCTTTCAAAGTGTTGGAGTGTGCGGACCGGATCGCGAGATCCCACTCCTGCGCGCTGAGGAGCGGCGCCCCCTTCAGGCCAGCCTGCTCCTGCACGAAGGCGAGCTGCCCCGGGGTCATTTCGGAGACCAGCCCCTCGATGGCGGTGCCCGAGGGGGAGCGGCACATGATGCAGGACCGATTGACGTGGAGGCGGTCGCCCTCGACGCAGGCAGAGGTCGCGTAGCCCGTCATGTGGTCGGCGGTGGCCACGCTCACGGGCTCGCACGATGGCCCCTCCGTCCCGTGGAAGGTGTACCGGTGCGCCGTCACGGCGACGCGTGCGCCGGTGCCACAGAACGCCCGGTTGGCGGGCGCGCACGGGGCGCCGAGCGTGGGGGCCTCGGCCGCGAGGTGCGTGAGCGGGAAGGGCGTGGGCTTCGCCGGCTCGGTCGCGGTGGGGACGGGCGCAGGCGTGGCCGACGCCGTAGGAAAGAGGTCCGGGCGGGGACCGCTCGCCAAGGGCCGCGGCAGCTCGACCGTGATGGGCTCGGGGCGGGAGCAGGCCCCGAGCGCGGGTCCGGCGACGACGCCGAGCGCGACCGCCAGGACGCCGGCGCGCGCGCGGGCGAGGGAGACACCGGACACGACCGACGCAGATCGCATCGCTCCACGCTACGCGCGAACCGCAGCCGCGCAAGCGCTCCCGCGAGCCCCGCGTGAACCCCGCGGTTCGGCCGCGCCGCGCCTGGTAGGCTCTCTCGATGGGGACCCCGCGCATGGTGACGGCCGCGCTCCTCGCTGGCCTCGCGGCGGCGCTCGGGCTCGCGTGCGGCCGAGCGATCCCGCCCTCGCCGCACCTCGCGGGGGCCCCGGCGGGCGCGCGGCCCGAGGAGGCCCACCGCGCGAACGAGGGCTGCACCACCTGCCACGAGGCCATCGCCCAGGAGTGGCGGGCGTCGAACCACGCCGAGGCGTTTCGGCACGGCACCTTCCAGCTCGCCTACACGATCGAGCCGCTCCCGTTCTGCGCGCGCTGTCACGCGCCCGAGGCCGACCCCGCGCGCCCGCTGCCGCCGGCGTCGGACCTCGGCGTGGCTTGCGTCACGTGCCACCCAGGGGGGCGGCGCTGGCGGATCGTGGGCGCCGCCACGAGCCACGCGACGCCGCGCGAGCGCGCGAGCGCGGCGTGCGCCTCGTGCCACGAGTTCCCCTTCCCGGGCGACGGAGCGGGCGCTCCGCCGCGGCTGATGCAAAAGACCGTGAGCGAGCACGCGGCGTCGTCGGCGAGCGGCACGTCGTGCGTCGGGTGCCACATGCGCTCGGTCGCGGAGCCCGGCGGCGGGCGGCACGTCGATCACCGGTTCTTCGCGTCGCGCAGCGCCGAGCTCGTGCGGCGCGCCGCGCGCGTCGAGGTGCGCCGCGAGGGCGACGCGGCGGTCTTCACGTTCACCCGCGCGAGCGCGGGTCACGCCCTCCCCACGGGCGACATCTTCCGCAGGCTGCGCCTCGTCGTCGAGTCGGACGCGGCCGCGCGGACGGCGTTCCTCTCGAGGAAGAGCCGAGAGACCTCCGGCGACGGACACGAGCCCGACACACGCCCCTTCGCCGACGGTCGCGACGTGTACGTGGCCGTCATCCCGCTCCACGGCCTCCGCGGCGAGCTCCGCTACCGCGTCGTGTACGAGCGCGTGGCCCACCCCAACGGCGACGACGAGGAGGGCGCGACGGTGGACGGCGCGATCGAGCTCGCGCGCGGCGAGCTGCGCTGACGCAGCGGTGCTCCGCTTCGCGGCGCGGCGGGGGCGGCGTGAGCTAGCGCTCGCGTCGCAGGTCCCGCATGCGCGACCAGGGCTCGTAGAGCTCGATGACGTGGAGGGCGCGCGCCGAGCGCTGGAGACCCGCGTCGCCCAGCTCGTCGAGCGCGTCGCGGAGCAGCGGCAGCGGCTGCGGGAGCGGCTCCTCCCGGGGGTCGTGGCGGCGCACGGGGGCGTGCCGAAGCGAGGGGCCGCGCTCGCGGGGCCGAGCCGCGGGAGCGGTCGCCGGGGCGGCCGCGCTCGAGGAGGTGTGGAGGGCGTGTCGCATGCCCGGCACCCAATCACCGGCGTCGCGGTCGGGGCAACTTCTCGGCGTGAGCGCGCACGCGCCCGCGCCGATCGGGCGCGGCGCGTGCTCTACTCGGGCCATGGAAACGCAAGCGCGCCGCGGGGCGACGTCGTCGAGCAAGAGGCAGCCGAAGAGGGCCGGTCAGGGCGCCGCAGAGCGTCCCGGGGGCGAGCCCGGCACCGCCGTCGGCCGCGTCCGTCGCGCCGGCCGCCCCGCGGTCGTCGGGCACCGCGGCGCGATGGGCAGCAGCCCCGAGAACACGCTCGGCAGCTTCGCGCGCGCGGCCAAGCTCGGCGCCGACTGGATCGAGCTCGACGTGCACCTCTCGCGCGACGGCGTGCCGGTCGTCATCCACGACGACACCCTCGCGCGGACCACCTCGGGGCGGGGCGCGGTGCGCGCCCGCACCGCCGCGCAGCTCGCGAGGCTCGACGCCGGGAGCTGGTTCGACGACGCCTGGGCGAGCGAGCGCGTCCCCACGCTCGAGCAGGCGCTCGCGTGGGCCGAGGGGGCGGGCGTGGGCGTGGAGATCGAGCTCAAGAACTGCCCTGTCGACGCGCCAGGAATGGAGGTCGCCGTGGTCGAGGCGCTCACCCGCACCGGCATGCTCGACCGCGCCATGGTGATCGGCTTCGACCACGCGCTCGTGAAGCGCACGAAGCTGCTATCAAAGCGTATTCTCACGGGAATTCTCTATGCTTGCCGCCCGGTCGACGAGCTGGAGATGGCCCGCCGCGCGAAGGCCGACGTGCTGCTCCCACACTGGTCGTTCGTGACCGAGGCCGGGGTCGCCGCGGCGCACGGCGCCGGGCTCGCGGTCGCCCCCTGGACCACCTCCGATCGGGCGGTGGTGCGCGCGCTGCTCGAGGCGGGCGTCGACGCCATCACCACCGATCATCCCGACGTGGTGCGCCGGCTCGTGCGGAGCGCCCGCTAGTTCGGGGCTCGCGCCCGCGGCCGCGCGCCCCTCAGCCGAAGATCTCGATCGCGCTGCCGCTCATCGCGCGCGGCGCGTCGAGCGCGGCGTAGAGCACCGCGTTGGCCACGTCGTCGGGCATCATCGCCGGCGCGAAGCCGCTGCCCTCGAGCATGGCCGTGTCGACGGAGCCGGGGAGGACCGACATGGCGGCGAGCGGGGTGCCGCGGAGCTCTTCGGCGAGCGACTTCATGAAGCCGACGACGCCCCACTTGGCGGCGCAGTAGGCGGAGAGCCGGGGCGTGCCCAGCGTCGAAGAGATGCTCGCGACCGCGACGAAGCGGCCCTCGCCCCGCTCGCGCATCGCGGGCAGCAGCGCCCGCGTGACGTGGAAGGTCCCGTCGAGGTTGACGCCAAGGACCGAGCGCCACTCGGCGTCGGTGGTGGTCTCCACGGGGGCGCGCACCACGACGCCCGCGCTGTGCACGACCACGCGCGGCACGCCGAGCTCCGAGAGCACCCTGCCGCACGCGCGCGCCACCTGGGCGGGGTCGGAGACGTCGCACCGGAGGGCGAGCGCTCGCCCGCGGGTCGCCCCGTCGAGCACCTCCCACGCCGTGGCCTCGAGCGTGGCCTCCGTGCGCCCGAGCAGCGCGAGGTCGAGGCCGCGCGCGAACAGGCCCTTCGCGACGGCGCGGCCGATGCCGCTCCCCGCGCCGGTGACGAGCGCCACGCCGCGCGGTGCGCTCACGGCGCCCCCTGGCCGAGGCCGAGCACCTGGTGGGCCATGAGCCGCCCGCTCACGTCCCCCTCGGCGAAGCCACGCAGCGCGAGGGTCTCGACGACGGCGCCGTGCGCCCGCTCGCCGCGCGCGACCATGCAGCCGTGGGAGAGCACCAGGCGGCACCCCACCCACCGCGGCCGGAGCTCGGCGTCGAGCACCTCCACGAGGTCCTCGCCGAGCGTCTCCTGCAGCACGAGGCGCCGAGCGCACGCCTCGAGCACCGTCACGATCGTCCCGATCCCGACGAGACGCCCGGCCGGCGCGAAGGCGACGGTGGCGCGGCCGATCGCGGGCATGAGGTGGTGGGGGCAGGTCGTCGCGAGCTGCACGTCCCGCACGATCACGAGCTCCGCGTTCCCCTCGATCGCGCTCTCGCGGAGGAGGAGCTGGGGCGACAGCGTGTATCCTGCACACAACTCGTCGACGAACGCGTCGGCCACGCGTCGGCCGGTCTCGGCGAGCTCGGGGTCACCGTCGGGATCACGGCCGATGGCGCGGAGGAACGCTTCGATGTGGCTCGCGGCGGCGTCGCGGTCGACTTCCATGGGTCGCATGGAAGCATGAGTCGGCGCGAGCATCGAGCGTGACCGTCGCGTGGCTCGCGCGCTGTGCGCTCGGCCGCGCGACCAGGAGCTCGCGTCGCGTGGACGCGACGTCAGCCGCGCATGGCGTCCATGGGGTCGACCTGCGCGGCGCGCCACGCGGGCACGATCGAGAGCGCCGCGTACGGGCCGAGCACGGCGAGCGCGATCGCGAAGAGCTGCGCCGCGTCCACCTGCGGGGTGAGGGGCGCCTCCGGGTAGAGCACGCCGAAGCCCGCGAGCGCAGGGCGCAGCAAGGGTGCGCCCGCCACGAACACCCACACATACGCGAGCACGAGCCCCGCCGCCGTGGAGAAGGCGCCCACGAGCAGCGACTCGGAGAGCTTCGCCCAGAGCACCTCGCTCGTGCTCCAGCCCACGGCCTTCAGCACGGCGATCTCTCGATGCTCGGCGTCGCCGAAGCCGCTCAGGCGGTCCCACGCGAGCACGAGGAGCACGAGCAGCACCGGCGCGGAGGCGGCGAGGACGACCCCCGAGCGACGCCCAAAGGCGAGCGTGTGCGCGCGCACGAGGAGCTTCTTGTCGAGCACGCGGGCCTCGGGCATCCGCTCGAGCACCGTGCGCGCGACGATGGGGGACTCGTCGGCGTTCGCGAGGTCGAGCGCGAGGTCGGTGGCCTCGTCCGTGGCCATGCCCAGCACCGCGCGCGCGTCGTCGTCCGACATCATCACGACGTCGTTGGTGAAGAGATCGATCGGCGAGGCGAACGTGCCCACGAGCTGCAGCGAGGGGGCCTTGGGGTTCGGCGACGGCAGGACGAGCTGGTCGCCTACCTCGAGGCCGAGGAACTTGGCGATCCGCGCGCCGGCGACCATCTCGTGGGCGCCCGGGCGGAGGTCTCGCCCGGCGGCGAGCGCGCCCCTCACGGCCTCGAGGGAGGGGGCGTCGGGCGGCGTGCCCATGACGACCACGTTCGACTGGAGGGCGGGCACGAACACGTAGCCCCAGACTCGCGGCCTCACGCGGCGCACCGAGTCGATGTCCGCGAACTTGCGTGCGCTCTGCACGGAAATGACGGCGGGCCGGCCGCCCACGAGGCGCGAGACCACCAGGTCCGGCAGGGCGTCGCGCGTCGCGGTGGACTCCGCGCGGAGCGCGTCGGCGAGGAAGAGCACGGCGGCCACGAGGGCCACGGCGAACGCGAGCCCGCCGCCGGTCGCGACGGCGCGGGCCTTGCGCCTCGCGACGGCGCGGAGCGCGAACGCGAGCAGACCGAGGTTCATGGCGACACCTCGCCTTCGGCTCGGGGTCGCCATCGACCTACGTTCGCCCCTTCGGGGCTCACTGCCGGTTCATGCGAGACCTCGCCTCCGGCTCGGGCTCGCCATAG
>DAORJJ010000274.1:0-8819 GCA_035439005.1 Polyangiaceae bacterium | reverse complement strand
CCCCCGGCGCGACGGCGCGGACCCGCGCCCACGCCCGGGACGCGAGCGCGCGCGCTTGCCGGGTGGCCGCGCGGCGCCCTCGCGGGCCCAAACCGTACGAGGCCACCAAGGCGAGCGCGAGGGCCGTGGTGCCTCGGGGGCCGAGCACGTCGGTGACGAGGACCTGCACCGTACGCAGCGCGCCCCCGTGCGAGTAGAAGCGGGCGGCGTAGAGCTGCGGGGCACGCGCCATCGCGTGGAGCGTGGCGAGCGCGTGGAGACCCGCCACCACCGCGAGCGACTCGACGAGGAAGCGGGCCCACGTCGCGCGGTGCGCGCCGCGCGCGCGCATGAGGCCGTACGCGGCGAGCCCGAGCACGAGCCCGATGCCGAGCGCGCACGCGCCGATCGCCGTCGCGATGTGCGCGATATCCGCCGCGAATTTGAGCTCGATGAACCGACTCACCGCCGCGGCCTTGTCGCCCAGGTCGCCGTCCTCGGCCTCGCGGCCGGCGCGCCACGCGAGCGCGAGCATGTACGCTGCGCCAAGGGCGGCGGTGCCTAGGGGACCTCGCGGGCGGCGCACGTCCGCTTCTTACCCCTTCGCCCGCGCCGTTCCAACACCTCCCGCGCCCCTCGATGGCCGACCGACCCGCCGCCGCCTCGGGCTGGGACCACGCCCCGGACGTGCGGCCCAGCGGGTGCCCACGCAGGGCTCTCGAGATGCGGGTCAGCGGGCCCGTCCAGCCGCGCGGTCCACGATCTCCCGGAGGGCGCGGGCCTGGGTGAGCGGCGCGCCGCGGCCGCCCCGAGGGTCGAAGCGCTCGGCGAGGGCCGACAGCTCGACGAGGAGCGCCCGCACCGCGTCCCGCGGGGCCTTCCCCGGCCGCGACGCGCGCTCGCAGAAGAACGTGCGGCAGCCGAACGGGCGCGCGGCGTACACGCGGCAGCGGCCGTCGTCGCCGAGGAGCGGGCACCACGCCTGCTCGGCGGCCTCGCGCGCCAGGGGCAGCCCGCGGCGCTTCGGGAGCCCGCCGGCGGCGCGCACCGCGCGAAGGAGCTCCGCGAGCTCGAGGGGGGTGACGTAGGGCTCGCGACCCGTCACGCCGAAGCGACAGCACTCGGCGCTCGCGTCGCAGGACGTGTCGGCGTGGAGGGCGTCGACGCGCGCGTAGAGCTCCCGGAGCGCCAGCAGCGCGCGCTCGGTCTCGGGCTCCGCGGCCGCGCGAGGGCGAGGGCGGCTCGGGCGAGCCACTCTCAGGCCCTCAGCGTCGCGCGCAGCGCGCCGCGGCGAAACACCCAGAGATCGCCCGGCGCTCCGGGGGTCCACACCTCGTCCCGCGTGAGCGGCGCCGTCGCGACCACGGCCACGCGGTCGGTCGGCGTGGTCACCTCGGCGAAGTCGACGCGCAGCTCCTCGTCGGCGAGCGTCGCGGCGCCGAAGGGCGCGCGCCGCACGATGTAGTGCAGCTTCGTCGCGCACCGCGCGAAGAGGTGCTCCCCGTCGGCCAGGAGAAAGTTGAACGAGCCGCGCGCGCCGACCTCGGCGCCGGCGTCCGCGACGGCCTGCCAGAGGGCGCGCTTGCCCTCGCGCGAGCGTGGGAACTCGGAGAAGCGGCCCTCGAGGCGCGCGAGGATCGCGCAGAACGCCCGCTCGCTGTCGGTGTTGCCGACGGGGCGGAACCGCCCGAGGGGCAGGCGCGCGGCGCCGCGCACGGTCCCGTTGTGCGCGAACACCCAGCTGCGACCCCACAGCTCACGGACGAACGGGTGCGTGTTCTCGAGCGTGGCCCGGCCGCGGGTCTTGAGCCTCACGTGGGCGACGGCGAGGAGGGTCTTGACCGGGTGGTTGCGCACGAACTCGGCGAGCGGCGAGCGCGCCGCGGCCTCCGGCTCGAGGAACGTGCGGACCGCCTTGCCCTCGTAGAGCGCGAGGCCCCACCCGTCCGAGTGCGGGCCACGCAGGCCTCCCCGCAGCGCGAGGCCGGAGAACGAAAAGACGATGTCGGTCGGCACGTTGCACTCCATGCCCAGGAGCTCGCACATGCGCCGCATGGTCGCACGGCGCCGCGCGGCGGGCACGGCCCGAGGAGCAGGGAGCGTCCTTGCGGGGCGATCCGGCGTTCGCTACGGTGCGTAGAGGGGACGACCAGGAGACATCATGCGCCAAGCCTTGCGTCAAACCATCCGCGCCGCCGCCGCGACCACGCTGCTCGCGGGGGCCGCGTGCTCTGTCACGACGCAGCCGTCGCCCAGCCCCACGCCCCCCGCGGCGAGCGCGTCCGCGACGACGGCCCCCAGCGCCTCCACGCCGGCGCCGCCCCCGTCCACCAAGCCGACGGGCACGACCGAGCCCCCTGCCCCACCGCCGGGCGCGTGCAACCCCGCCGCGAAGCCGGGCGAGCTCTACGAGCTGTCCGCGACCACGCTGGTGCTGAACAAGACCGTGTCGATGTGCGACTACCGCGGAAAGGTGGCGCTCTTCGTGAACGTCGCCTCGTTCTGCGGGAACACCCCCCAGTACGAGGGGCTGCAGAACCTCTACCGCACGTACGGCGCCCGAGGGTTCGTGGTGCTCGGGTTCCCGAGCAACGAGTTCGGCGAGCAAGAGCCGGGCACCGCGGAGGAAATCAAGGATTTCTGCGAGAAGACCTACCAGGTCGAGTTCCCGATGTTCGAGAAGACCATGGTGAACGGGCCCACCGCCCACCCGATCTACAAGTGGCTGAAGGCGCAGCCCAACGCCGGCGGCGAGATCGAGTGGAACTTCGTGAAGTTCCTCGTCGGCAAGGACGGCAAGGTGGTCGAGCGCTTCGCCGACTCGATCCAGCCCGAGTCGACCGAGGTCGTCACGGCGATCACGACGGCGCTCGCCCGACCCTGACGCGCGGAGGCGGGCGCGAGCCGGGGCCCACGCCACAGACCCGATCGGCCCGGCGAGGGCTCAGGCGCGCGCCGGCTCGGACGGGAGCGGGATGCGGCGCGCGTCCATCCACAAGCCGTCGAGATCGTAGAGTTGGCGCGAGTCCTCCTGGAAGACGTGGACCACCACGTCCCCGAAGTCCATGAGCACCCACACGGCGTGGGGCAGCCCCTCGATGGAGAGCGCGTGCCTGCCTTTGCGACGGAGCGCGTCCTCGATGCCCTGCGCGAGCGCGGACACCTGCCGGTCGCTCTTTCCGGACATCAGCACGAGAAAATCCGCGTAGTCGACCTTCCCGGACACGTCCAAGATCTCGAGCGCGTGCGCCTTCTTGTCGAGCGCCGCCACCGCGATCGCCACCGCGACCTCGCGCGCGTCGTCGCTCGCGGAGCCCACGGCCGCAGGCGCCGCGCCGGCGATGCGCGGGCGGCGGCTCTTCGGGGCCGCCTCCGCCGCGCGGGCGGGCTCGCGCGCCGCCTTGGTGACGCCCGCGACGCTCGCCTTCACGCGCGACGCGGCGGCGCGCTTGGGCGCGGTGGGGGCAGCGCGCTTCGGCGCCGGCGCCGCGCGCTTCGTGGCCGGCTTCGAGGGCGTCGCGCCGCCGTGGGACGAGCGGAGGCGCGGGCGCTCGGCGGCGGGCTTCGGGACGTCACGTGAGTCCGAGGCGGCGCGGGGCTTTGCAGCCGGGGTGGCGGCCTTGGTCGGTTTTTTTGTCGAAGCCAAAGAGGTCTCCTGAGGGTGCGCATGGTCGCACATTTCGGACATGCGCGTGCACGCGAGTCGTGATGCTCGACGGAAGCTCGCCCGGCGTCAACCTCGGACGTGGCCCTCGCCCTCGAGCAGCCACTTCATCGTGGTGAGCGACTCGAGCCCCATCGGCCCGCGCCAGTGCAGCCGGCTCGTCGCGATGCCGATCTCGGCGCCGAGCCCCATCTGGCCGCCGTCGTGAAAGCGCGTCGACGCGTTGATGGCCACGCACGCCGCGTCCACCTCGAGCCGGAACCGCGCCGCGCTCGCCTCGCTCGGCGTGACGATCGCCTCGGTGTGGCCGGAGCCAAAGCGGGCGATGTGCTCGAGCGCGCCGTCGAGCCCGTCGACCACGCGGACGGCGAGCACCTTGTCGAGGAACTCGGCGCCCCAGTCCGCCTCGGTGGCGGGCGTCATGGTGGGCACGATGGCGCGCGCGCGCTCGCACCCTCGCAGCTCGCACCCGCCGCGCGCGAGTCTCGCCGCGATGGCAGGGAGCAGGCGCTCCGCGTCGCGCTCGGCCACGAGCAGGCACTCGAGCGCGTTGCACACGCCGGGGCGCTGGAGCTTCGCGTTCTCGACGATGGCGAGCGCGCGCTCGAGGTCGCACCCCGTGTCGAGGAAGGCGTGGCACACGCCCTTGTAGTGCTGAACGACCGGCACGCGCGCGTGCTCGGTCACGAAGCGAATGAGCGACTCGCCGCCGCGCGGGATCGCGAGGTCGACCGTGTCCGACTGCTGGACGAGCGCGCGCACGGCGTCGCGATCGGTGAACGGGACGAGCTGCACCGCGTCGACGGGCAGCCCGACCTCGCGGAGCGCCGCCGAGACCACCGCCGCGAGGGCGCGGTTCGTGTGGATGGCCTCGGAGCCGCCCCGGAGCACGATCGCGTTGCCGCTCTTCAGCGTGAGCGCGCTCGCCTCGATCGTGACGTTGGGCCGGGCCTCGTAGATCATGGCGACCACGCCGATCGGCACGCGGACCCGGCGGACGCGGAGCCCGTTCGGCCGCACCGACTCGGAGATGAGCTCGCCCACGGGATCGGGGAGGCCACGGATCTCGTCGACGCTGGCGGCGACCGCCGCGACGCGCGCCTCGTCGAGCCTCAGCCGATCGAGCATGGCCGGGGCCATCCCGCGGGCCTCGGCGAGGCGCAGGTCCTCCGCGTTCGCGCGGAGCACGTCGGCCGCGCTCGCCCGGAGCCCGGCGGAGAGGGCCTCGAGGCCCGCGTCTTTCGCCGCCGTCGGCCGTGGGGCGAGCGCGCGGGCGGCGCGCCGCGCGCGGGTGCAGAGCTCTCGAACGTCGTCTTCCAGCGCCATGCCGGAACCAGTACCCAAGAGCCCCGGGCGCCGCAACAGGCGCCTTGGAAGCTCAGAGCCTCGGGTGCTCAGAAGCCGAGCGCTGCGTGGACGCCGAAGAGCCCGTAGCCGCGCACGTCGCGGAGCGCGTCGTCGCCTGGGCCCGCGAGGCCGCCCGTGGCGTCGACGCCGAGCCGGAGATCGGCCTCGTCGATCGGGGCGAAGTACTCGAGCGAAGCGCGCACGGTCCCCACGGCCACGACGCCGCTCACGTCCGGGCGCGACACGTGAAGCACACCTCCACCTACAGCGACCACGGGGTGGAAGGAGCCGCGCTTCAGGAGGTCCAGCGTGAGCTCGCCGAGGTAGTGCCCGACCGCGTCGCCCGTGGGCGTGACGACGCCCGAGCGCGTGCCCTCGCCGCGCAGCCACGTCGCGGAGACGCGCCCGCCGACCCTGCCCGAGCCGAACTCGAGCCCAACGCCGAGCCCGACGCCGAGCCCCTTGCCGGTGGTGAGGAAGGACGGGCCGAGCGCGAGACGCACGGGCGCGCGCTTGCGAACGAGCTCGGGCTCGGTCAGCTCGTAGCGGTCGCCGCGCTCCGGCTCGTCGACCACGGCGAGCGGCGCGCGGCCCGGCGGCGAGGCGTACTGCCCCGCGACCACCAGCGGCTCCTGGGCGCGCGCCGGGGCGCTCCACAGCGACGCCCCGAGCGCGACCGCGGCGGCCGCGACCGCGAGCACGCGGCCCGACACGCGACCCGACACGCGGCCCGACACGGGACCCGACACGCGACCAGACATGCGACCAGACATGACGACCTCCATGCGTTCCCAACGCCCGGCGTGCCCCGCGCCTTACACCACGGCGGTTCTGAGCGCGTCGGCCGCCGAATTCGGCTAGACTGACCCACGCTTATGGTTCGTCAGGTACGCCCTGGAGGCTGGTTCGTCTGGCTCGCGCTCGCCCTCGGAGCTGCGGCGCCCTCCACGCTCGTCGCCCGACCGGCGCGCGCGCAGACCCTCGAGGAGGGCGCGCACGCGGAGGCGCAGCGCCACTTCGCCAAGGCCCGCGAGCTCTACGGCCAGGGCAACTACCGCGACGCGCGGCTCGAGCTGCTCGAGGCGAAGCGCCTCGATCCCACCTCGAAGGAGCTCGTGTTCAACCTCGGCATCGTCGACGAGAAGCTCGCGCTCTTCGACGAGGCCCTCGAGCAGTTCCGCGGCTACCGCGAGATGTCCGACGTGACCGACGCGGAGAAGTCCCGCGCGGAGGCCATCATCCTGCGCCTCGAGGGGGCGAAGAAGCAGCTGGAGGACCAGAAGAAGAACGAGCCTCCGCCGGTCGTGGAGCCCCCGCCGCCCAAGGAGACGCCCCAAGGGCCGCCTCCGCGAGGGCGGGTCGACGGCGCCACCATCGGGGCCGCGGGCGTGGGCATCGTCGGGCTCGCCGTCGGCGCGATCTTCGGGGTCAAGGCGCTGGCGGAGCGACCGGCCGCGGGCTTCACGACGGGGCGCGACGGCACCTACGCCGACCTCGTGGAGAAGAGCGACTCCGCGCACACCTCCGCGGTCGTCTCGGACATCGGCTTCGCCGTCGGGATCGCGGGGTTTGCCGCCGCCGCCGTCCTCTATTTCGCGCGGCCGAAGCTCTTGGCGAGCCCGCAGAAGGTCGGGCTCGCGCCGATGGTCGGCCGGGCCGGCGGCGGCGTCGTACTCGTGACGGGGTGGCCATGAAGAAGCTCTCGCTGCGCGCCACGGTGCGAGGCAGGCTCTGGGTGACGGGCGCGATGGTGGGCCTCCTGGGCGCGGCGTTCGGCTGCCAGCTCATCGTCCCGACCGATCCGCCCGCGTACGCGTGCCAAGAGGGCGTCGCCGGCGCGTGCCCCACCGGGCAGTTCTGCAGCGGCGGCACCTGCGTCGTGGGCAGCCCGAAGGACACCTCCCCGCCGCCTCCCCCGCCCGAGGACGCCGAGGTCCCCGACACCCTCCCGCCCATCATCGACGCCGGGCCCGATCGCGCCGACGTCGCGGTGGGCCCCGCGCCGCTCGGCGGCGCCTGCCGGCTCGACAAGGAGTGCGCGGCCGGGCTCCTCTGCGGCACCGAGGGGCTGCTCGGGCAGGCGGCGCAGGCCTCGGGCCCGGTGTGCACGAAGATCTGCTGCACCTCCGAGCAATGCGGGGCGGGCTTCGTGTGCCTCTCGCCGGGCTCGGGGGGCAGCTACTGCGTGGCGGCGACCGCGCTCGCCCCCGACCGAAACCTGCCGTCGTCGGGCGGCGCGAAGGGCGGCACGCCCTGCGGCACCAACACCGAGTGCCGCAGCGGCCTCTGCGCGGACCTCGGCGGGAGCGGCGGCAAGCGCTGCATCGACTCCTGCTGCCTCGACAGCGACTGCGCGGGCGGCACGTGCAACGTGCGCACGCTCTCGTCGAAGTACACGGGCTTCGTCTGCGCCAACCCGCCGAGCACGGTCGCGAAGGACGCGGGCGGGGCGTGCACCGTCAACTCCAACTGCCGCTCGAACTACTGCATCGGCGAGACCGCCTGCGGCGTGCGCTGCTGCGCGAGCGCGCAGTGCGGCGCGGGCAACTCGTGCATCTGGAACTTCGCCGGCCCGAACGGCACCGACATCGTCCAGCACTGCCTCCCCACGGGCACGCGCGCGGCCGCGAAGAGCCCTTGCACCAACGGCAACGACTGCGCGAGCACGCAGTGCGAGCTCGAGTCGAACGGCCAGCCCGACGGCTCCACGACCAGCCGGGTGTGCCGCGACGTGTGCTGCCTCGACTCCGACTGCCCGAGCTCCGAGCGCTGCCTGCCCGCGCCCGACAACCCGCGCGTCCTGCGCTGCGTTCCGAAATAGGGAAACCATCTTGACTATCCTGAGCCGCCCCGAAGGGGCGAACGCGGTGTCCTCTTGAAGGCCGAGGCCCACGTTCGCTGCTTCGCGGGGTGCAGCGGGCGGCTGCCGCTCACGCTCGCCGAGCCGCGCTGCGCCACCTGCCAAGGCCTGCTCGAGGTCGTCCACGACGAGGCCGCCCTCGCCGCGCGCCCCGCCGCCGAGTGGCGTGCGCTGTTCGACGCGCGGGCCGGCGCCGCGCTCGGCCTCGACGGCTCCGGCGTGTGGGCCTTCCGCGAGTGGGTGCTGCCCGGCATCGCGCCGGCGCACGTGGTGACCCTCGGCGAGGGCAAGACGCCCCTCGTGCACGCGCGGCGCTACGGCGAGGCGATCGATGTCCCCGAGCTCTACGTCAAGCAGTGCGGCACCTCGCACTCCGGCTCGTTCAAAGACCTCGGCATGACGGTCCTCGTGAGCGCCGTCGTCGACGGGCAAGCCACCGGGGCCCTCACCGCGCGAGCGGTGGCGTGCGCGAGCACCGGCGACACCTCGGCCGCGCTCGCCGCCTACGGCGCGGCCGCCGGCGTGCCCGTCGTCGTGCTGCTCCCGCGGGGCAAGGTCTCCACCGCGCAGCTCGTGCAGCCGCTCGCGCACGGAGCCAAGGTGCTGGCGCTCGACACCGACTTCGACGGGTGCATGGCGCTCGTCACCGAGCTGTCGCGGCGCGGGCTCGTCTACCTCGCCAACAGCATGAACCCCCTGCGCATCGAGGGGCAGAAGACCGTCGCCTTCGAGCTGGCGCGGCAGCTCGGGTGGAGCGTCCCCGACTGGGTCGTGCTGCCGAGCGGCAACCTCGGCAACGCGGCGGCCCTCCACGCGGGGTTCGGCATGCTCCACCGGCTTGGCAATGCAAAGAGTGGCGCCCGCGCGCAAGGAGTCGATGCGGCGAGCAGCGTCCAAAAAGCCCGAGATCGCCACGATCGGCAGCGTGGCATACCTACCGCCCAGCCGCCGCACTTCGCGGATGAAGTG
>DAORJJ010000273.1:0-8826 GCA_035439005.1 Polyangiaceae bacterium | reverse complement strand
CGACCCGCCCCCCGAGATCAAGCGCGAAGAGTACAAGTGCAAGCTGTAGTTCGCCGCGCGGGCCGCTGAGCGCCTGCGCCTGGTCGAGCCACGAGCGCGATGACGTCGCGCGCGCGGGGTCGTCGCGCGCGCCGTGCCCCACGCGCCTGCGCCCGATCGACTCACGAGCGCGACGCCGTCGCGCGTCCTCATCGTGCGCGTGGTCGCCGTGGTCGCCGTGGGACCGAGGCTCGCGCGGCGCACATGACAAAAGGCGAAGGGCGCCTCCCGAGGGAAGCGCCCTTCTCCGAGGCCGCGAGGCCTACGTGCTCACTGCTCGAGCGGCGGGACCGTGGGGTTGGTCGGGAACGCGAGGAAGTGGAGCTTGCGGTTGGCGATCGAACCGGACGCCGCGCCCACCTCGCCGACGGCGACGAAGACGTGGCCCTTGCCGAGCGCGATGGGAGTGGACGGCGAGGTGGCCGCGACGGCCGACTCGAACGAGTAGTTCGGGATGGCCGGGATCGCCGGGTTCATCGAGAGCGTGTCGCTGGTGAGGCTAACGCCTGCGAGCTTGGCGAGGGCGGTGATCGGGGCGTTGTAGGCGACGGGCGCCGGAGCGAACGCCTTGAACGCGCCGGCGTCGCCGCCCGCGTCGGGGGCGCCGCCGCCCGTAACGACGCCGGGGTTCAGCGGGCCGACCTGGCCGGCGCCCGTGGTGGCGTGGATGAACTGCGCGCCGAGCTCGCCCGCCGCGACATCGCTGCGGTCCAGCTTCGTGATCTTGAGCTCGAGGTTGCCGGTCGTCTCGTTGTAGCTCGCGCCGCACTTGGCGGAGACGGCGGCGGGATCACCGGTGAAGCCCTTCGCGCAGCCCTGCGCGGAGACCACGTAGGTCGACTCGTTCGCGAACGTGCCGGCCGGAATGACGCCGACCTTCACGTAGTCGACGCCCTCAACGAGCTGCACGCCGCCGTCGCCGGGGCCTGCGTCGGGGTTGAAGCCCTTGCTGAAGAGATCGCCGCAGGAGGTGTTCGCGCCGGCTCCGGAGCCGAAGCCCTTGGAGGCCATGAGCGCCGCGTTCATCGCGTAGCCCTCGAGGCGCGTCGTGGAGAAGTCGGTCTTGGCCGGGAGCACGCCGCCCGTCCCAGGGAGCAGCGCGGGGAAGGGGAGCGGCGCCGAGGCCTTGTTCGGCAGCGCGGGGACGGGCAGGAACGGGTTCGTGCCCTCCGGGCCCGCGCGGAGGCAGAGGCGGATGGCGCCGTTCACCGCTTCGGCTGCGCCGGTGCCGCTCTCGAAGGCGGCGCCGAGCCAGTTGGCGGCGTGGACGAAGATGATCTTCTGCGACTCGGGCGGCGGCGCCGCGTCGATCGGCGCGGTGCCCGTGCCGGTGCCCGTGCTGGTGCCCGTCGGGATGACCGTGGCGGTGGGGGCCGTGTCCTTGCCGGCGTCCGCGGCCGGGGTGACCGGATCGTCGCTGCAGCCCTGGAGCACGGAGCCTGCGCCCACGCCCGCGAGAATCATGGAAGCCAGACTGAGACGAAGCCAATTGTTCTTTTGCATCGCGATCTCCTCTAGAGAAACCAAAGAGCGTCCGCGACGAACGCGCGGCCCCCAAGACGTAGCGCAGCCTAGGCTGCCTGGGGCCTCCCCGCAACCTGAAGCGCCAGCCCAGCCCCCACTTTTCTCGGGGTATGACGCCCATGTCACGGCCCTCCGCCGGGCGAAGCGGGACCGAAGCGAGACGGGCGGTTCGTTGCCGGCCGCGGGGCGCGGTGTTACCGTTCTCTGTGCGAGCGAGCCGCTGTTCGCGCCCCGATGCTCCCCGTCGACGACCTTATCCTCCGCATTCGCGCTTACCAGCCCACGGCTGACGCCGAGCTCATCAAGCGCGCCTACGACTACAGCTTTCGTATGCACGCGGGGCAGATGAGGAAGTCGGGGGATCCCTACTTCATCCACCCTGCGAGCGTCGCGGGCGCCATCGCCGACCTGCGCCTCGACACGGCCAGCGTGTGCGCCGGCCTGCTCCACGACGTCGTCGAGGACACGCTCGCGACCACGAAGGATCTCGAGCGCGAGTTCGGCGAGGAGATCGCGCAGCTCGTCGACGGCGTCACGAAGCTGAGCAAGATCAACTTCACCTCGAAGGAGGACCGCCAGGCGGAGAACTTCCGCAAGATGGTCGTCGCGATGTCCCGCGACATCCGCGTGCTGCTCGTGAAGCTGTGCGACCGCGTGGACAACATGCGGACGATGCAGCACATGAAGCCGGACGCGCAGGAGCGCATCTCGCGCGAGACCATGGAAATCTACGCCCCGCTCGCCAACCGGCTGGGCATGGCGGAGTACAAGTGCGAGCTCGAAGACCTCGCGTTCCGCTACCTCGAGCCCGACGGCTACCAGGAGGTCGTCCAGGGCATCCAGAAGACCAAGGCGCAGCGCGAGAAGTACATCGCCGACGTCTCGCGCACGCTCGCCAGCCGCCTCGCCGAGCAGGCATTCGCGGCCGACGTGTCGGGGCGCGCGAAGCACCTCTACTCGGTCTGGCGAAAGATGAAGCAGAACGAGTGCTCGGTGGAGCAAATCCACGACCTCATCGCGTTCCGCGTCATCGTCGAGAGCGTGAGCGACTGCTACGCGGCGCTCGGCGTCATCCACTCCAAGTGGACGCCCGTGCCGGGGCGGTTCAAGGACTACATCGCGCTGCCCAAGCCGAACATGTACCAGTCGCTCCACACGACGGTCATCGGCCCCGGGCGCGAGCGCGTGGAGATCCAGATCCGCACGCACGACATGCACCGCGTCGCCGAGCGGGGCATCGCGGCGCACTGGAAGTACAAGTCGCGGCACTCGGGCGGCATGTCCGACGACGACGTCGCGCGCTTCGGCTGGCTCCAGCAGCTGATGAAGTGGCAGAAGGACCTGAAGGACCCGGCCGAGTTCCTCGAGGGCGTCAAGGTCGACCTCTTTCAGGAGGAGGTCTACGTCTTCACGCCCAAGGGCGACGTCCGCGTCTTCCCGCGCGGCGCCACGCCCATCGACTTCGCGTACCAAATCCACTCCCAGCTCGGCGACCACATCACCGGCGCGCGCGTGAACGGCAAGCTCGAGCCCTTGCGGTACAAGCTCCGAAACGGCGACGTCGTCGAGGTGGTCACCTCACCGAGCCAGCAGCCGAGCAA
This sequence comes from Polyangiaceae bacterium, assembly GCA_035439005.1. Lineage (GTDB taxonomy): Bacteria > Myxococcota_A > Polyangia > Polyangiales > Polyangiaceae > JAAFHV01. The sequence continues at coordinate 5,662 of DAORJJ010000273.1, read as the reverse complement.
AGACTGGATCGATCTCGTCGCCACCACGAGCGCGCGCGCCAAGATCCGCGCCTTCCTCCGCACCGAGCACCGCGAGCGGAGCTACCGGCTCGGCAAGGAGCTGGTCGAGCGCGAGTTTCACCGCGCGAGCGTGTCGTTCTCGAAGCTCCAGAAGAACGAGAACGAGCTGCGCAAGGTGCTCGAGGCGCTCAAGGTCGCGACGATGGACGAGCTCTTCATCCAGGTCGGCTACGGGAAGGCCGATCCGAAGGACGTGCTCCACGCCGTCGCGCCCCCCGCGGAGGACGGCTCCTCCGAGGCGCCGGAGAGCATCCGCGAGGGGCGCCTCGCGGGCTTCGTGCGCAAGGTCATCAAGGGCGACGACTCTGGCGGCATTCGGCTCAACGGCATCGACGACGTGCTCGTGCGGTACGCGAAGTGCTGCAGCCCGCTCCCCGGGGACGACATCCTCGGCTTCATCACGCGGGGCCGCGGCATCACGATCCACCGGCGAGGGTGCGCGAAGGCGTTCGACACGGATCCCGATCGGCGCGTCGAGATCCAGTGGGACTCGAAGGCCAAGATCAACCGCTCGGTCCAGCTGAAGGTCGTCGCCCAGAACCGCATGGGCATCCTCGCGAACGTGGGGAGCACCTTCAGCGCGCAGGGCATCAACATCACCGAGGCCAACTGCCGCGCGGGCGACGACGGGCGCGCGATCAACATCTTCACCTTCGTGTGCCAAGACCTCACGCAGCTGAAGACCGTCATGCGCGCCCTGCAGAAGCTCCAGGGCGTGGTCGCGGTCGAGCGCGCCTGAGCGGGGCGCGGGCGACGGCTCGCTCGTGGCTCCCCCGCCGCGCCGCGAAGGTGCTACGAACCCCGTCGTGAGCGCGCGCGAAGTCTTGATCGTGGGAGCCGGCCTGGCCGGGTGCGAGGCCGCCTTTCAGCTCGCCGAGCGCGGCGTGGAGGTGACCCTCGTCGAGCAGAAGCCCCTGGCGAGGACGCCCGCGCAGACCAGCGACAAGCTGTGCGAGCTCGTGTGCTCGAACAGCATGCGCGGCGCCGCGCTCATCAACGCGGTGGGGCTCCTGAAGGAGGAGCTCCGCCGCGCGGGCTCGCTCGTGCTCCGCGCCGCCGAGGTCGCCAAGGTGCCGGCCGGGGGAGCGCTCGCGGTCGATCGCGACGTGTTCTCCGACGAGGTGACGCGCGTCCTCGCGGCGCACCCCCGGGTGCGCGTGGTCCACGAGATCGTGTCCGCGCTGCCCGAGGCGTCCGCCGAGCGCCCGGTGATCCTCGCGACCGGCCCGCTCACGGGCGACGCGCTCGCGGCCGATCTGGCGCGCGCCATCGGCGCCGAACAGCTCGCCTACTACGACGCGATCGCGCCCATCGTCGCCGCGGACAGCATCGCCTGGGACCGCGTGTTCCGGCAGTCGCGGTGGGGCAAGGGCGGCGACGGCGGCGACGGCGACGGCGCCGAGCAGCTCGACGCGACGGCGCTGGGCGACGAGGCCTACGTGAACTGCCCGTTCGACGAGGAGGGCTACAAGGCCTTCGTCGCGCGGGTTGTCGCGGCGGAGAAGGTCGCGCCGCGCGGCTTCGAGGAGACGCGCTACTTCGAGGGCTGCCTGCCGATCGAGGTGATGGCCGCGCGGGGCGAGATGACCCTCGCGTTCGGGCCCATGAAGCCCGTGGGCCTCACCGATCCTCGCACGGGCCGCCGCCCGTTCGCCGTCGTGCAGCTCCGCCAGGAGGACGCCGCGGCCACGGCGTACAACCTCGTGGGCTTCCAGACCCGCATGACCTACGGCGCGCAGGCCGCGGTGTTTCGCACCATCCCGGGGCTCGAAGACGCGGAGATCCTCCGCTTCGGCAGCGTGCACCGGAACACCTTCGTCAACGCCCCGGAGCTCCTCGACGAGCGCATGATGCTCCGCGCCCGCCCGCACCTCTACCTGGCGGGGCAGATCACCGGCGTCGAGGGCTACGTGGAGAGCGCGGCCGGCGGGCTCGTGTGCGCGCTCGGGCTCGCGCAGACGCTCGCGGCCCTCCCGTTCACGCCGCCACCCGCGACGACGGCCCTCGGCGGCCTGCGCACACACCTGTCGCGCCCGCAGCCGCGCTACCAGCCCTCCAACATCACGTGGGCCTGCATGCCGCCTCACGAGAACCGCAGGCTGAAGAAGCGCGACAGGTACCAGGCGCTCGCCGAGCGCGCGCTCGCGGACCTCGACGCGTGGCTCGCCGCGGCCCCGCTCGCGCGCCCTGCTCCGACGGCCTGATCGCGGCCGATAGCCTGCGTCTATCGGGAGCATCGCGACTTGGTATTGGCCACGGGTGCGACGCCGCCCCATGGTGTCGTCATGCAGATGGACACCAAGACAGTCGACGTCGCGGTCGTGGGCGCGGGCACCGCCGGCCTCGCGGCTTACCGAGAGGCGCGCAAGCACACGCCGCGCGTCCTCCTCATCGAGGCCGGGCACCACGGCACCACGTGTGCGCGGGTGGGGTGCATGCCGAGCAAGCTCCTCATCGCCGCGGGCGAGGCGGCGCACCACGCCCGCCACGCCGGGCCCTTCGGGGTGCACGCGACGGTGCGCGTCGACGGCCGCGCGGTGATGGAACGCGTGCGTCGCGAGCGCGATCGCTTCGTCGGCTTCGTGCTCGAGGGCGTCGAGGAGATCCCTGCGGACCACAAGCTCCACGGGCGCGCGCGCTTCCTCGCCCCCGGGGTCTTGGAGGTGCAGAGCGTCGCGGGCGAGCCCTGGGCTGCGCGCGTGGAGGCCGGCGCCGTCGTCATCGCGACGGGCTCTTCGGCGGTCATCCCGCCGATGTTCGAGGCGGTCCGCGAGCGCCTCGTGATCAACGACGACGTGTTCGCGTGGGAGGCGCTGCCCACGTCGGTGGCGGTGTTCGGCGGCGGCGTCATCGGGCTCGAGCTCAGCCAGGCCCTGGCCCGGCTGGGCGTCCGTGTGCGGGTCTTCGGGCGCGGGGGCACGGTCGGGCCGCTCACCGACCCCGCGGTGAAGGCGGTCGCGCTCGCGGCGTTCGGGGAGGAGTTTCCGTTCCACCCCGACGCCAAGGTCGACGCCCTCCGGCTCGCGCCCGGCGGCGTGGAGGTCACCTGGGAAGAGGGGGGCGCGCCCCACGCGGAGACCTTCGAATACGTGCTCGTCGCCGCGGGCCGCCGGCCGAACCTGCGCGGGCTCGGGCTGGACGCCGCGGGGGTGCGGCTCGACGCGCAGGGCGCGCCCGTGCACGACCGCGCGACGATGATGTGCGAGGGGACGTCGGTCTTCATCGCGGGCGACGCGAACGACGACGTGCCGCTCCTCCACGAGGCGGCGGACGAGGGGCGCATCGCCGGGGGCAACGCGGCCCGCTTCCCGCGCGTGGAGGGCGGCGCCAGGCGCTCGCTGCTGGCCATCACGTTCACCGAGCCGTCGCTCGCGATCGTCGGCGCGACGTACGCCTCGCTCCACGCGTCGGGCCAGGCCGGATCGAGCCCGCCCGTGGTCGGCGAGGTGAGCTTCGCCGACCAGGGCAGGAGCCGCGTGATGCTCCAGAATCGAGGGCTCGGGCGCGTGTACGCCGAGCGCTCGACGGGGCGGCTGCTCGGCGCCGAGCTCGCGGGGCCGAGGGCGGAGCACCTCGCGCACCTGCTCGCGTGGGCCCACCAGCAGGGGCTCACCGTCGCGCAGATGCTCGCGATGCCGTTCTACCACCCGGTGATCGAGGAGGGCCTGCGCACGGCCCTGCGCGACGCCCTCGCGAAGCTGACAGAGACGAAGTGACAACCAACCCACAGGAGAGTGAGCCATGAGCTTGGAGAGTCGAGAAGGTCAGAGGGTCCCGGACGTCACGTTCCGCACGCGCGTCGACGGTCGCTGGAAGGACGTCACGACCGCCGAGGTGTTCGCCGGGAAGAAGGTCGTGGTGTTCGCGCTCCCAGGCGCGTTCACGCCCACCTGCTCGAGCGCGCACGTGCCCCGGTACAACGAGCTGCTCCCCGCGTTCAAGGCGAGGGGAGTCGATGACGTGGTCTGCCTGTCGGTCAACGACGCCTTCGTGATGGCGGAGTGGGCCTCGAGCCAGCGCGCCACCGGCCTCACGTTCCTGCCGGACGGCAACGGCGAGTTCACCGAGAAGGTGGGGATGCTGGTCGACAAGGCGAGCCTCGGCTTCGGGAAGCGCTCGTGGCGCTACTCGATGCTCGTCGAGGATGGGGTGATCACGAAGATGTTCATCGAGCCCGACAAGGAGGGCGATCCCTTCGAGGTGTCGGACGCGGACACGATGCTCCGCTACCTCGACCCGAACGCGAAGGCGCCGCCCGACGTGGTGCTCTTCACGAAGCCTGGCTGTAGCTACTGCGCGAAGGCGAAGCAGGCGCTCGCCGCGCGGAGCCTCGCCTACGAGGAGATCCCCGCCTCGCCCCGCAACCTCCGCGCCGTGAGCGGCCGCGCGAGCACGCCGCAGGTGTTCATCGACGGCCGGCACATCGGCGGCGCGGAGGACCTCGAGCGCTTCCTCGCCGCGCTGTGAGCGCGCGCGCGCGGGCGCGGCCTCGAGGGCCCGAGGGCGGTGTACCCTCGAGCGCATGGTCACGCGCGCGCGCACACGAGAGCCCGAGGCCGCGCCGCTCCGCGGAGCGGAGCGGGGCGCGACGCGCGTCGTCGTGGTGCGGGACCCTCGGGCGCTAGAGCGGCACCGCCTCGGCGCGCGCCCTACGCTCGTCGTCCCGCTCGAGGGGGACGTGGTGGTCGAGGCGTCGACGCTCGCGGTCCGCGTCGATCGCGCGAAGCTCGCGGTGGTGCCCGCGCGGCTCCGCTTCCGGCTCTCGGCGTCCACGGCGATCGCCTCCGCGGCGCTCGTCGAGCTCGGCGCCGCGGCCGAAGAGGCCTTCTTCCGCGAGTACGCCGGCGACGTCGATCGGTCGACCTACGCCGAGGTGCTGAGCCAGCCGCGCGTGCTCCCTCGGACGCGCTGGGTGCACGAGCTCGTGCACCGCGCCGTGTTCGAGTGGACCGTGTGCGAGAAGCGCGACAGCCAGGCGGCGCGGTTCCTCGAGACCGAGTTGGTAAAAGAGGTTTACTTTCTGGGCAAAGAGGCGCTCGCTCGGCGCACGCGCGCCTCGGTCGTGCGGGACGACGCGCCGCTGGTCGCGCGCGCGCGGGCGCTCCTCGACGCGCACCTCTTCGAGGACCTCGGCCTGCGCGCGCTCTGCAAGCGCCTCGGGGCGAGCGAGTCCACCCTCGCGCGCGCGTTCCAGCGGGAGGTCGGCGCGTCGCCCGCGGCGTACCGCCGGGGCCGTCGCCTCGACGAGGCTCGGCTCATCCTGGAGACCGGCGTCTACAGCGCGAGCGAGGTGGCGCACCACGTCGGCTACGCGACGCTCGCCGCCTTCAGCGCCGCCTTCTCTCGCAGGTTCGGCGAGCCTCCGTCGGCCGCGCGCGGTCGGGGCGTGGCGGGCGCCTGCGTGCTGCCTCCGCACGGCGAGCCGCCGCGCCGCCATCGCACGGGCGACTGAGCCCTGCGCGGATCGCGAAAGCCAATGACCGATTCGCGCAAGCCGACGCGGCGCCCGCCGGCTAGGCTCGGTCCCCGATGAGAGCCCGTCGTCCTTTCGTCGAGCGCCCCGCCCGCCCACGCCTCGCGCTCGCCGCGCTCGGGGTGGTCG
>DAORJJ010000272.1:0-8872 GCA_035439005.1 Polyangiaceae bacterium | reverse complement strand
AAATCGCCCCCCCCTCCACACACCGCACCCACGTCCAGTGAATTATCCGGGCTAGGCTCTCCCATGCTCCTCCACGCCACCTTAGGCCTCGACGATCTCACCGACGCCGTGAACCGGCTCACGCCGCTCGAGGTCCGCCTCGGCGATCTCGAGGGAAAGGCGCGCACGCTCTTCGTCGAGCGGCCGGACCGCGTGACGCTCGTCCCCGACCGGGGCCTGCGAATCGAGACGGCCGCGCGCCTCCGCTGGACGATCGCCGGCGTCGTGATCCCCGTGACCGTTCAGGCGGCTCGGATCCTCGTGGTCCCCGAGATCGTGAGGCGCGACGAGCGCGACCTGCTGCGCCTCTCGCTGATTCTGGAGAGCGCCGACCTCCGCCACGTGCCCGCGTTCGTCGACGCCAAGGTCGTCGACGAGGTGAACGAGGCGCTCCGAGCGGAGGACGTTCGCCCCACGTGGCACTTCCTCGACACGCTCACGTTCCGCATCGGGCTGCCCGCGCGCCTGCGCTCCGCCGAGGCGCTCGAGCTCGTCGCGCGGTGGGGCGCGATGGACATTCGCAAGAACGAGGTGGTGTTGACGGTCTCCTATGTCTCCGCGGTCGACGCGGGCCCGGCGCCTGCCGAAGGGGCGAGCACCTCGACCGCGTGAGCGCGGCCCACAACGTGCACTCGGGACTCCACGATGATGAACCTGACCGTCTACGGAAGAACCGATGTGGGCCTCGTCCGCGCGCAGAACGAAGACGCCTTCGTGGTCGCGGATCTCACACGGGGGGCGTTGGTCGAGGGGCGGCTCGCGCTCGGCGCGCGGGGCGCGCTGCTCGCGGTCTCGGATGGAATGGGCGGGCACCAGGCGGGCGAGGTGGCGAGCGCGCTGGTGCTGAGATCGCTCCTCGGCTCGCTGAGCGCCCGCGCGTCGGAGTCTCCAGAGGGCGCGCTCCAGGCCGCCGTCGAGTGCGCGAACCGCGATGTGTGGCAGGCGGCGAAGGCGCCCGGGAAGGACGGGATGGGCGCCACGCTCACCGCCCTCCTCATCGAGGTGGTCGACGACGCGTGGGTCCAGATCGCCGAGGTCGGTGACTCCCGCGCGTACCTCCTGCGGGCCGGCCAGCTCGTGCAGCTGACCCACGATCAGAGCTACGTGCAGGTCATGGTCGACGCGGGCGTCATGACCCCCGAGGAGGCCGAGCACGCCCCGATGAAGAACGTGATCCTGCAGGCGATGGGGCAGAAGCCCGCGGTCACCGTCGCCCTCGGTCGGTTGGCGCTCCGGCAGCGCGACTGCCTGATTCTGTGCTCGGACGGCCTCTCGAACAAGGTCTCCCCGGACGAGCTCCGCGACACCATCCTCGGCTCGCCACGCCTCGATCTCGCGTGCGACGCCCTCGTCGAGCTCGCGAAGCGGCACGGCGGCGAGGACAACATCACGGTGGTGCTCGCGGGCGTCAGCGGCCCTGTGCTCCCGGCCCTCGTGGCAGGCGAGGATCCTGCGAGCACGCTCGAGGTCTTCGGCGCGTTCGCCGCGCCCCCTCCCGCGGCCCTCCCGCCCGCGCCTCTCCCTCCGGGAGCGCCCACCTCGTGAGCTGCCCCCGCTCGGAGACCGCCGTCGGCCACGAGTGTGGGTCGCCGCCGGCCGGACCGTGACCATCCTCTCGCCCCGCCAGCAGGTCGTCGGCTTCCGCGCCGTCGTGATCGGGCTCGTGGCCGCGGCGGCCTTCACGCTGGTCCCCCTCTGGGCGCCGCTCGTGCTCGCGGCGTGGGTCGCGGCCTTCACGCGGCCGCTGCTCACCCGCACGGCCAAGGTGAAGGGGGTGCGGCACCGCGCGGCTGGCGCGCTGGTCGTCGCGCTCGTCATGATGATCGCGGTCCCCCTCGGGGTCGCCCTCGCGTCGCTCACGCGCGGGGCGGTGGACCTCGCGCGGGGGCTGCTCGCGTCCGACGGAGCGAGGAGCGCGCTCGTCGCCATCGTGAGCGCCGACCGCGGCGCCGAAGCGGAGCATCCCCTCGCGGTGGTGGCCTCGCCCGGCAAGATCCTCGCGCTGCTCCAGGAGCACGGCGCGCAGGCGTGGGACCTCGGCTCGGGCATCGCGAGCACGGCGGCCGCGGCGGTCCTGTCGGTCTTCGTCTTCGTCTACGCCGTCTACGTGTTCCTCGTGGACGGGCCGGAGCACACCGAGTGGCTCGAGCAGCACACGCCCCTCGACGTCGAGCACACTCGCCGGCTCGTCGCGGCGTTCCACGAGACCGGGCGTGGGCTCTTCGTGAGCCTCGGCCTGACAGGCCTCGCCCAAGGAGCGCTGGCCACGGTCACGTACGTCGCGCTCGGGGTCCCGCGCGCCCTCGTGCTCGGGCTCCTCACCTGCTTCGCCTCGCTCATCCCCTCGGTGGGGAGCGGCCTCGTGTGGGTGCCGATCGCCGTCGGGCTGGCGCTCGCCGGCAAGACCGCCTCGGCCGTGATCATGGCGTGCGTGGGCGTGTTCTTCATCGGCACCGTCGACAACGTGCTGAGGCCGGTGTTCGCCCGCTACGGAAGGCTCGAGCTCTCGACCTTCGTGCTGCTCATGGCGATCTTCGGCGGGCTCGCCGCCTTCGGACCGTGGGGCCTCCTGCTCGGGCCGCTCTTCGTTCGGCTCGCCAAGGAGGCGCTCACCATGGCGCGGCAGGACCGCGCGCGCGCCCACGAGCCGCTCGAGCCCGCTCCGAAGGCCCGACGCAGGCGCTTCCTGCGGGCCGCGCGCGCCGCGCGCCGATCGCCGCCCCCGCGAGTGTGACTCCCAGCCGCGAGCGGCGCGCCGCGCACGCAGCAGCGAGGGCAGACAAAGCGAGACGGCCCGACCGCGAGCGGCCGAGCCATCTCTGCACTCTCAGCGTGACCTCAGGTCGTGGACTTCGCGCTCGGCGCCGGCGTCGTCTTGCTCGGCGCGGTGGTCGTCCACTCCCGCATCGCCTGGTCACCCGGGCGGTCGAGGTGGACCTTGTCGTCGACCGTCTTCACCCAGCTCAGCGGGATGTAGTGATGCTGCCCCTTGCTGTCCCTATTGAGCTTGATGGTGTCGGCCCCTTCCATGTGATCGACGACGGCGAACTGGCCGTCCTCCGAGCACACGACAGGGGTGTTGGGTTTGATCTGATTCGGCTTGACCGGATTCGTGTTCAACATGGGCGCCACGAGTGCAACGAGCGCGCCATGCGATGTTCCCCGCCGGCGCGCCGTCTCTCGCGCGCCGCGGCGCCTCGTTCCATCAGAGTGAGGTCGCGCCCGTCAATTCGAGCGAGGGCGGCGCCGCCGCGCGCGCTCACCGGTACCCACCACGCGTCCCCGAAGGCCTCGCGACGCGGGCGGGGGCCGCACGCCGCCTTGGCGCGGGCCTTGCTCTGCGTCCGGCCATGACAAACACCTTCCAAGACACCCGAGCGACTGCCACGGATACCCTCCACGACGCCGCGAGCACGGTCGCGAGCACGTCGAAAGACTGGCTCTCACGCGCCGAGCGGCTCGTTCAATTGGCCATTCGGATGGCGCCGCTGATGCCCAGTCGCGCCTGGGTCAGCGGGCTCGAGCGCGTGGGCCTTCGTCAGAGGAGCGCGTCCCGCTTCGACGCGGCCGCGGCCTTCACGGCCGGCCTCTTCGTCGGCGGCGTCGTCACCGCGCTCGTCACCCCGTGGTCGGGCGCCACTCTCCGCGCCAAGATCGCCTCCGGCTTCGTCCGCGCCGAGGCCTCCGCGGCCGCCGAGGTCGAGCGGGCCGCGAGCGCGGTCAAGGACGCGGAGGCGCAGGCGGTCGAAGGCGCCCACAGCGTCATCGCCGACGCCAAGTCGGCGATCGCCGATGGACGGGAGTCGCTCGCGGACGCGATCCGTGATCCGAAGCGGAGCGACGGCTACACCCCGGTCGGTCCCCCGCGCGTGTGATCGGTCGCGCGCGGGGCGCGGGCGCTCGACGCCGACCTCACCCCTCGACGCGCCGCGCTCTACATCGCGGACGACGTCACCTTCTGAGTCTCCACGAACAACCAGCTCGCGCGAGCTGCCGCACGCGGCGGCGCTGTTGGGCCAACGCGAACGCGCCGCGGCCGGGCCCGGAGCCCTGCGCGCGGCGCGGTCGGCGGAGGAGAGGCTCAGTACCCCGGCGGCAGGATGACGGCGACGAGGCCGTAGCCGTCGGCGACCTTCGCGTCGAGATACGCCATGTCGAGATCGTAGTAGCCCGAGGGCGGCGCGGACTCGACGCCGGGCAGGCCCGTCCCGCCCCACGAGTTCTTCACGCGGAGAAACTCGATGGTGGTGTCGGGTGAGAGCGCCTTCTGGAGCACCGTGCGATCGGTCACGTCCACGCCGGCCTTCAGCAGCGTGCCGTCCGCGAGCTTCGCCTGGTAGTCGAACCCGAGCGTCATGTGGCCGCCGGTGCGCCCCTTGCCGCGCGCGTCGAGCTGCTCCTTCGTGAACTTCGAGCCGCTCAGCGCGTTGAAGTCGACGTTCCACCAGGTGAGCACCGGCGCGTGGTCGTGGAGCGCCTTCTGCACGCGGATCTGGTAGGTGCGGCGCGCGGTCGCGTCCTCCGGGTACTTGACCTCGTTCCAGATCGACGGGCCGCTCGGGGCGACCGCGTCGGAGAGCCTCCCCGTCGCGTCCGCGCCCTGGTTTCGCACGTTGGGCCACGCGATCGCGATGTCGGTCGGGCCGAGCACGCCGGCCGCCTTGCGCTTGACCGAGCCCGCGCCCGTGGCCGAGCCCGCGGCGGTCTGGCCGAACACGTCGTCGAGCTTCTTCACCACCTCGGGGCTCAGCCCGAACGCCTTGTCGAGCTCGGCGCGCACGAGCTTGCGATCGCGCCGCGCCTCGACGGTCTTGAGGGCGCCGTCCTTGAGGGACGCGGTGATGGCGCGGATGGCCGAGCCTTGCCGCGACGAGCGCGCGTCGTTGGCCTCCTCGGGGATGAAGTCGGACTCGAGCATCGCGCCGTAGCGCGCCACCTCCCAGCGGAAGAGCGACCAGGTGCCGCCCGCGGAGAACTCGCCCTTGTCGCTGAGCGCCGTGTCGGGCCAGCTCGTGATCTTGGTGAACCAGTCCCAATACGTGGCGTAGCTCTCCGAGAGGTTCAGCTCGGTGTTCGTGGCGCGCTTGTTCAGCGACTCGACCCAGCCCACGTGGGCGTAGATCCAGCAGTTGCCGATGCTCTGGTTCTTGACCGACGAGTGCACGACGCTCGTGATGTTGTCGGTCGAGACGTCCTCCTCGGGCTGCTCGGCCGAGGGGTCGACGGCCGCGCTGCAGCCCGCGGCGAAGGGGGACGCCGCCGCGAGCAGGGCGAGGAGAGCGAAGCGGAAGGGACGGGCGAGATCGGTCATGGAGCGCCTCCGTTGCGAGAACCGTGCTAGCTTGCCTACATGGGTGCACATCGTGCCCACGGGCCAAACAATCCCTAATTGTCGCGGATTTTCGCGGCGATAGCGACCCACAAAAGCGCCGCCGAGTGGATCACCGAGATCTCATGGTGGGCGTCGGGGGCCTCAGGGTCTCGTGCGACGGGCGGGCGCGCTCCTCGGCGGGGATCCGCGCGAGGAGGGTCGACGACGCCGTCGCGAACCGCAGGAGCGCGACCACGGCGGCGGTCGCCTGCGCGAGGTCGGGCTCGCGGAGCTGGTCGGGCGTGTCGCGCGCGGTGTGGTGCACGTCGAAGTAGGTGCTCATGTCCTGCCGCGCGTCCAGCACCGGCACGCCTGCGGCGCGGAGCGGGATGAGATCCGCGCCGCCCTCGGCGGGCTCGCGCGAGCTCACCACGCCCGGCACGGCCGGCAAGGCGACGGGCTCGCCGGCGCGCGCGCGGAGCTCGAGCACCCGCCCCGTCCCCGCGTCGAGCTCGAGCGCGGCCACGTGGCGCTCGAGCTCGCCGGCGTGCGCCGCCGCGTAGGCCTTGGCCCCCGCGAGGCTGTTCTCCTCGGCCGCGAAGAGCACGACCCGCAGCGTGCGCTCGGGCGGGGCGCGGAGAAACGCGCGCGCGGCGGCGATCACGACGCCCACGCCCGCGCCGTCGTCGACCGCGCCGCGGCCGAGGTCCCACGCGTCGAGGTGCGCGCCCACGACCACGATCTCGCCGGGCGCGCGGGTCCCGCGGACCTCGGCGACCACGTTGGCCGAGGTCGCGTCGGGGCCGGCCTCGGTGACGACCGACAGGCTCACCGAGGCGCGGCCGGCGAGCAGCGCGACGTGGAGGCGATCGGCCGCGACCGCCGAGAGCGCGACGCCCGGGATCTTCGCGCCGTGCTGGCGCATCGACCCCGTGTGCGGCGCGTCGGTCGCGTCGGTGCCGACGGAGCGCACGAGCGCGGCGAGCGCCCCGCGCGCCTCGGCCTCGCGCGGGCACCCCGCGCGCACGCCCACGGCCCGCCCGTACCCGGCCCCATCGGCCGCGCGATCGGTGTGAACGTTGCAGAATACAATCTTCCCGCGGAGGCTCCCCTCGGGGAGGGCGGCCATGCTCGCGGGCTCGCCGACCTCGACGACGTCGGCGGCCGCGTCGCCCGAGACGCTCCACCCGAGGGCGGTGATCGCGAGCGGCGCGGTGACGCCGCCCGCGGTGAGCGTGGCGCGCTCCCTCACGCGGCGCCACACGGGCACGCTGACGGGCTCGGTCCGCACCGACGTGAAGCCGAGCCCCGCGAGCGTGCGCACGGCCCAAGCGACGGCGCGGGCGTCGTTCGGGGAGCCCGCGAGCCGCGGGCCCACCTCGGTCGAGAGCGAGCTCGCGAGCGTGTACGCGAGCGCGGGCGCCGCTTCCGCGGTGGCCACGACGGCCGGCGCGGCCGCGGGGCGAGGGGCGGTCGGAGCTCCGCACGCGGCGAGGAGCAGCGAGACCACGGGCCAGCGCGAGGGCCAAGGCGAAGGGCGTCGTGTCACGGGCGCAGGCTCACAAGCGGCACGGGCAGCGTCAAGCTCGCGGGCGCTCACGGCGCGTCGCGCGCCTCGAACGCCGCGAGCGCCTCTCCGAGATCGAGCGCCCCGAGCGCGGCCCGGAGATCGGCGGCGACCGGGGCGCGCACGCGCAGCGGCGGCGCGTCGTCTCCGCGCGCCGGGTGCGGGAACGCGAGCTCGTACGCGTGCAGCGCGAGGCGGGCGAGCCCGGAGCGCGCGCGAATGTCGCGGTTGAACCAGCCCGTCCCGTAGCGCGAGTCGAGCGCGAGTGGGTGTCTCAAATGCGCGAGATGACGACGTATTTGGTGATACCTGCCGGTCCTCGGGCGCGCCACGACGAGCGAGCAGTGGTCGCCCGCGCCCGCCCGCTCGAGGTCGGTGATCGCGGCGACGCGCACCGGCGAGTCCTCGGCCTTGGGGATCGCGTAGTCGACGGTTACCCGCTCCGGCGCGTGGCCGCGGGCGAGCGCGACGTAGGTCTTCGCCACGCGCCCCTCGTCGAACGCGACCCGGAGCCGCGCCGCCATCGCCGACGAGAGCGCGAAGACGAGCGCGCCGCTCGTGCCTCGGTCGAGCCGGTGCACCGGGTACACGTACGCTCCGATCGCGTCCCGGACGCGGGTCATGACCACGTCGCGATCCGGCGCGAGCTCGGTCCGGTGGCAGACGAGGCCCGCCGGCTTGTCGACCACCACGACCGACTCGTCCCGAAACAGAAACACCACGGGAGAGACGGGCACGCCCCCACCCTACACCCACCGCACCCGCGCGCGGGCCCCGCCGCGGTCGCACGGGGGTTCTCACCCCGCGCGACGCCCATGTCAGGGCGCCGGGCCAGTAACAGGGAGGCCGACGCGCATTCGCCCCGTCGCGCGCCCGTTTGCACGTATCCTCCGGAGAGTGGCTCGGGAGTTGCTTCGATCTCCCCCGCGCTCCGTCTCTCTCACTCGACTCTCACTCGACGCCTCGCTCGTCTTCCTTCGGGGGAGGGCGCGCACGTCGGGCGCAACGCAAGGCTCCGCTGGAGGTGCTGCATGACTGGTAGAATCGTAAGTGGTCTCGCCGCGGGTGCGCTCGGCCTCGCGCTCGTGCTCGCCCCCAAGCCCGCGCACGCGGGCCTCGAGGCGTGCGGCAACATCGACGTCAAGGCCGACGCCAAGTGCAAGGTCGAGGTGAAGGGCGGGTGCACGGCGCAGTGCGAGCCCGTGCGCTTCGAGGCGGCGTGCGCCGCCAAGTTCGAGGCGAAGTGCAGCGGCAAGTGCAACGCGTCGATCCAGGCGTCGTGCACCTCGAGCTGCAACGGCAGCTGCACGGGCGCCTGCAACGCCGACCCGCCGAAGTTCGAGTGCAAGGGCCAGTGCGTGGCCGACTGCGAGGGCTCGTGCTCCGGGTCGTGCCAAGGCAAGGCCAACGGCACCGAGTGCGTCGCGTCGTGCAAGGCCGCGTGCAGCGGGCGCTGCGACGCCTCCTGCAAGGGCACCCCCGGGAGCGCCTCCTGCTCGGGCAAGTGCGAGGCCTGCTGCTCGGGCTCGTGCACCGCCAAGGCGAACGTCGACTGCAACGTCAACTGCCAGGCCGAGACCTACGCCTCGTGCAAGGGTGAGCTCTCTGGCGGCTGCAAGGTGCAGTGCGAGAAGCCGGACGGCGCGCTCTTCTGCGACGGCAACTACGTCGACACCGGCGGAAACCTGGCGAACTGCATCAACGCGCTGAACGCGGTCTTGAAGCTCCGCGTCGACGTGAGCGGCAGCGCGAGCTGCTCCAACGGCCAGTGCGAGGCGGAGGGCACCGCGAGCATCGGCGCGTGCTCCACCGGCACGCCCTCTTCGAAGCCGCTCGGCGCCGCCGGCGCGGTGCTCGGCCTCGGGGCGCTCGCGTTCCTCGCGCGCCGCCGTCGCGCCGCCTAGCCGCCCGTTGATTTACTCCCGTCGGCCCATCGCCGCCGCATCCCGGCCGCC
>DAORJJ010000271.1:0-8882 GCA_035439005.1 Polyangiaceae bacterium | reverse complement strand
CGATGACGGGCGCGTGGTGGAGCCGCTCGGCCTCGGCGAAATTCTGTCGCGCGCCGACGAGATCGCCGCCCTGGTAGAGCTTCACGCCCTCCTGAAAGAGCGCGCGTGCGCGCTCGACCTGGGCGGCCTGCGACTCCTCGGCGCGGGCGGCGCGCGGGGCGACCACGCTCGCGCACGCCGCGGCGACGAGCCACGCCCCCGCGAGTCGGCGAGCGGAGCGCGCGCCGACCACGCCCCTCGCACTCCCCGCGCTCACGCGACCGACCACGCCTGGAAGCTAGCAGGCGCGCCGTTCGCGGGACCGAAAAACGCGCGCTGATGTCAGCGGCGCGGGGCTACTTCTCGACCTTGCAGTCGAGGTCCTCGCTGACGAGCTCGCCGCCCGAGGCGCCGGCGTCACGGATGTAGACCACGGTGAACCCGCCGCCCGGCTTGGCGAACAGGCGCGCCTCGGACGCCTTCTCGTCTTCCTTGGAGATCGCGTACGGGCGCCCTTGCGAGCGAAAATCGGCGCCGATCGGCATGACCTCGAGCGTGCCCTTCCCCTTCTCGACGTCGTCGAGGTAGGCGATCCACCGCTGGCCCTTCGCGTCCCGCAGGAACTCGGGGCGCGAGGCCGTGTGCGCGGCGTCGTCCTCGTCCGTGACGTTCGTGAAGCCCGCAGGAAGCTTCTCACCGGAGATGCGCATGGCGCGGAGGGTCATCGCGCCCTTGCCGGTGGCCTGGGCCGCCACGAGCACGCTGTCGGCGCCGTCGCGCGCGAGGTCGGGCATCTGGAAGTAGCCCGGGTAGCTCTTCGGCGCCCCCTTCGCCTTCTTGTCGTGGGTCATGAAGGACGCGATGAGCGCGCCGCCCGCGCGCGCGGCCACGAAGAACGACCCGTCGGCCAGCTCGTCCGAGATGGGGGTGTCGTAGTCGACGCGCTTGAACGGCGTCGCGTGCATCTCGGTCGCGTGCACCAGGGTCTCGCTGGTCGGCGTGGCGATCGTGAGCTCGGCCTGGGGCTTGGGCGTCGCGCCCTCCATCCGCACCTTGAAGCTCGCCACGACGACCCACTCCTCGCCGCGCTTGGGGTCGAAGAACGTGCGGCAGTCGCGCACTTCGCGGTACGGCGTGGCCGGCGTGACCTGGTGGGACGCGACGAACGCCGCGACGGGATCCTTCGCGGTCTTCGGGTCCTCGAGCACCGCGGGCCCCTCCCAGTCGACCCAGCGCTCGGTCACGTCGGCGGGGCCGCACACGACCCTCCGCCACTTCGGGCCGGCCGGATCGGGGCCCTTGCCCTCGTCACGGAAGTCGACGAAGGCGCGCACCGTGGCGCCCTCAATCTTCACGGGCGTGACGCGCCACACGACACGCGTGGCCTCGCCCGCCTTCGGGGCCCGCCCGAACTTCGACCCTGGGTTGACCGTGACCTTCTTCAGGCCGCCCGCCGCCCCCTCCTTCACGACGAGCACGTACGGCGTGTTGCCGAGCGCGAGCCCCACGACGTCGGTGCCGTCGGGCAGCTCCTCCGCGGTGAGGCCGGTGAGCGTGTTGACCCCCTTGCCCCAAGATTTCTGGTTCGCCACCGTGCACGTGGGCTTGAGGGCCGGCGCGGGCGCGCTGGCGGACGCTGCCGGCGCCGACGCCGTCGCGCTCGCCGAGTCTGCCGTGGCCCCGCCGCCCGCGCCGTCGTCCTTCTTCTTTGGACAGCCCGCGAGGACCGACACGGAGACCAGCGACACGAGCGAGAGCAGGAGCGGAGCGGCCTTGGACATCGCGCGATGCTACCAAGGAGCCAGGCGCGGGCGTCAACTCTCGGGGGCGTCAGTCCGAGCGGTTCTTTCGCCGGCGGGTCGTCTTTGGCACCTTGCCCTCGAGCGGCGACCGCTGCGCCGTGGGCATCATGTGGAAGCGACTCCCGGGCCGGGCGGCGACCTCCGCGACGCGCACGACCTCCCGCGTGAGCTCCTGGAAGCGGTACTGCGAGCGGAACACCGGCGTGCCTGCCTTGGTCTGCACGCGCTGGTAGCGCCCGTCGCTCTGGAGGGCCCACGACTTGGCCGTGTCCTGGCTCGAGATCGTGAGCATCTCCACGAGCTTCGCGCGCAGCGCGGGCTCCTCGATGGGGATCATCACCTCGACGCGCCGGTGGAAGTTCCGAGGCATCCAGTCGGCGCTGGAGAGATAGACCTCTTCCTTGCCACCGTTGGAGAAGCGGAACACGCGGCCGTGCTCCAGGTACCGGTCGACGATGGCGCGCACCTCGATGTGGTCGCTCACGTTCGGGACGCCCGGCCGCAGGCAGCAGATGCCGCGGATGAGCAGGGTGATCTGCACGCCGGCCTGCGAGGCCCGATAGAGCGCCTCTATCACGTCCTCGTCGACGAGCGAGTTCATCTTGGCGACGATGCGCGCCGGCTTCCCGTGGCGGGCCTGCTCGGCCTCCCGCGCGATGAGGCCGAGCACCGCCTCGTGGAGGCCGAGGGGCGCGACGATGAGCGAGTTCCATTTCGCCGGCGCGCTGTAGCCGGTGAGCAAGTTGAAGAGCGACGACGCGTCCTCCCCGATGCTCGTGCGGCACGTGAGGAGCGAGACGTCGGTGTAGTGCCGCGCGGTGCCCGGGTTGTAGTTGCCCGTCGAGAGGTGGACGTACCGCCGCAGGCCGCCGCGCTCCCGCCGGACGATGAGCAGGCACTTTGCGTGGGTCTTGAGGCCCATGAGGCCGTAGACGACGTGCACGCCGCTCTGCTCGAGGGTGCGAGCCCACTGGATGTTGGACTCCTCGTCGAAGCGCGCCTTGAGCTCGACGATGGCGGTGACCTGCTTGCCCGACTCGGCCGCGCGCGCGAGCGCCTTGACGATGGGCGAGTCGCCGCCGGCTCGGTAGAGGGTCTGCTTGATGGCCAGCACGTCCGGGTCTTCGGCCGCGCGCGTGACGAGCTCGACGATGGGGTCGAACGACTCGTACGGGTGGTGGAGGAGGATGTCGCCCTCGCGGATGGCGGCGAAGATGTCCTCCGCGTCCCGCAGCGGGGGCACGGCGAGCGGCACGTAGGGCTCGTCGCGCAGGTTGCGGCGCTCCTCCCGGGCGAAGAGCGACAGGAGGTCGCTCACGTTCAGCACCGCGGTCGTGCGGTACACGTCGCGCTCGGGGTCGAGCTTCAGCGCCTTCACGAGCTTCGAGAGCGACGCCTCGGTGTACTCGCCCGACACCTCGAGGCGCACGGCGTTGCCGCGCTCGCGGCGGCGGAGCTCCTGCTGGATCGTCTGGAGGAGATCCTCGGCCTCCTCCTCGTCGATCTCGATGTCGAAGTTGCGCGTCACGCGGAACGCGTAGACACCCTCGAGGCGCACCCCCGGGAAGATCATGTCGACGTGCCGCGCGATGATGTCCTCGAGCAGCACGAACGCGTGCGGCGCGACGCCCCCGGCGGCCGCGTGCGCGACCGGGCCCACCATCATGAGGCGGGGCAACATCGTGGGCACTTGCACGACGCCGAAGTTCACGTCGCCGGAGCCGTCGCGCGAGAACATGACCCCGAGGTTCAGGCTCTTGTTGCGCACGTGGGGGAACGGGTGCCCCGGGTCGATGGCGATCGGCGTGAGGACAGGGAAAATTTCGCTATGGAAGCGCTCGTCGAGGCGGGCGAGCGCCTCCTCTGGGAGCTCGTCGGGCTTCAGCCACGCGTAGCCTTGCTCGGCCAGGGCGGGCAGGAGGTGGCCCTTCAGCACCTCGCCCTGGTGGAGCATCATCTGGTGGACGCGCTCGGAGATGCGGGCAATTTGGTCGGCCACGCTCATGCCGTCCGGGGCGATCTCTCCGACGGCGCCGGTGAGCTGCTGCTTCAGGCCGGCGACGCGGACCATGAAGAACTCGTCGAGGTTCGACGTGACGATCGCGTGGAACTTGAGCCGCTCGAGCAGGGGGACGTTCTCGGTCTCGGCCTCGGCCAGGACGCGGGCGTTGAACTCGAGCCAGGAGAGCTCGCGGTTCAGGTAGAGGTGCGGGGCGCGGAGGTCGTCGGCCTCACGGCTCGGCGGCGGCACCGACGCCGACGTCCCGTGGGGCCCGGGCAGCGAGGTCGAGAGCGGCGCCGGCTCGATGGGGTCCATGAGGAGACTGTTCTACAAGAAGCCTTTCCGAACACCAACTTGCGCGCTCGGCCGGCCCGCCTCGCGACCCCGCGCACACGCTCGCGGTGCTCACGCGCTTCGCCCCTTGCGGGCGCGCGCGCTCAGGGCGTGGGGGCGACCGCGGGGGCCGGCGCCGGCTCGTCGAAGCGCGGCGCGCCCGCGACGTGGTCGTTCCGCAGGAAGACGCGCGTACCCTTGAAATTGGCGGTCTCCGTGTAGTTGGTGGAGACCCACGCGGCGCTCTCGGGGCAGTGCTCCTTGAAGTCGCGCACGGCCTCTTGCCACGTGATGAGCGGCGCCTTGTCGTGGAACACGAACGCCGCGGGCGGCTTCGCGCGGAGGCGGGCGAGGAAGTCGCGCTCGTGCGCGTCGCGGAGCGCGCGGATCTGCGCGGCCTGGGCGGGGTTGGGGTGGAGGCCTACCGGGGCCGGCAGGTTGCCGCCCGCGAGCGCGGCGTCGGCGTTGAGATCGTAGGCGTAGATGTAGGGGGTCGCGCTGAGCCGCTGGGCGAGGAAGAGCACATACGGGTCCATGCCGTAGGTCTGCACGCGCTCGTCGGGCTTGGTCGTGAGGCGCAGGTACGAGGCGGTCTGGCGGAGCTCCCACGGAAAAAAATCGCTCGTCTGGAAGTAGACGAGGTAGTCGTGCGAGGTGCGCTCGATCGGGTCGCGGGCCTTCGTGAGCAGCCAGAGGCCCTGCACGTACGGCGAGATGGGCATCAAGGTGGCGACGCGCAGCGCGAGGGCGGCGCCCGCCGCGATGGGGAGCAGGCGATCGGGCCGGCGCCGCGGCACGCGGAAGGTGCGCTCGGCGTACCAGCAGACGAGCAGCACCCACTGCAGGCTCACGCCCGCGCTGACCGGGTGAAAGTGGTACGGGAACCCCTTGCGCTGGGCGAGCACGCTCACGAGACCGCAGAGCGGCGCGAGCGCGATGGCCAGGGCGCGGCGCGGCAGGGTGCCGGTGGCGATGAGGCTCACCATCACCGCGCTCGTGGCGGCGGCCGCCGCGGCGAGCGTCGAGAAGCCGTCGAGCCCGAGGATCTCGTAGGGCGTGCGCGGCCAGATGAACCGGTACATGAGGGGCACGTCGACGAGGTACGTGCGGAAGAACACGACGAGGTCCCCGAGCACCGCGAGGTAGAGCAGCTGCGTGGCGGCCCCGAGGACCGCGCCGACCGCGAACGCGAAGAGCCGGCGCTTGCGGGGCGTCGGCACGTCGTCGATGGCGAGGGTCGCGAGCTGCGCGACGGTGAAGAGCGCGTACGTGGGCTTGCCGAACCACAAGATGAGCGAGAGGGCGCCCGACCACACGAGCGCCGCGCGCCCGGGGAACGCGCCGCCGGGGGCGAGCGTGTCGCCCCGCATGCGGTCTTGGGCCACGAGCTGGAGGCCCAGGGACGTGAGCAAGAACCAGTCGCAGAAGCTCTCTCGCTGGGCCAAATCCCAAAAAATATAGAGGAGATACTGGCCGCTCAGCACCACCCAGGCCGCCAAGGCCCAGCCGGCCCGGGACGCGATCTCGCGGACGAGCCGCGCCGACGAGCCGTCGCCCGAGGGGTTCGGCCGCGCCCGCCGGCCGATGCCGGGCAGGCACGCGCCGACGAACGCGAACACGACGCCGCTCACGACGAGGTCGAGCGTGTGGAAGACGTGCTCGTCCGCGCCGCCCAGCTTCAGGAACGCGATGTGGACGAGGTGCGTGAGCGGGCCGTTGACGTCGCGCACGTCGCGGTAGTCGACGTCGCCCTTCAGCACCGCCCAGGCGATGTACTGGAAGATGCCCTGGTCCCGCCCGAGCGACACGAGGGTCGCCCGGCGGGTCGCGTCGACGACCCAGTAGAGCGGCGGCAGCGCTACCACCAGCGCGGGCAGGAGCACCCGGAGGGCTCGCTGCGCCCCGAGGACGAGGCTCTTCTGGCGGGGGCTCGCGGGCATGTCGGCGCTCGGCGCTCTTCCCATCATTGGCCGCAGGAAGCAAGGGCGGGCCTCGACGGCGGCGGTCGCCGCGCCCGCCGCGGACCTGCCCCGCACCTGAACACCTGCGACGTGCACGCAAAGAAGGGCTCGCGTCTTGGCCCCAAGAGGGAGCACTATTCCCTCATCTCATGAGCGAAGCTGTTCGGCGCCTCAATGTCCCTCAAGCCGGTCCTGCGGAGCGCGCTCGCGCCCTGGCCGAGACCCTCGAGCTGGCTCGAGGCAAGCACCTGCTCGTCTCGCTGCGCGGCCACCCCGACCCCGACGGGATCGCCTCGGCGCTCGCGCTGTCGCACATCGCGCTCCGGCTCGGCGTAGGCCACGTCACGGTCGGCTACACCCACGATCTCTCGCACCGCGAGAACCGCGCCCTCGTGAAGCTCCTGAACATCGAGCTCCGAAAGATGCGTAGTGTCGCGGAGATAGGCCAGGTCGACTTCCTGGCGTTCGTCGACTCCCACGACATCGACCCCGACCTCGGCGGCGCCGAAGGCATCGAGGTCCTGGCCATCGTCGACCACCACCGGGCGCAGTCGCCGCCGAAGGCGCGCTTCGTCGACATGAGGCTCGACGTGGGGGC
Organism: Polyangiaceae bacterium; assembly: GCA_035439005.1. Taxonomy (GTDB): domain Bacteria; phylum Myxococcota_A; class Polyangia; order Polyangiales; family Polyangiaceae; genus JAAFHV01. The sequence goes on along the minus strand of DAORJJ010000271.1, from coordinate 2,207 downwards.
CACGGCGACGATGCTCTCGGAGTACCTCCAGGAGCTGGCGCCGCTCGACAACTCGAGCGAGGAGGACCGCCGCGTCGCGACGGCGCTCATGCACGGCCTCGCCACCGACACCGACGACTTTCAGCTGGCGAAGGGGATCGACTTTCGCGCGGCGGCTTACCTCACCGAGGTGTGCGACAAGGACCTCCTCACCGACCTCAGCCGGCGCTTGATCGCGCCGGAGGCGATGGACGTCATCGCCCGGGCGCTCGCGTCGCTCACGGTCCGACGAAACTTCGCGATGGCCGGCGTGGGGTTCGTCTCCGAGGGCGATCGCGACACCGTGGCGCAGGCGGCCGACTTCCTCGTGCGCCGCGAAGACATCGACACGGTCGTCGTGTACGGCGTCGTCGGCGAGCGGTTCATCGAGGGCTCGCTGCGCACCCACTCGGCGAGCGTCGATCCCGCGGCGTGGCTCGAGAAGGCGTTCGGGCACGACGACCGCGGGCGCGCGTACGGCGGCGGCCGGCGCGACAAGGGCGGCTTCCGCATCCCGATCGGCTTCCTTGGCCGCTCGACCGACCGCGCGCAGCTCTGGCAGCTCGTGGAGCACGCGATGCGGCAGGCGCTCGTGCGCCAGCTCGGCGACGAGGCCATCCCGCAGCTCCCGCCCTCCGTCCAGACCCCCGGCTGAAGGGCCGGTGGCCCGCCTCCGCGTCGCCTTCGTCGGGCTGCCGCTCGCCGCGCTCTTGCTCGCCGCGGACGGACACGACGTCGTCTACGCCGGCATCTGCCGGAAGGGCGCCCTCGGCACGCGCCGGCTCCGCGCGACGCTCGGGCGAGGACGCGTGTTCGTGAAGCCCAACCTCGACGCGCACGCCGAGCGCGTGCGCGCGCTCGAGCCCGATCTCGTCGTGAGCTGGTTCTGGACCAGCAAAGTGCCGCCCGCGTTCCGGCAGGCCGCGCGCCTCGCCGCGTTCGGGGTGCACCCGTCGCTCCTGCCTCGCCATCGCGGCGGCGACCCGTATTTCGCGGCGATCGACCTCGGCGACGCGGTCACTGGCGTCACGGCGCACCTGCTCGAGGACGCCTACGACACCGGGCACATCCTCGGGCGGCGCGAGCTCGCGCTCGACCCCTCGTGGAGCGCGTGGCGGCTCGCGAAGCGCCTCGATCGCCCCTCGCTCGGGCTGCTCCGCGAGGTGGCGCGGGCCTACGCCGAGGGCCGCCCGCCCACGCCGGAGCCCCAGGACGAGGCGCTCGCCACCGAGGCCGGGCTGCTCGCGGAGGAAGACCTCGAGCTCGATCTCTCGATGACGGCGGAGCGGCTGGCGCGCCGGGTGCGAGCGGCGAGCCCATACCCGGGCGCCTACCTGTTCGTGGGCGAGGCGCTCCTCACGGTCGTGCGCGCCGAGGCGACCGCGGCCGCGCCGAGGGGGCTCCGGCCCGGAGAGATCACCGTCGACGCCGACGGCTTCGCGATCGTGAAGACGCGCGACGGCGGCCTCCGCTTGCTCGCGGCGCGCCTCGCAGACGACGACGACGACGAGCCGGCGCGGGAGCGAGAGCTGGATCGACGCGAGATCGCCGAGCTCGTGCGCGCGCTCGCGCGTGGAGGCGAGGAAGACGGTTCCCTTGCACCTCGGCCTTACGTAGACTGAAGCGCCCGACTATTCGCCCCGCCTCGGAGCCGCAAGCGAACCATCGGATTTTTGACTGCCCACGCTGGGATCAGAGCCTCAGGAGAGTGCCCCGTGTCCGACCCCGTGACCACTTCGCGTTCTGCCCGTGAATCCTTGGCCCGTGGCCTCGCCGCGCTCCAGGTCGACCCAAGCACTCCGCCCGCCATCTTGGAGATCGCGGAGCCCATCGCGCTCGCCATGGGCTCGCTCCACAAGATCGAGAGCTCACAAGGAGCGGCGCTCGTCCCCAACGCGGAGACCGCGCTCGGTCACGTGCGGACCGCGCTGTCGCAGCTGCAGTCGCAGACCTCCGGGCACCCCTCGGTGCCGAACGCCATGGAGGCGGTCGCCGCGTCGCTCGGCCTCGTCCACCAGCTGGCGAAGATGGTGACCGGGCCCTCGGCGCCTCCGGCGCCCGCCTGGTGCTCACCGCCGCGCGAGAGCTGGAAAGGCGCGGCAGCCGCTACGCCGTGGTGAGTTTGTGCATTGGCGTGGGGCAAGGCATCGCCCTGGTCCTTGAACGCAGCAGCGCCGCTCCACACAGCG
>DAORJJ010000270.1:0-8939 GCA_035439005.1 Polyangiaceae bacterium | reverse complement strand
CCCGTCGCCCCGCCCGCGCCGGAGCCCGCGTCGCCCACGCCGCCGGAGCCCGCGCCGGAGCCCGCGGCCCCCGCGAAGAAGAAGTGGTGGAAGCTCTTCTGAGCCGCGCCGGGGCCGCCGCGCCCCGCGCCGTCGAGGGCCCGCGTGGGGCATGACCACGGGCACGGGCACGGCCACGGCCACGCGCGGAGCTACGGGCGCGCCTTCGCCGCGGGCATCGCGCTCAACCTCGGCTTCGTGGCCATCGAGGCCATCTACGGCGTGCTCTCGCGCTCGATGGCGCTCGTCGCCGACGCGGGGCACAACCTGAGCGACGTGCTCGGCCTCGCGCTCGCGTGGGGCGCGACCGCGCTCGCGAAGCAGAGGCCCACGAAGCGGCGCACCTACGGGCTGCGCGGCACGACCATCATGGCGTCGCTCGCCAACGGCCTCCTGCTGCTGGTCGTGACCGGCGGCATCGCGTGGGAGGCCCTGCGGAGGCTCTGGGAGCCCGCGCCGGTCGCGGGCGTGACGGTGATCGTCGTCGCGTCGGCGGGCGTGTTGGTCAACGGCGTGTCGGCCGCGCTCTTCCTCTCGGGTCGCAAGACCGACCTCAACGTCCGGGGCGCCTTCTTGCACCTCGCCGCCGACGCGGCCGTATCGCTGGGCGTCGCGGTCGGGGGGATCGTGCTCCACTTCACAGGCAAGCGGTGGATCGATCCGCTCCTCAGTCTCGGCGTGTGCGTCGTCATCCTCGCGAGCACGTGGGGCCTGCTCCGCAGCTCGGTCAACCTCGCCCTCGCGGCGGTGCCCGACGGGGTCGAGCCGGACGACGTGAAGGCCTACCTCGCGGGCCTCCCCGGGGTCGTCGAGGTCCACGATCTCCACATCTGGGCGATGAGCACCACCGAGACCGCGCTCACCGCGCACCTCGTCATGAGCGCCCCGTGCCCGCCGAGCTTCCTCGCGGACGCGGGGGCCGGGCTCGAGTCCCGATTTCATATTGGGCACTCGACGCTCCAGCTCGAGCCCCCCGAGGCGCCCGATCCGTGCCGCCTCGCCCCGGACGAGATCGTGTGACGAGCACGGGCGCGACGCTCAGTGCGCGTGCGAGACTGCGTCGCCCACGAGGATCTCGCCCATCATCCCGCCCTCGGCGTGCTCCTCGATGTGGCAGTGCACCATCCACGCGCCGATCTCGTCGAAGCGCGTCGCCACGCGGAGCGTGCTCTTCGCCGGCACGATGATCGTGTCCTTGTTGGCGAGGCGGTTGGCCGGCTCGGGCGCGCCGTTCCTCGTGAGCACCTGGAAGAACGCCCCGTGCACGTGGAATGGGTGGTCCATCTCGCTCTTGTTGGTGATCTCGAGCACGCGGGTCTCGTTCAGCGCCATCCGCGCCGCCGCGACCGCCGGCCACACCTGCCCGTTGAGGGTGAAGATCAGATCGCCCGCCGCGTTCGTGCCCTCGTCAAGCGCGAACGGGATGGCCTCGCCGGTGGGCGCGGGGAGCTTCGCCACGGCCGGTCCGCGCTCCGGGAGCGCCCTCTTCACGCTCGGCGGCTCGCCCGCGATCGCGAGCGTCGCGACGGGCAGGGGCGGCAGCTCTCCGGTGTGGTGCCCGCGCTCGTACGGCTGGCTCGTGAGCGGGAGCGTGCCCGGCGCGCTCGGCACCTGGAACACCACGTCGTAGCGCTCCGCGGGCGCGATGAGCAGCGTGTCGACGTCGTACGGGCTCTCGACGAGGCCGCCGTCCGTGCCGATGACGCGGAAGCGGACCCCTGGGATCTTCAGGTTGAAGAAGCGGCCGTTCGCCGCGTTGAGGATGCGAAGGCGCTCGATGGCGCCCGGTCGCAGCGCGATGCGCGCGTCCCTCACGCCGTTGACGAGCACGGTGTTGCCCTCGCGCCCCATCATCTTGGAGTTGTCGTCGAGGTAGGTGGGGAAGCTGCCGTCGGCGTTGACGCGCACGTCGTCGAGGACGAGCACCCGCTCCTCGTCGACGCTCGGCTCCTCCTTCGGGTCGGCCGGAGCGACCCGGATGACGCCCACGAGCCCCCGCTCGATCTGGACGTCGGTGCGCACGTGCGGGTGAAACCAGAAGAGGCCGGCGTCGCGCAGCTTGAAGCGGTACTCGAACGTGCCGCCCGGCGGCACGGGCTTCTGCGAGGAGGGCGAGCCGTCCATCGCGATCGGCAGCCGGATCCCGTGCCAGTGGATCATGGTCGGCTCGGGCAGCTCGTTCTTGAAGTGGATGACGAGCTCGTCTCCCACCTTCGCGTCGACCAGCGGGCCGGGCATCGCGCCGTTGTAGGTCCACGCGCGGCTCAGCTTCGCGCCGCCGAGGTCCTTGTCCGCCTCGCGGGCCGTCAGCGCGAACTCCACGACCGTCGGGCTCGGGTCGAGGTCGGAGATCCCCACGAGCGCGAGCGGATCCGCGGGCGCGGGCGCCGGCGCGGGCGGGGTCGTGGCCCCCGTCGCGCTGCAGGCCGCGGCGAGCGCGCCGGAGAGCGCGAGCCCGAGCGCCCGGCGGACCCTCACGGGGTCTCCGTCATCTCGTTGGAATAGGCAGAGTACACCTCGCCGCGCTTGCAGCGCAGGCGGTACGTGTAGGGCGTCTTCGCGGTCGCCGCGCCGTCCATCTTGTTGTCGGCCGAGCCTGGCACGGTGAAGATGACCTTGTAGTCGTCGGCGCCGGACTTGCGCTCGCCCTCGATGGCGTCGCAGTCCTTCTGGGCGTTCGTCCACACGACGTGGAGCGCGCCGGCCATCTTCATGAGCTGCTTGATGGTGGGTGAGGCGGGCGCGGCGGCCCCCGCCTCCGGGACGACCACGGGCTGCGCGTCGGCGGCGGGCGTGGCGGCGGCGTCCGTCGAGGCGCCGGCGTCGTCCGCGGGGGCCGTGGTGGAAGAGCACGCGAGGTTGGCGCAGAGCCCCACGACCGCGAGCAGCGAGGTGACCTTGACTTGCATGACCTCCGTATACACCCGCGTCGTCGCCGCGCCACCCTGGGCAGGCGACCTCCTGCGCGTAACAGGCCGTCGACGCACACCTGGGCAGGTGAGCAGCGCTCCCTAGTAGCCGAGGTGTCGCCCTGCACCGGAAGTGAGCCCCGGAGGGGCGAACGAGAGGTCGACGGCGAGCCCGAGCCGAAGGCGAGGTGTCGCCCTGCACCGGAAGTGAGCCCCGCAGGGCGAACGAGAGGTCGGCGGCGACCCCGAGCCGAAGGCGAGGTGTCGACGTGAACCGGAAGTGAGGCCCGAAGGGCCGAACGGAGGTCGATGGCGGCGCCGAGCCGAAGGCGAGGTGTCGACGTGCACCGGAAGTGAGGCCCGAAGGGCCGAACGGAGGTCGATGGCGGCGCCGAGCCGAAGGCGAGGGGTCGCCATGAACGTTGACACGGGCGATCGTGTCGATAGGATGCGCGCCCTCGGGAACTGTCCGTACGAATTTCCCGAAACTTCGCCCTCTCTGGCGCGCCCTTCACGCGGCGCGCCGGCACCCTCACCGGGTGCGCTCGGCCCCCGCGGACAGATTTTTCGTTCCCGGGAACAACTCCGAGGCCTGCCCGGTTGGGGCGTCCGTCCAGGCGGCTCCGCCCGCCACTTTCTCATTCTTTTCCCGGAGGTCGGATGTCCACCGACGTGATGATCTACGCGAGCGACCTGTCGAAGAATTTCGGGTCCTTCCGTGCGGTCGACAAGATCAACTTCGAGGTGAACCGCGGCGAGGTCGTCGGCTTCCTCGGCCCGAACGGCGCCGGGAAGTCCACCACGATGCGCATCCTCACGTGCTTCATCGCGCCGTCGTCGGGCACCGCGAGGATCAACGGGCACGACGTCTTCGAGCACACCCTCGCGGTGCGCGAGAGCCTCGGCTACCTGCCGCAGCGCGCGCCGCTCTACCTCGAGATGAGCGTCTACGAGTACCTGAAGTTCGCGGCCGACCTGCGCAACCTCGACGAGAGCACGTTCAAGAAGCGCGCGCGCTCCGTGGTCGAGGTCGCCGGCCTCGCGCAGGTGCTCGGCAAGGAGATCCGCCAGCTCTCGCACGGCTACCGCCAGCGCGTGGGCCTCGCGCAGGCGCTCATCCACGACCCGCCGATCCTCATCCTCGACGAGCCCACGAGCGACCTCGACCCCAACGAGAAGGCCGAGTTCCTCGACTACCTCAAGCAGATCGGCAAAGACCGCACCGTCCTCCTCTCGACGCACAACCTGAAGGAGGTCGAGACCGCCTGCGCCCGCGCCATCATCGTGTCGCGCGGCCGCGTCGTCGCCGACGGCTCGCTCGACGAGATCAAGGGCAAGAGCGGCCGCGTCCGCTACGTGGTCGAGGTGCAGGAGTCGGGCGGCGACTCGCCCTACCGCGGCACCGGCGCCCCCCCGCGCGCCAAAGAGGTCTCCGACCTGCTCGCCACCATCAAGGGCGCCGCCCGAGTGAACGAGCTGCCCACGGACGAGCGCGCGCACGCGTTCGAGCTCACGAGCGACCGTGACACCGATCTCCGCGCGGCCATCTTCCGCGCGATCGCCGACAAGGGGTGGGTGCTCCTCGAGCTCCACCGCGACACCCAGACTCTCGAAGACGTCTTCCGCCACCTCACCATCGGTGAGGAGCGAAGGAATCGCCACGTCGGAAAGGGCGAGCCCCCGCCCGTCAAAGACGAGGACGAGGACGACGAAGACGACGACGAAGACGACGACGAGGACGAGGCCTGAGCCATGAGCGACAAAGCCAAAAAAGAAGAAGACGAGAAGAAGAAGAAGCTCGCGGAAGAGGGCGACGACGAGGACGAGGACACCACCTCCGAAGGTGACGACGACGGCGACGAGGGCGACGAGGAGGAGAGCGACGACTCGGCCGACGCCGACGAGAAGCCCGCCAAGGCGCCGCCCATGGCCGCGAGGGAGGCCCCCAAGGTCTCCGCGTCGTTCGCGCGCAACCTCTGGACCATCACGAAGCGCGAGTTCGCGGGGTATTTCAACTCCGCCCTCGCCTACATCGTCATCAGCGCGAGCATGGTCCTCTTCGGGCTCTACTTCTTCTTCTACCAAGGCGGCATCTGGCAGGTCGACCGCGCGTCGATGAGCCGCATGTTCGACTTCGTGCCGGCGTGGATCTGCTTCCTCACGATTCCGCTCTTCACGATGCGCGCGATGAGCGAGGAGAAGCGCCTCGGCACGATCGAGCTGCTCATCACGCTGCCCGTCCGCGACAGCGAGGTCGTGCTCGGCAAGTACCTGGGCGCCTTGGGCGTCCTCGTCGTGCAGATCGCCCTCTTGGCGATTTACCCCATCGCCATGTTCAAGTTCCCCTGGAACATGGGCGCGTTCGACTGGGGTCCGTTCTGGTCTTCGATGTTCGGCCTGTTCCTCATGGGCGCCGCCGGCATCGCCATCGGGATGCTCTACTCCGGCATGACCGAGAGCCAGATCGTGAGCTACTTCGCGACGGCGTCGACGCTCCTCATCCTGTTCTTCGTGGGCTCGCTCGTGCAGTTCGTGAAGGGCTGGCCCGGCGAGGTCATCTCGTTCTTCAGCTTCCAGACCCGGTACGAGCCGTTCTCGCGAGGGCTCATCGACACCCGCGCGGTCGTCTACTTCGTGTCGGTGACGGTGCTGTGTTTGCTCGAATCCTTCCGGCAGCTCGAGGGCCGGCGGTGGCGCTGAGCGCTGAATAAGTAAGGTCCGAAACAGCCATGGAACGCAAAACCAAAGCAGCGACGGAAGCCGGCGCGCTCATCCTCGTCATCGCGGCCATCCTGGTCGCCGTGAACGTCTTGTCCGCCGTCGGCGGCTACAAGCGAATCGACGTCACCAAGAACGAGCGCTTCACCCTCTCGAAGGGCAGCGGAAACCTCCTCCGCAGCATGAAGCAGGAGATGAAGTGCGACGTGTACGTGACGAAGGGCTTGCCCAAGCTCGACGCCTTCGTGCGCGATCTCCGCGACCTCCTCGGGGAGTACAAGGCCGCGAGCGGCGGGAAGTTCGACTTCAACCTCATCGAGGCCAAAGACGAGGAGCAGAAGAAGGCGGCGAAGGACGCCGGCCTCGTGGAGCAGCCGTTCGGCGAGGCGACCGACGACCAGGAGAAGGCGTCGGTCACGCAGGGCTTCATGGGCATCGTCTTCAAGTACGGCTCCGAGAAGGACGCCATCAAGTTCCTGCCGCCCGATCGGTCGGAGGGCCTCGAGTTCTGGATCACCAACAAGATCCGCGAGGTTCGCGACAAGGGTGACGGCATCAAGCACAAGATCGGCGTCGTGTCGGGCAAGGACGAGTTCAAGCTCACCGACACGAACCTCGTGCCGGCGAACATGGGCAAGCCGAACCTCCAGCAGATCGTGCTGCAGAACTTCCCGTTCTACCAGTTCATCGACGTGGACCTGAAGGACGGCGCGTCGGAGGTCGACGACTCGCTCGACGGCCTGATCATCACGCAGCCCAACAAGGACTACAACGAGAAGGAGCTCAAGCGCGTCAACCAGTTCGTGATGAAGGGCAAGACCCTGGTCGTCATCGCGAGCGCGGTCAACGTGAAGGCGAGCGACGCCCAGATGCAGGCGACGCTCTCGACCCACGGCCTCGAGAAGCTCCTCGACGGCTACGGCATCGAGCTCCGCAAGGACGCCGTGCTCGACTTCGGTCGGCCGTTCCGCGTCGGCATCATGACCCAGGGCGGGCTCGCGAGCATGCGCTTCCCGCAGTTCCTCGACGTGCAGGACAACCCGGCGTTCACCGGCGACGAGCAGCTGCTCGACACGAGCTTCGCGGGCTTCTTCCGCATCCCGGCGCTCGCCTTCCCGTTCTCGTCCTCGATCGTCCTCCACAAGGACAAGCAGCCCGACGTGGCCCCCGAGAAGTTCCGCGTGGTGGCGCGCTCCACCCCGCGCACCCTCCGCGAGACCACCGACAGCGTCGACCTCAAGCCCTTCCGCGCCTGGAAGCCCAAGGGTGAGTTCGCGCAGCAGAACCTCGCGGCCACGGTCGAGGGCACCCTCAAGACCGCGTTCCCCTCGGGCGACGGCGTCACGGTGCCCGAGAAGAGCGAGAAGCCCGCGCGCGTGCTCGTGATCGCGTCGTCGCACTTCCTCACGAACCCGTTCGCCCGCTCTGGAAACGGCCCCGACATGGGCCAGATGGGCATGATGATGCCCGGCGGCGGCGGCGACGAGCAGCTCCTCCAGGTCGCGGGCCCCTACGCCCAGCAGGCGCTCACGAACACCATCCTGGCGTTCAAGAACACCCTCGACTGGATGACGGGCGACACCGATCTCCTCGCCGTGTCCGCGAAGATCCTCTCCGAGCCGAACCTCGTGTACGGCGACGTCTCGAAGCCCAAGTTCGAGGACGAGTCGGACGAGCAAATCAAGAAGCGCGAGGAAGACATGAAGTCGGCGCGCAAGAAGCAGCAGCACTGGATCGAGGCCACCCTCGTCCTCATCCTCCCCATCCTCTTCGCCTTCATCGGCGTGTTCCGGCGCATGCGGCGTGACGCCGCCCGCGCGGGCGCCTCGCTCGCGTAGCGAGGACCGGGCCTCTCCCCGCGGGAGGCCCGCCCCTCCGCGCCGAAGGCGTCGTCCTTCACGTTGGTCTTTCAGCGGCCCGCCACGCCGGTGGCCCCGCTGGGTAAAAGGGTATTGAACGATGGATACGCAGAAGAAGCTCATCCTTGGTGTCGTCGTGCTGGCGGTGCTCGGAGGCCTCGCCTACCAGCAGGTCAAGAAGGACTCGCAAGTAGGGAAAGCCACGACGACGGCCGCCGAGGCGCTCCCCGAGCTGAAGGCGCCGGAAGACGCCGACAAGCTCGAGATCACCAACGGCAACAAGGGCAAGGTCGTCCTCGAGAAGAAGGGCGACAAGTGGGTCATCTCCGAGCCGGTGAAGGCCGACGCCAACCAGCAGTCGGTGAAGGCGCTCCTCGACAACATGAAGGAGCTGAAGCTCAAAGAGCAGGTCAACTCCGCCGTCACCGAGGAGCAGAAGAAGGACTACGAGTTCGACGCCGAGAAGGTCGTCCACGTCGTCGCCTGGAAGGGCAGCGAGAAGAAGCTCGACGCGAGCTTCGGCAAGTCCGGCGGTCGCGGCCAGCTCATCATGATCGACGGCAAGCCCGGCGTGTTCGCCGGCACCGGCTACACGAGCTACGTGTACGCGCGCGAGGTGAAGAGCTGGCGTGACGCCGAGATCTTCAAGTTCGACGACGCGAACGTCACGCAGGTGTCCATCGTGGGCAAGACCGGCGAGTTCTCGTTCACGAAGGGGGACAAGTGGGCGGGCACGTTCAAGGCCAAGCCCGCCGACCCCGCGAAGCCGATCCCCAAGTTCGACGACGCGAAGGTGACCGACCTCCTCCGCACCTTCAAGAACCTCGCGGCCGACGACTTCGGCGACGGCAAGGGCCCGGCCGACACCGGCCTCGACGCGCCCGAGAAGGAGGGCGGCACCATCACCCTCTCTCTGAAGGACAACGCCGGGAAGTACACCCTCGTCGTCGGCAAGGAAGAGAAAGAGAAGAAGCACTACGCCAAGAAGGCCACCTCCGACGTGATCTACGTGGTGGGGCACTCGGTGGCCGAGTGGGCGACCCCGGAGCTCGCGAAGTTCCAGAAGCAGGGCGACGCCGGTGCGCCCGCCCCGGGCGGAATGCCGCCGGGCATGGGCATGCCGCCGGGCATGGGGATGCCGCCAGGCATGGGGATGCCGCCGGGCATGGACCCGCACGGCCACTGAGCCCCCGGCCATGAGCTGACGCGCGCCCGCTGATCGCGCCCGCGAGGTCGCGGGCCGCGCGGCGCGTGCTCGCGCGCTCGAGAGCGGTCACACTCGGGGGGCTGCCCGCGACGACTCGCCATGGACCTCCGCGCCGCCCTCCTCCCGCTCGTGCTCTCGCTCCTCGGGGCGTGCGACGAGGCCGCGGGCGCGGCGCCGCCTCGGGCGGGCGAGGCCCACACCCCCGAG
>DAORJJ010000269.1:0-8961 GCA_035439005.1 Polyangiaceae bacterium | reverse complement strand
AGATTGGGTTGTGTTTTGGGGGATGGGGGGCATGGGCGTCGTGTACGAGGCGCTCGACCGGGAGCAACACGAGCAGGGCAAGCGCGTCGCGGCGGGCAGCACGCCGACGGAGAGCGCCATGTTCCACGATCCACACCGTCGTGATGTGCGGGGCCCGCGACGTCCTTCGCACCGCGCCCTCGCGCTCGTGTGGGCCGTCGTCCTCGCGGTGGCCACCCTCGCGTGCCGCGCCAAGCCCGGCGACGCGTGCAAGGGGGGCGCCGTCTGCGACGATCCGGCGGGCCCGCTCCTCTGCGTGGACGGGAGGCTGGTGCGGGCGGGTGCAACAAGGCCTCGCGCACGTGGGACACCCGCGACAACGCGACCGGCGATGCGTGCTCAGACGACCCGGCGCACCCGATGGCCTGCTCGCCCGACGGCGGGGCTCGCGTCCGGTGCGTGGGCGGGAAGCTTCAGCGCGAGGAGTGCGACGGCCCGCTCCGGTGCTTCGCGGAGCCGAGCGGGACCCTGGTCTGCGACAAGGCCCTGAAGGCCGGCTCCAAGTGCAGCGTCGAGGGCGACTGGTGCTCCTCCGACAAGAAGGACTGGCTCACTTGCCAAGGAGGCAAGCTCGTCGTCACGGGGCGCTGCCGGGGCCCCGCGGGGTGTGCGCCCTTGGACACCGTCGCGTGCGACGCCAGCGCCGCCGAGGAGGGAGATCCGTGCTTCCATGGGAGCAGCGCGTGCGCCGCCGACGGGAAGGCGGTCTTCACGTGTCGCGACGGCGTGATGAAGAAGGACGGCGCCTGTTCGCCGGACAAGCCCTGCGCTCTCGGCGCTCGCGCGGCCTGCGCGTCGCCCGTCATGATGGACTAACGTGGCGACTGGCCTTCGTGGCGCTGGGAGAGAGAGCATGAAGTTTCGTCGAGGCGTCGGGGTCTCCGTTCTATTTGGCATCGGGTGCGTCATCCCGAGCTGCGGCGACGCTTCGCCGGTCGCGTCCGCCGAGGGCGACGCCGGGTCGCCCCACGTGACCGCCGCCATCCTGCCCCAGTCGGCCGCGGCCGCCCGTCGGCTCGCGGAGCTGGGCGCCCGGCTCCCTCTCGCCCGTCGCTCAGCGAGCCCTCGTCTTGGGCAGGTCGCGATGCCGGACCCCGCGCCCCGGCGCGTCGCCGTGGACCGCTTCGAGGTCGCCAGCGGGTCTGACGCGCTCCACGCGCGCGCGGTCGTCTCCGCCGAGGCGCGCGCGCGGGTCCCTCGCGCGGCGAGCGTCGCGCTGCCCCTCCGAGCGTCGGAGGAGGTGCTCCTGGAGGACGAGACCTCGCACGTCGCGCTCAGCTTCGCCTTGGAACGGGTGCATGATGCACCCATTGAGGTGACAGGCGACGTCGCGGTCTACCGCGGAGCGCTCGACGGCGCCGACCTCGTGCACCACGTGAGCGCGGAGGGCACGGAGGACTTCGCCGTCTTCGAGAGCCGACCCGCTGTCGAGGAGCTCCGCTACTCGGTGGGGGTCGCCCGCGTCCCGGGGCTCCGCCTCGTGAGCAACACGCTCGAGTTCCTCGACGCGGCGGGCGCGCCCGCGCTCCGCGTCGCGCCCCCCTACCTCGTGGACGCCCACGGTGAGCGCCACGAGGCGACGCTCGCGGTGAGCGGCTGCGCGTACGACACGAGCCCCGTTGGCCCCTGGGGCCGCCCGGTGGTCCGCCCCGGCGCGTCGCGCTGCAGCGTGCGCGTCACGTGGGGCGGGGGCGTCGCCTATCCCGCCGTCGTCGATCCGGTGTGGAGCGCGACGGGCTCGATGGCCACCGGCCGCAGTGCGCACACCGCGAGCGTGCTCGCGTCGGGGCGGGTGCTCGTCGTCGGCGGGGCCGGTGGCGGCGTGTTTGGCCTCGCGAGCGCGGAGCTCTATGACCTCGCGGGGGGCGTGGCCGGCACTTTTGCCGCGACGGGCGCTCCGCTCGAGGGGCGGTCCGACCACACCGCCTCGACGCTTCCGTCGGGCAAGGTCCTCGTCGTTGGCGGCTTCCGCACGGCGCCCCCCGCGCTCCCGACGTACCTCTCGAGCGCCGAGCTCTACGATCCGGCGCTCGGCACCTTCGGCGCGACGGGGCGAATGGAGACACCCCGGTACCGCCACGCCGAGGCGGTCCTCCCGTCGGGCAAGGTGCTCATCACGGGCGGCTCGACGTTCCCGGGGAACGTTCGCTCAGGCGCCGACCTCTACGATCCCGCCGGCGACGGGGGGAGGGGCGCGTTCAGCTACACGGCGACCATGGCCGCAGCGCGCAACTTCCACCGCGCCACGACCCTGACGACGGGCAAGGTCCTCATCACCGGCGGCTCCGCCGAGGGGGTGTACCCGCTGGTCGCGGAGCTCTACGACCCGGCGGCGGAAGGTGGCGCGGGCGCCTTCAGCGCCGCGGGGTCGATGGCCGTTGGGCACGCGCTACACACCGCGACGTTGCTCCCGTCGGGCCGCGTGCTCGTGGCCGGTGGCTTGTCGTCGGCATCGACGTTGGAGGCGACGGCCGAGCTCTTCGACCCGGTCGGTGGCGGATTCAGCCCCACGGGGCGCATGACCAGCGCCCGCAACGGCCACACGGCGACCGTGCTGCCCACGGGCAAGGTCCTCATCGCGGGCGGCTATCGAGGCAACTCGCTGTACCTCAGCGGGGCCGAGGTCTTCGACCCCCTCGCTACGGGCGGAGTCTTCACGAGCGTCCCCGCGATGGCCGACGCGCACACCGCGCACACCGCGAGCCTGCTGCCCCAGGGCCTGGTGCTGATCGCGGGCGGCGGTATCACCAACCTGGCCGCGGCGGAGCTGCTCCGTGGCACCGGGGGCGAGGCGTGCACCTCCAACGCGGCCTGCGCGACCGGCTTCTGCGTGGACGGCGTCTGCTGCGACGTCGCGTGCGACGGGGCGTGCGACCGATGCGATCGGGCCGCGGCGCCGGGCGTCTGTGGGGTGGCGGTGCAGGGCACTCCACCGTCGGGGTCCTGCGCGTACCTGTGCGACGGCGTGGCGGCGGCATGCCCGTCGTCCTGCGCCGCCGACGCGGCGTGCGCCAAGGGCTTCTTTTGCGCGGCGGGCGCGTGCGTTGCTGGGCGGGCCTCGGGCGCAGCGTGCGCCTGCGCTGCCGGGGAGAGCTGCCGGGCGTGCGCGACCGGCTTCTGCGTGGACGGCGTGTGCTGCGACACGGCGTGCAACGGCACGTGCCAAGCGTGCGCCGCCGCGGTCAAGAGCTCCGGCGTCGACGACGGGATCTGCGGCACCGCCAAGGACGGCCTGCAGCGCGGGGACGTCTTCTGCGGTCCCGCCGCCACGTGCGTGGACGACCACACCTCGAAGGACGCCCTCGGCGCGCGCGCGGAGTGTGCACCCTACAAGTGTTCCGGGAGCGGTGCCTGCGGCAAGTCCTGCGTGTCAGTCAACGATTGCGTGGCTCCCACGATCTGCGACTCGAACGGTCGGTGCGTGAAGCCGACCCCCGAGGGTGGGTGTGCGGTTGCCGCGCCGGGCGCCGCGGCGCCCGGAGGGGTCGCGGGCATCGTCCTCGGCCTCGTGGTCGCGGGCTGGCGACGCCGTCGCCCTCGGTAGCCCTCTCGAGGACGTCGAGGAACTCGAAGAGCTGCTCGAACGCCTCGCGCTCGAACGGGACGTCGGGGTTCGCGAAGAGGCGGACGTCGAGCCCGAGCGGGTTCTCGACGCGGAGACACGACGCGTCCTCGGTGGGACGCAGAAACTCGAAAATGCCCATGTGACACTGCTTTCAAGGGCCTTCGTAGAAGGCGCGCGGGCTGCCCTCGCTGCGATATCCACCCTTCGCGTGCGAAGGAGGAGCAGCCGGGCCCGCGATAATGAACTTCGAAGAGGTGGGCACCTCTCCGCAGCAGCGCCCTCGGCATGGATCGCGGTTGTGGCTCCGTCAACCGTTCGCCCGATTCGCCCGATTCGCCCGATCCGGCGAAGCCAATCGCGAGTGGTCCGTCCGTCATCCATCAACGAGCGGGCGGCGCGGCGAGGAGCTCTCGCGCCTCGGCCACGGCGAGGAGGACCTCTCCGAGCATGCGCCCGCGGTCGTCCAGGTTCTCGGGCGTCAACGTGGCGAAGAGGGCGCGGCCCACGATCTCCGCGAGCGCGGGGTCTCGCGTGACGCGCGCGAGGCGCACGAGGAAGCGGACCGCGAACGCGTTCTCGTCGAGCGGCATGCGTCGCCGCTGAAAGACCCCCACCGCGTGCGGATCGCGCGACGACGCGTAGAAGCCGCCGTTCGCCTCGTCCCACGTGTCGGCGAGGAGGCGCGCCGCAGCGGAGCTCGCCGCCTCGAGCAAGGACCGCTCGTGGGTCGCCTCGTAGAGGCGCACGAGCGCGAGCCCGAAGAGCGCGTTGTCGGCGAGGTAGATCGTCGCTGGCCCCGAGCCCGGCGCGCGCGCCTCGTGCGAGAAGCCGCCCTCGGGGAGCCGGTGGGAGGCCAGGATCCGCCGCGCGGTGTCGAGCGCCTCCGCGGTCGCCGTGACGTCCCCCGTCGCCTCCGCAAAGGTCACGTAGGCCGCGATCGCGAGCCCGTTCTCCTTGGCGTACGCGCGCCGCTCGACGCGCGGCAGGCCGGCCGCGCGGCGCCCCGCCTCGCCGAGCGCGTAGTACTCGTGGCCGGTGAGGTAGGGCTTGCCCGGCTCGTGCGCGTTCAGGTCGGCGTCCTGGGTGGCGCCGAAGACCCCGTCCCTTCTCAGGATTTCGCTCATGTAGCGCCGCTCGAGGCGGGCGCGCGCGAGCATCTTCGGATCGCGCGTGAGCGCGTAGGCCTCGGCGTAGTTCTCGAGCGCCGGCGCCTGGAACGTCATCAGCTTCTCGTAGTGGGGGTGCTCCCACGTGGCGCCGTCCGAGTACTGGTAGACGCCGCCCCAGACCGGATCGAGGAGCGCGGACTGCTTCTCGAGCGTGGTGATCGCGCGGGCCCGGGCGCGGGCGTCACCGGCGCGCGCGCCGCGCAAGAGCCACGCGTTGTTCCACCCGAGCGGCGCCTTCTGGAACGTCCCGTAGCCGCCCTCGCGCTCGTCGTAGAAGGCGTCGAGGCGCGCCGCGATCGTGCGCTCTTCGCGCGCGAGATCGGCCGCAGTGAGCGCGCCTCGCCCGCCGCGCGGGGCGGCCACTTTGCTCTGCGCGGGGGCGCTCGCGGAGCCGGGACGAGCCGCCGCGTCGAGCACCTCAAGCAGCCGCTCGGGCGACAAGAAGCCCTTGTAAGCGGCGAGCTCGGTCCCGTCCTTCGCGAAGAGGATCGTGGCCGGCCAGCCGTAGTCGGCGTAGCGCTCCTGCACGTCCGGGCGCTCGTCGATGTCGACGCGCGTGACGACGAAGCCCTTGGCGAGCGCGGCCACCACGCGCGGGTCGTGGTAGGTCTCCGCGTCCATCACGTGGCACCAGTGGCACCACTCCGCGGCGCCGTCGAGGAGCACGATCTTGTCCTCGCGCGCCGCGCGCTCGAACGCCGATTTGTCGAAGCGCTCGAACGCGACGCCGCCCGGTTTTGGCGCCCCCGAGAGCGGGCGCGGCGCAACCGCGGCGGGCGCGGCGACCCGCGGGGGAGCCGCGGGCGACCCGCAGGCGGCGAGCGCGACCACGAGCGAGGCGCAGCGAGGCGCGAGGCGAGGGAGCGGCATCTGGACGGTACGCGCGAGGCGCGGCTTCGGGTCCCTGGCTCGCGCGTCGCGCAGCACGCGCGGCGCCCGCGCGACGGGGCCGCGCCGCGCGAGGCGCACTACTTCCCAAGCGCGAGGACGTAGGCGACGTAGCGCCCCGTCTTGACGGCGGCCCGGCCCGTGAACCCGTCGTGCTTGCCGGTCACCGTGCACCCGGCCTTCGTGGCCGCGACCTCGACGACCGCCCCGTCGGCGAGGCCCGTGACCACCGCGACGCCGCCTGCGGTCGACTCGGTGAGGGTCGCGTCGGGCTTCGGGAGGGTGTCCGCCGAGTAGTAGATCACCTTCGCCTCCGGGTGACCGGGGATCGTGATCTTCACCCCGGCCGCGCTCTTGCAGGGCTCCGAGGGGCCAGCGTCCTTGGAGAGGTCGGGCCCTTGAATGGCGATCGCGATCAACGTCTTGTCCGCCGCGAAGTCCGGGGCGAGCGAGCTCTGATAGGAGGTGGGGATCACGGCGGTCGTCCCGACGAAGTCGGCCTCGAGCACCCACTCGGGGAACATCATCGGGATGTCGTCGGGGTGGTCGAAGAGCGCGTAGAAGGGCTTCCCCTTGCTCACGTAGAACGTCGCCTTCCCCTCCGAGTCCGTGGTGCCGACGACGCGATCTTCGCCCCCTCCTTCTTCCGATACGGGCCGACCTGGAACTCCTCGACTGTGCCGTCCACTTTGACATGCGGCGCCGCGCCGCACTGGATCGGCGAGGCCGCGTCGGCGGGGCCCGCGTCACTCGGCGTGTTCGCGGAGGTGCACGAGACGAGGAGGAGCGCAGTCGAAACGGCGGCGACCTTGGAGCGGGAGAGCATGGGGACCTTTCTCTAGTAGGGCAACGTCACCCTAAGACCTCGCCGCGCCCCCGCCATTTGGCGCCCCTCGGCAATTGACATCCGTCATGACCGCGGACCGCGACGCGCACGTCGTGCGCCCGACGCAGCGAGCGCGCCAAGTGCGCCCGAGCGGATCTTTGCCCGCCCGCCGCGGACCCTAGGTACCTTCGGGGCATGGCGACCGAGCCCCGCTTCGAGATCGGGCCGCGCCTCGGGGCGGGGGGCATGGGCGTCGTGTACGAGGCGCTCGACAGGGAGCAGGGCAAGCGCGTCGCCCTGAAGCGCCTCGCGCGCGTGGGACCTCTCGAGATTCATCAATTAAAACGAGAGTTTCGCTCACTCGCCGACGTGGTCCACCCGAACCTCGTGCGGCTCCACGAGCTGCTCACCGCGGACGACGGCGAGCCGTTCTTCACGATGGAGCTCGTGCTCGGCGTCGACTTCCTCGCGTACGTGCAGCGCGGGCTCGGCGGCGAGGAAGCCACGGTCAGCCTCTCGCAGGCGCTGCGCGTAGACCCCGAGGCGCCGGCGCGCTCCGAGGCCCGCGCCGGGGGCGCGGTCGACGTGACTCGCCTCCGGCACGCCCTCGGGCAGCTCGCGCTCGGCCTCTCGGCGCTCCACCGCGCCGGGAAAGTGCACCGCGACCTCAAGCCCTCCAACGTGATGGTGCACGACGACGGGCGGCTCGTGATCCTCGACTTCGGCCTCGTGCGCAGCCGGCGGCGCGAGGACACGGAGAGCGAGCCGCTCATCGGGACGGCCGCGTACATGGCGCCCGAGCAGGTCACCGGCGCCCGGCCCTCGCCCGCGTCCGACTGGTACAGCTTCGGCGTGATGCTCTACGAGGCGCTGACGGGGCGGTGCCCGCACGACGGCGCCCTCGGGGAGCTCCTGCGTCGGAAGCTCGCCGAGGATCCGGCGCACCCGCTCGCGCTCGCGCCGGACGCGCCCCCGGACCTCGCGGACCTCGCGGCGCGCCTGCTCGCGCGGCGACCCGAGGCGCGCCCGACCGAGGCCGAGGTGCTCGCGGCGCTCGGGGTCGACGCGCCGGCCCCGCGGCTTGGCGACTCGCTCGACGCCTTCGTGGGGCGCGAGGCCGAGTGCCGCGCGCTGGCGGACGCGGTCGACGACGTCCGCGCGGGGCGCTCGGTGACCGTCCACGTGGCGGGCCAGTCCGGCATGGGCAAGACGGCGCTCGTCGAGCGCGTGCTCGACGACCTCCGGGGCGCCGGCGACGTCCTCGTGCTGCGCGGCCGCTGCTTCGAGCGCGAGACCGTGCCGTACAAGACCGTCGACGGGCTCGTCGACGCGCTGGCCCAGCACCTCACCTCGCTCGATCGCGACGAGCGCGCGGCGCTGCTCCCGCCCGACGCGGCCTCGCTGGCGCGCGTGTTCCCGGCGCTGCTCCGCGTGCCGGCCATCGCCGACTCGGCGATCGACGCGCCCGTCGTGCAAGACGACCAAGAGCTGCGGCGGCGCGGGTTCTTGGCGCTGAAGCGGCTGCTCGCGGCGCTCGGGCGGAGGCACACGCTCGTCCTCGCGGTCGACGATCTGCAGTGGGGCGATCTCGACGGCGCGCGCGTGCTCATCGAGCTGCAGCGCCCGCCGGACGCGCCTCGGCTGCTGCTCGTCGGGAGCTACCGCAGCGAGGAGGCGGCGAGGAGCCCGTGCGTGACTGCGCTGCTCACCGAGGCGCGCGAGCACAGCGTGTGGCGCGACACGAGGCACGTCTCGCTCGGCGCCCTCACGCAGGTCGAGGCCTTCGAGCTCGCGCTCACCGCGCTGTCCACCGCCGGCCGCCCCCTCGCCGAGCTCGACGACCTCGCCGCGTCGATCGCCGGGGAGTCCGACGGGAGCCCGTTCTACGTGTGGGAGCTGGCGCACGCGGCGCTCCGCGGAGGGCGCGAGGACGTGACCCTCACGCGGCTCCTCGAGGAGCGCATCCGCGGTCTCGAGGAGGGCGCGCAGCGGCTGCTCGAGGTGGTCGCGATCGCCGGCGGCCCTGTCGCGCAGCACCTCGTCGCGCACGCGGCCGAGAGCGCCGAGCCGCGTGACGCGCTGGCGATGCTGCGCTCTCAGCGCCTCGTCCGGGCGCGCGGCCTCTCCGACGCGGACACGGTGGAGACCTACCACGACCGCGTGCGCGAGACCGTGCTCGCGGCCCTCGACCCGAGCCGCAGGCGCGAGCTGCACCGCCGGGTCGCGACCGCGCTCGAGGGGCGCGGCGGGGCCGATCCCGAGCAGCTCGCCGAGCACTGGGGACACGCGGGGGAGAGCGATCGCGCGGCCGAGCTGGCGGTGATCGCGGGCGACCGCGCCGCGCACGCGCTGGCGTTCGAGCGCGCCGCGCGCGTCGTGCGCGTCGAGGGGCCGCCGACCTCCACATCACGGAAGGTCCCGAGCGCGTCCTCGTACCACGAGGCCCAGGTCCCCAGCAGGTCGAGCTCCGCGGC
>DAORJJ010000268.1:0-8975 GCA_035439005.1 Polyangiaceae bacterium | reverse complement strand
CCCCCAAATCGGGCGCTGCGCGCCCTCAGGGGGAGGCGGAGAGGGGCGGGGGATGCCATCGTCGCGAGTGATTCTTCGCGAGTGCCCCGGGCCGGCCTCCCCCAAATCGGGCGCTGCGCGCCCTCAGGGGGAGGCGGAGAGGGGCGGGGGGCTCGTGGGTTGCCGTCGTGGCGTGCGCCGGTTCGCGTGCGCGTCGCGCGGGCCGCGCGGGAGCCAGAGGGGGGCGTGCGCCGTCTCGTGCCTCCCCCTGAGGCCACCGCCCTGGGTGGCCGATTTGGGGGAGGCCGGCCCGCGCAGCGGGACGGGTGGGGGGCACGCGACGAGCCGCCCGAGACGCGAGACGCGACGCGCCACGACGCGACGCGAGACGCGAGACGGGACGCCCCACGGCGAGCCCTCGCCGACCCGAGGCGCGAAGACTCGAAGCCCCGACACGTGAGGCGGCGATCGACGACTCGCGAGATCGCTCCGCGGCGAGGTCACGGCGCGCCCCGACAGCACGACGCCCTCGGCGGCGGGAGGGCCGGCTCTGCGCCGACGCGAACGTTCCGCGCCAGCGGCCACGAGCTACGCGAGCCTCGCACGCGCCGCTGTCACGCAACCTTCGCTGAGGGGCACAAAGCCGGCCCTCCGCGCCGCCTCACGAGGTCCCCATGCGCTACGGATTCGTCACCACCGCGTACACCTTCTCCACCATGCGCCCGCGGGCGCGCGACATGCGATGCGCGCCCACGCCAACCGAGGCGCTCTTGTGGGGCGCCCTTCGGCGCGAGCAGCTCGGTGTGCGCTTTCGTCGTCAGGTGGTCCTCGGGCCGTTCATCGCGGACTTCTACGCGCCCTCGGCGAGGCTCGTGGTCGAGGTGGACGGGCCGGTGCACGCAGGGCGCCGGGCGTACGACGCGCAGCGCGACGCGGTGCTCGCCGCCCGCGGCGTGCGCACGCTTCGGGTCGAGGCGTGGCGCGTCGAGAGCGAGCTCGCGGCGGTGGTGGCGGGGATTCGTGGGGCGCTGGGGAAGTGACCCCTGCCAGGATGATGATCATGGTGTCGCCTCGTGCGTCGGTGACCTCGCCATGTCCGAAACGCTGCCTACGAGGTGGAGACTCGAGAAGGAGAAGCACGCGGCGTGGGGGCAGTGCGCGTCAAGGCATGGACGACGGCGCGTGCTCCTCGATCCTCGTAACCCTCTGCTCGAGATCCTCGACGCGGTGGCGCAGGGCGCGATCCGCGCGGAGATCGTCACGCAGATCCTGGATGACGCCTGCGAGCGCGACGACCTCCGTGGCGAGTCGCACCTCGGACTGGACCTGAACGCGCTCGAGGATGGCCAGGCGCGTGTTCGTCTCGTCGATGCGCTCGGACAGCTCCGTGCGGGTCGAGCGGAGCTCCGTGCGGGTCGACCGGAGTTCGTCCCGGATGCTGATCAAGACCTCGACAGGTGTCGCGGACGACTTCCCCGGTGTCCGCGACACCCCGCGCCGGGCGCGGGCTCGCCGTCGAAGTGGATGGGCGCCGGGCGCCTTGCGTTCGACGCGCAGCGCGTGTCTCAATCCCATGGTGCGCGCGACCAAGGCCCCCGCGATTCTTCCCTGGCGAATGATGCAGGAGGTCCGCACGCGCGACAAGGGGTGGGCACCTGCCACCGCGCAGCTCGGCTGGCGCGGGCGAGTCCGGCTCCTCCGGACGACAGTGTCGATCGAGTTCGAGCTTGTGTTCGACTGGCGGTGCCGTCAACTCATCTTCATCAACTCTCGGCCGTCGACGGCGAGCGCACTGTTGCTGGACACGCTGCGGACGGCGGGATTCGATATTTCCGATGGATCCGCCTCGCGTGAGCTTCCCGGCATGCGAGCCCTCGACGCCGAGATCGCATGGATTCAGCGCGTTTCGGTCGACCACGCGGAGCTGCTCGTGCCGCCCGCTCGACGCCCCAAGCTGGGGACGCCTGCGCTCGCGAGCGCGACCGCCCGCCGCCCGTTTCGGCACGCGGCGTTCACGCGCGCCGCGCTCGTCCCCGGCTGGAACACCATGCACGCGTTCGCGGGCCGCACCTCGACGCGACCGATGCTCGGCCTCGAGGGCTGGCGCGTGCAGGCCTTCTGTTCGGCGTCGGTCGATGAGGACGGCGAGCGCCTCGAGCTCCTCGTGACCCTCGACGCCACCGAGCGCCCGACGAAACGGGAGGCGTCGCGGGCAAGCGAGCGCCTCTCCGCCACGCTCGTCCCGCTTGGGTTCGAGGGCGGAGCTCGGCGGACCAACAACGGGTGGTGGGGGATCTTCCAAAAGCCGTGTGGGACGCTCCAGGAGGCGCGACGCGATCGGCGTCGGCTGGATCGGGTTCTCTTCGCGCGATGAGGGTGCGCGCGGCGACGCTCAGGCGCCGCGGGGCCCCCAAGAGGGTATGCTTTGGCGATGTCCGGCCCGTTGACCCCTGGGCGCTTGGTCGGCCTGCTCGCGCGCGTCGGCCTCGTGTCTTTGTCGACGGCGGTCGCGGCCGTGGCGCCGGCCTGCGCCCGGCACGAGCCCGTCGCGGGGCCTTCGGTGGGCGCGCCGAGCGCGTCGCCGAGGTTCGTCGGTCGCTTCGACTTCCGGGACCCCGCCGGGCCGCGCTTCGCGTGGTCCACGTCGACCATCGAGGCGAGCTTCACGGGGACGGGGATCGCGATGCGCCTCCGCGCCGCGCCCCTCGAGCCGCACGACGTGACGATCGACGGCAAGCGCGTGACGCTGCGCGAGGAGACCACTTCGTACACCGTGCGGATCGACGAGCAGCCACCCTTCACGCTCGAGGTCGGCGCGGCGCGCGAGCGCTACGAGCTCGGGCGTGGGCTCGACCCCGCGCGCGTGCACACCGTCTCGGTCACGCGCGACGCCGAGGCCTTCGCGGGCGTCCACCAGTTCCTCGGGTTCGACGTGCAGCGGGGCGCGCTCGCGCCGCCTCGCGCGAGACCGCTGCGCATCGAGATCGTCGGCGACTCGATCACCTGCGGGTACGGGGTCCTCGGCGCCGACGCGAGCTGCCCGTTCACCTACGCGACCGAGCGCGCCAGCTTGGCCTACGGCGCGCTGCTCGGCCGCGCCCTCGACGCCGACGTCACCACCGTGTGCTGGTCGGGCAAGGGCGTGTACCGCAACTACGACGTCGACGGGCTGCCGACGATGCCCGAGCTGTTCGAGCTCGCCGTGCCCGTGAAGAAGGGCAGCGGCACGCCCTGGTCGTTCGAGGCCGCGCCCAAGCCGCACGCGGTCGTCCTCCACCTGGGCGCCAACGATTTCTTCGCCGACGGTGACCACGACGGCAAGCCGGACCCCATCGACCACGCGGCGTTCGAGCAGGCCTACGCGCGGCTCCTCGCCCGCGTCCGAGCGGTGGCTCCCGGCGCGCCCATCCTCGTCGTGCTCGCCCCCATGCTGAAGGGCGCGCTCCGTGAGGACGCGCGCGCCACGCTCGAGCGGATCGTGCGGGTCCGCCGCGCGACAGGCGACGATCGGGTGGTGTTCGTCGAAGGCGCGCCGCAGGGCGAGTCGGTCGGGTGCGACTCCCACCCGAACGCCGACACCCAGGCCGCCCTCGCCCGAGAGCTCGAGCGGGCCCTCCGCGCCGCGCTCGCGCGCTGAGTCTCACGCGCGTGCTCAAGCTGAATCAGCCGCGTGCGCTGCGCAGGGGGCAGGGAGGCCTGAGGCTGGGCCACCGCGAGGGTCG
The DNA here is from genome assembly GCA_035439005.1 of Polyangiaceae bacterium. GTDB lineage: Bacteria > Myxococcota_A > Polyangia > Polyangiales > Polyangiaceae > JAAFHV01. Next base: position 5,274 of record DAORJJ010000268.1, on the reverse strand, counting down.
GCGCGGCGGTGCGAAACCGGTATGCCCTGGCGGCAGGAACGACGCGCTCGCTGCCCACGGGGCTGAGGCTTACCTCTCCCGGCTACGCTCGATCGGTCGGCGGGCCGCGCAGGTAGCCCGCTCGGACTCCTGCCGATCGCCCTTCCAGTGCCGCGCCGGGGGACCTCACGCGGAAGACGTTTGCGCACTCCTGCTTTCACGTGGCATGAGCCTCTTCCCATGGGCTCCTCCACGACGTGCGGGTTCGCTCTCTGGCGAGCGAGAGCGCGCGCGCTCGGCATCCTCGCTTGCGCCGCCGCTCCGCTCCTCGCGCCTTCAGAGGCTAGGGCGAGCGGCTCCTGGATACCGAGCGAGACCACGCGGGTGCCCTTTGGCTTGAACGTCGGGGCCGCGGGCGGCGGGGCCCGACCGATGGGGGCGCTCCTCGGCGCGGAGCTCAGCGTCGTCCACTGGCGCGACGGCCTCTGGTTCGGCGGGTACGTCGACATGCTCCGCGACTTCGAGCGGCGGTCCAGTCGGCTCAGCGCCGGCGGCGAGGTCGGTTACTGGATCGCCGGTGTGGACGCGGGTTTCGTCCACGACTTTGCAAACGACGCGAGCGGCTTTCGCGTGAGGGGGCTGGCCTCGCTGAGCCTCGTGTCCTTGTACGGCGGCGGAGGACGGCTCTACGGCGGAGGCGCATCGACGGGCTTCGTCGAGCTCGGACTCCTCCTCAAATGGGCGATCTTCGAGCGAGCGGACGGCTCGGGCTGGCGGTTCGGAATCCCCTGAGCGGGCCGAGTGGGTGTTGGGGGGTCGCGCGGGCCACTGGGCGTCGCCCGCCCCGCTCGCACCCTCGCCTGTGAGCATGGAGGCCTGCGTCGGCTCCATCGTGGAGCGCGCCGGTGCGACGACTCCCGCGCGATCAAGCGCGCGGATGACGACGCCCGAGACGGAGTTCGAGGCGAGAGCGCGATGGGGAGCCTCGAGCCCGATGAGCAGAGCGCTGATGAATGAGACCGCGAATGGGCAGCGCGCCGCCTCGCCGGAGTGCATACTCGCGCCGCCATGTTGATCCCCGTTGGCCTCATCCTTCGCCTCCTTCAGGGCCTCGCCAACATCTTCTACAACCTGCTGCACAACCCCTCGAAGTCGAGCGCGGGGTACCTGCCCTCGTCCGAGTCGACCGCGCAGATCCTTCAGCGAGCGTACTGGAAGGAGCTCGAGGCGGCGTGCACCGGGGACGACCAGTGCGTGCTCGTCCTCGGTCACAACGACTGGGACGCGTGCGAGGTCGACGGCGTGCCGGTGCCCGTGCGCGGCGTCCAGCCACCGAGCCCCGCGCCGGGCGAGGCCGGGTACCGCGAGCGGCCCGAGCTGCTCGGCGCCGGCCCCCACGGGCTGCGCAGCGTGTGCCCCGGTCGACACGTCGTGACGACGCGCGTCGGCGATCGGACGGCGAGGCTCGAGGTGTGCCTCTTCCCGCGCGAGGCGCGGTACTTCCGGCTCGACCGCGCGTCGGCGACGTTCGTGCCGTACGAGGCGAGCGAGCTCCCGCCCATCGCCGCGGCGCTCGCGATTGGCCTCCCGGTCAGCGCCGCGCGGCGCTGGTCGGACCTCGTGCACTACGGCGAGCGCGTGGCCATGAAGCGCCGCGAGAGCCCGCTGGCCTCGCCGCGCGAGGCGATGGCGGCGTGCCTGGAGGAGCTCAAGGCGAGCGTTGCCGCGCTCCTCGCCGCGACGGAAGACGCGCCTCTCTCCACCGACGCCCTCGCGCGCCTCGCGGCGCCGCTCACCGGCCTCCCGCTCCGCTCGTTCGAGCCGCTCACGTCGTTTCTGGGCTTTCGGGCCTTCGAGCTCCGCTCGTCGGGGTCCCCTCGAAGAGGCCTGCGCGTGCTCGAGGCCGGCCTCGTCGTGCTGCCCGACGACCCCACGCTGCTCGCGTCGCGTGGCGAGCTCGAGCTCGCCGCGGGCGACGCCGCCGCCGCGAAGGCCACTTGGAGCGCGCCCTCAGCCGCGGGGCCGGCCTCGACCCGCGTGTGGAGGCGCGGGCCAAGGAGCTCATGGCGGAGAGGGCCTGAGGTCCGCCTGCCGGTTCGGAGGGCGCCTCCTCGAGGACCCACCGGTCGTCTGGCAGGCCTCACGCGAGGCGGCGAAGCTCTGGACGCGTCACGTCCACCGCATGCCCGAGAGGCCGCGCCGATGGTCTTCTGGCAGGTCAGAGCTTCGCGTTGGTGCGTCCAGGACCAGCGGAGGCGTCAGCCGGGCTCTGCGCGCCGCCGCTTCAGCTCTTCGTGAATCTCGGCGACCCGCGCCTCGTTCAGCGGATAGAACAAAAAGACGACGATCGAGAGCACGCCGAGCGCCGCCGGATAGAGGCTCATCAGCCGGACGAGGCTGCCCTTGACGGCCTCGCTCGGGTGCTCATTGGCGACGAACCCGACGAGCTGCAGCAGCTGAAAGGCGACGAACGCGCCCAGCGCCCACCCCACCTTCTGGCTCATCGTCGAGGCCGAGAAGACGAGCGCGGTGGTGCGGCGGCCGCTCTTCCACTCGCCGAAGTCGGCCGTGTCGGCGTACATGGCCCACATGAGCACGGGCAGCGGCGCCCCCAGGAAATTGCCGAGGATCTCGAGCGCGAAGATGGCGCCGAGCTGGCCTGGCCTGAGGAAATAATAGGAGGCCGTGGAGACGATCTGCAGCGCGAACAGCCCGACGAAGAGCCCTCTCTTCGGGAGGTTGGGCGCGACTAGGCCGACCACGACGACCCCGGCCACCGAGGCGGCCTGGCCGAGCGTGTTGAACGTCGACACGAGCCCCTCGAGCGTGAACGAGTGGCCCAGGAACGGCAGCGGCGTCTCGGGCGCTCCGTTGAAGACGAAGTACTTGAAGTAGTGCGTAGAGACCGAGCTGCGGAGCGCGACGAAGAGGATCCAGGTGAGCGTCGTGCAGAGCAGCAGCACCCAGGCCTGATTGGACACGAGGTGCTTGAGATCGCGCAGCACCGAGGTGTTCTCCTCGGGCGGCGTCTGGATGCGCTCCTTGGTGCCGAAGGCCGTGACGAGGAAGAAGCCGACCGCGACCAGCCCCACGACGACGAAGCTGAGCTGCCAGCCGCGCTGCGGGGCCTTGTCGCCGCCCAGCGCGGACACCATCGGCAGGAGCGCCGCCGAGATGACCATCCCCGCGGAGAAGGCGAAGATGAACTTGATCGACGCGAGCCGGGTGCGCTCGACGGGATCGCTGGTCATCACCCCCATCAGCGCCGTGTAGGGAATGTTCACTGTGGTGTAGAGCACCATCAGCGCGTTGTAGGTGAGGTAGGCCCAGACGAGCTTGCCGGCTGGGCCGAAGGCGGGGGTCGTGAACGTGAGCACGCCGAAGAGCGCGAACGGCACGCAGCCGAACAAGATGAACGGCCGAAACTTCCCCCAGCGCGACTCGGTGCGGTCGGCCAACATCCCGAGCATCGGATCGTTGACCCCGTCGAAGATGCGGCTCACGAGCAGCATCGTGGCGAGCGACCCGGCCGTGATGCCGAAGACGTCGGTGTAGTAATAGGGCAGGTAGCGCATGAACGTCTGCCAGTAGAGGACCGACGCAAAGTCGCCGCAGCCGAACGCGAGCATCTCGCGGAAGGGCAGGGGAGCCTGGGCGGCCTGGGGAGGGGCCTGAGTAGGGACCAGCGGAGCGGCCGGAGGCGACTTCATGAGCGCGCGCGCACGTCGGACCTACCTCTCGAGCGGGTGGTCCTGGATGAACCGCACGATCTCCTCGACCTGACCGAAGCACACCGCCGACACCGTATCGGCCGCCCCGTAGTAGATCGCCAGCCGACCCGTCTCGCTGTCGCACAGGCAGCCCACCGGGAAGCACACGCCGGGCACGAAGCCCGCGACCTCGTACGGGGCCTCCGGGCAGAGCAGCGCCTGCCTGGCCGAGGCGATGACCTTCCAGGGCTGCTCGAGATCGAGCAACATGCCGCTTATCGAATAGACGAAGCCGTTACACGTGGTGGTGACCGCGTGATAGATGAGCAGCCAGCCCTCGCTGGTCTCGATCGGCGAGGGGCCGGCGCCGATCTTGGTGCCCTGAAACCAGGGCCAGCCCTTGCTGATGACGTGGCGGTGCTTGCCCCAGTGCACGAGGTCGGGGCTCTCGCTCGTGAAGATGTCGCCGAACGGGGTGTGCCCCGTGTCGGAGGGGCGACTGAGCATGAGAAACTTGCCATTCACCTTGCGGGGGAACAGCACGCCGTTGCGGTTGTACGGCAGGAAGGCGTTCTCGAGCTGCTCGAAATTCACGAAGTCGGTCGTGCGGGCGACGCCGATCGTGGGGCCGTGGTAGCCGTTGCACCAGGTGATGTAGTGCACGCCGTCGATCTCGGTGACCCGGGGATCGTAGGCATACTCCTGCTTGCCGATCTCGGGATCGTCGCACCGAAAGTCGATGGGCTTGGGCTCGAAGGTGAAGTGGAGCCCGTCGGGGCTGCGGCCGAGGTGCAGCCGCGGGATGCGATCCATGCCCTCGGTGCGAAAGACGCCCACGAACTCGCCCCGCCACGGCACGACCGCGCTGTTGTAGATGCCCGTCACGTGCGGGAGGGGCCTCCGGCCGATGACCGGGTTCTCGTCGTAGCGCCAGAGCAGGTCGGAGTCGCCCGCGGCGCGGGGTTGCCAGGGGATGTTCGGGAGCGGCTGGCCGACGATCTCGAGCTTCATTGGACGAGGTGACCCGGTAGAGGAGAGAGGAGGGCGAGGAGGCGGCCAGAGGCGCGCTCCTTTGACACAGGCCACGGTGCCTCGCTTCCCCTCCCACCGCAAGGGGGAGCGCGGAGGAGGGCGGCGGGTCGACGCCGGCGGGCCGGGCGGCTACCAGCGCCGCACGCCGAGCGAGAGACCTACGGTCGCCCCCGCGACGTCCGGCGCCTCCAGGGGCGCCAGGGTGAGCGACGGTCCGGCCGCGGCGGCGGGGCGCCGAACAGGCACGCTTCGACCGAAGGCGAGCGAGAGGAGCATCGAAGAGACCCCCGCGATCTGGAGCGCCGAGCTCGTGTAGAGGAGGCCCCTCGTGGTGCCAGAGAGTGGAGACCCTCCGGGGTTGAGCACGCTGTCGCGAGGGTGGGAGTTGGCGAAGGTGATAGGCCCCGCGAACGGGATGAGGAGCTGCATCGCGCCGTGCTCGCCGCTGCAGAGGTAGCCCGACTTGTCTCCTTTCAGCGACCCGACGATGCAGGGGATCCCTAGCCCTACTTTCGCACGGTGGCACGCCGGAGGCCCCAGCGCCGTAGCTGAG
>DAORJJ010000267.1:0-8991 GCA_035439005.1 Polyangiaceae bacterium | reverse complement strand
GCGCTCCGACCGCGCCCGAGGCCGCGGGGCCGACCACGCTCGCCGACCTCGAGCCGTACGTGGCGGCGCTGTTCGGGGCCGAGGCCGTGCCCGCGTGCCCGGACTGCGGCGTGCTCGCCGTGGCGTCGCGCGCGGCCGAGACCGCCGGGCGCCTCGTCGAGGAGCACCCGGGGGCGCGCGCGGTCGTGAGCTACCCCGTGGTGCTCCCGGACGCCGAGGCCTTCCTCGCGCTCCGCGAGGCGCTCACCGCCGACGGCTACCGGCGGCTCGTGGTGGGGGGCGTCGTGCGCGATCTCGACGAGGTGCGCCCCTCGGAGGCCACCGCGCGCGACGTGCGCGTCGGGGTGGTGACCGACCGCGTGACGCTCACCGGCCGGGACACGCGGCGCGTGCAGCAGGCCCTCGAGGCCGCGTGGGAGCGGGGCGCCGGGCGGGCCGAGGTGCGGGCCGAGACCGCCGCGGGGCCGAAGGTCGTGCAAGTGGGCCGCGGCCTCGTGTGCCCGAGCTGCGCGCGCGCGTTCGAGCCCGCGCGGCCCGCGCTGTTCTCGTACAACTCGCCGCTCGGCGCCTGCGCGGCGTGCCGCGGCTTCGGCCGCACGATCGAGGTCGACTGGGACAAGGTGTTCCCCGATCCGTCGCGCTCGATCGCCAAGGGCGCGGTGAAGGCGTGGTCGGGCAAGTCGGCCGACTGGGAGCGCAAGGAGATGCTTGCATTCTGCAAGCGACGCGGCATCCCGGTCGACGCGCCGTGGGGCACCCTGACCGACGCGCAGCGCGCGCTCATCGTCGAGGGCGAGGGCCACTGGGACGACGGCAAGTTCCCGGGCGTGCGGCGGTGGTTCACCTGGCTCGAGACGCGCACGTACAAGATGCACGTGCGCGTCTTCCTCGCGCGGTACCGCGAGTACGTCGCGTGCCGCGAGTGCGAGGGCTCTCGGCTGAACGCGACGGCGCGCGCCTACCGCGTGGCGGGCCTCTCGATCGGCGAGCTCCACAGGCTCACCGTGGCCGAGCTACGCGCCGCGCTGGCGATTTACCAGCCCGTGACGCCCCAGGGCGCGCGCGTGCGCGAGGCGCTGCTGTCGCGGCTCGGGTACCTGGAGGACGTGGGCCTCGGCTACCTCGCGCTCGATCGCCAGGCGCGCACCCTCTCGGGGGGCGAGGCGCAGCGGGCGGGGCTCACGACGGCCCTCGGCGCGTCGCTCACGGGCGCCCTCTTCGTGCTCGACGAGCCCACCGTGGGGCTCCACGCCCTCGACGTGCCGCCGCTCGCGCGCGCGATGCGGAAGCTCGCCGACGCCGGCAACACGGTGCTCTTCGTGGAGCACGACGCGGGCGCCGTGCGCGCGGCCGACCGCGTGGTCGAGCTCGGCCCGGGGGCCGGCCTCCAGGGGGGCGAGGTGCTCTTCGACGGCACCCCGGCGGAGCTCGCGCGCCGCCTCGACGTGCCCACGGGGCGGGCGTGGGCCGCGCGCCCGAAGCCGCGCACACCGCACAAGCCCGCCGGCTTCCTCGAGCTCACCGGGGTGCGCGCGCACAACCTCCGCGGCCTCGACTTGCGTATTCCGCTGGGGCTCATGACGGCGCTCACCGGGCCGAGCGGCTCGGGCAAGTCGACCCTCGCCGAGGACGTGCTCTACCGCGCCGTCGCGCGCGCCTGCGGGGACACGAAGGCGCCGCGCCCGCTCGAGCACGCCGCGCTCCGCGGGGCCGAGGCCTTCACGCGCGCGGTGCTCGTCGACCAGTCGCCCCTCGGGCGCACCGCGCGGGGCAACGCGGGCACCTACACGAAGGCGTGGGACCGCGTGCGCGAGCGCTTCGCGGCCGAGCCGGAGGCGCGCCGGCTCGGCCTCACCGCGGCGCATTTCTCGTTCAACGTGGCCGGCAAGGGCCGGTGCGAGGCGTGCTCGGGCGAGGGCTACGAGACCGTCGAGATGCAGTTCCTGGCCGACGTGTCGCTCTTGTGCCCGGTGTGCCGCGGCAAGCGGTTTCAGCCCGAGGTGCTCGCCGTCCGCCACCTCGGCGTGAACGTCGCCGAGCTGCTCGCGCTGCCGGTGGCCGACGCCAAGGCGCTGCTCGAGCAGGCCGACGAGCCGGGCGCGCGCGACTACGTGATCGCGCGCGCGCTCGAGCCGCTCGTGCGCGTCGGCCTCGGCTACGTGCCGATCGGCCAGCCGCTCTCGACGCTGTCGGGCGGCGAGGCGCAGCGGCTGAAGCTCGCGCGTGCGCTCGGCGGCCCCCAGCGGGGCACGCTGTACGTGGTCGACGAGCCGAGCGCCGGCCTGCACGCCGAGGACGTGGGGCGCGTGGTCGGCGCGCTCCGCGCGCTGGTCGACGAGGGCGCCACGGTCGTCGTCGTGGAGCACGATCTCGATCTCGTGCGGGCGTGCGACCACGTGGTGGATCTCGGGCCCGGCGGCGGACCGGAGGGTGGCCAGGTCGTCGCCACCGGCTCGCCCGAGGAGCTCGCGCGCACCACCACCCGCACCGGCCTCGCGCTGGCCGCGGCCGCGGCCGCCGCCGCGAAGGGCGCGCGCGCCGCCAAGGCCCCCGCCCGAGGGGCTCCGAAGCGCCCGCGCCCGCCGAGCGCCATCACCGTGGTCTCTGCCCGCGAGCACACGCTGAAAGATGTATCCTGCACCATTCCGCACGGCGCGCTCACCGTGGTCACCGGCCCGAGCGGCTCGGGCAAGTCGTCCCTCGCGTTCGACGTGATCTTCGCCGAGGGGCAGCGTCGCTTCATGGAGACCCTGACGCCCTACGCGCGGCAGTTCCTGCCGACCCTCCCGCGCGCCGACGTGGACGCGGTGCTCGGGGTGCCGCCGTCGATCGCCCTCGAGCAGCGCACGACGCGGGGCGGCGCCAACTCCACGGTCGCCACGGTGACCGAGATCGCGCACTACCTGCGGCTCCTCTACGCGAAGGTGGGCGACGTGCACTGCCCGCGCTGCGACACCCTCGTCGACGTGCGCACGGCCGACGAGCTGCTCGCCGCGCTCGCGGCCGATCCGCGCCCCGAGGTCACGGTGTACGCGCCGGCCGTCGCGGCGCGCAAGGGCCTCCACCGCGAGGTCTTCGTCCAGGCTCGCCGCGCGGGGATCATGGCCGCCCGCGTCGACGGCGCGATCGTGGAGACCGACCCGCCGCCCGCGCTCGACAAGGCGCGCGAGCACACCGTCGACCTCATCGTGCACTTCGGAAAGCCCGGCGCCTTCGCGCGCGAGGCCTTCGACCGCGCGCTCTCGCTCGGCAACGGCGCGCTCCGCGTGGCGGCCGGGAAGCCCACGGCCAAGCCACGCAAGGACGAAGCCCACCTGTCCACGAGGCGCACGTGCCCGGCCTGCGGCGAGGGCGTCCCCGAGCTCGATCCGCGGTGGTTCTCGTTCAACACGCAGCAGGGCCAGTGCCCCACGTGCGAGGGCACCGGCGCCAAGGGTGGCCCGGCCGCCGTGGAGCTCGCGGCCTCCGCCGGGGCGCGACCGAGGCCGTGCCCGGCGTGCGAGGGCACGCGCCTCGCCCCGGTGCCCCGGCGCGTGCGCATCTTCGGCGAGACGTACCCCGAGCTGTCGGCGCGCAGCATCGACGCGGCGCGCGCGGCCGTGTCGGCGTGGTCGTTCGAGGGGCGGCGCGCGGCCCTCGGCGAGGCCTCGCGCGCCGAGCTGCTCCGGCGCCTCGGGTTCGCCTCCGAGGTGGGGCTCGGGTACCTGGCCCTCGGCCGGCCCGCCGCGACCCTCTCGGGCGGCGAGATGCAGCGCCTGCGCCTCTCCGCGCAGCTCGGCAGCGGGCTCACGGGGGCGCTCTACGTGCTCGACGAGCCGACGATCGGGCTCCACCCGCGAGACACGGCGAAGCTCCTCACGAACCTGCGCAAGCTCGTCGACACCGGCTCCACCGTGCTCGTCGTGGAGCACGACGCCGACGTGATCCGCGCGGCCGACTGGGTGGTCGACCTCGGCCCCGGCGGCGGCGAGCACGGCGGCCGCGTCGTCGCCTCGGGCCGCGCGCGCGACGTGCTCGCGTCGGCCGCCTCGCCTACCGGGGTCGCCCTGCGCGCGCCGTTCTCGCGTGGGCGTGAGCCGCGCCCCGCGCCCGCCCCGCGCGCCTTCGTCGAGCTCCGCGGCGCGCGCGAGCACAACCTGAAGGACGTGACGCTGCGGGTGCCGCATGGCCGCCTCACGGTCGTCGCCGGCGTGAGCGGCTCGGGCAAGTCGACGCTCGTCTCGCGCGTGTTCTACCCCGCGGTGCGCGCCGCCCTGGGCCTCGTGACGCCGCCCCCGGGCGCCCACGGCAAGCTCCTCGGCCTCGGCGGGATCACGCGGGCCGTGGCGGTCGATCAGGCACCGATCGGCCGCACGCCGCGCTCGGTGCCGGCCACGTTCCTCGGCGTGTGGGACGAGGTGCGTCGCCTCTTCGCGTCGCTGCCCGAGGCGAAGGCGCGCGGCTTCACCGCGGGGCGGTTCTCGTTCAACTCGGCCTCCGGGGGACGCTGCCCCGCGTGCGAGGGGCAGGGCGCGATCGTGCACGAGATGTCGTTCCTGCCCGACGTCGTGAGCCCCTGCGAGACCTGCGCGGGCCTCCGGTTCGAGCCCGCGACGCTCGATGTAAAATACAAGGAGCTCTCCGCGGGCGACGTGCTGCGGCTCTCCGCGGCGGAGGCCGCGGCGCAGTTCTCCGCGTTCCGGAAGATCGCGCGGCCGCTGGCGATGCTCGACGCGCTCGGCGTGGGCTACCTGCGCGTGGGTCAGGGGTCCAACACGCTCTCCGGCGGCGAGGCGCAGCGGCTCAAGCTCGCGGCCGAGCTCACCGCGGGCGCGGGCCACACGCCCACGCTCTACGTGCTCGACGAGCCTACCACCGGCCTCCACGTGAGCGACGTCACGCGCCTGCTGGCGAGCCTCGACACGCTGGTCGAGCGCGGGGACACGCTGGTCGTGATCGAGCACCACCCCGACGTGATCCGCGCGGCCGACTGGGTGGTCGAGCTCGGCCCGGAGGCGGGCGAGGGCGGGGGGCAGGTGGTGTTCGAGGGGCCCCCGGCGACGCTCCTCGGCGCGGGCACCGCCACGGCGAGGGCGCTGCGGGGGCGAGGGCGTTAGGGGACCCGCGAGGCGCCTGCCAAAGACCGGGGTCTCTGGCAGGCTGTTTGACAAACTCCCGTCGCGCCGCGACAACGACTCTTGCAGGACGCGTCCCTGAATCCGAGGATCGTGCCCGGCACGCCCGCGCAAGGGAGACTCACGCGCCATGTCCGGTTCCGACCATCCACTCGGCCTCACCGAGCGCCTCGCGCGGATCGCCTCACTCGAGGCGGAGATCGCCGGCCATGGGGCCCGCGCCCCTCGCGCTCCGAACGCGCGCGAGGTCTCCGCGAAGCGAATCACGGTGTTGAACAAGCAGCTCGCGGAGCTCGAGCGACGGGTCGCGAAGCTCACTCGCGCGCGGAAGGAGCCGCTCCGCGTGAAGAACCGAGCGGCCCTGGCCTGCGCGCTCGGCAGCGCTGCGACCTTCGTCGTCGGCCTCGCGCTCCAGGTCGTCCTCTGGAACACGCCGCTCGTGTGGGAAGCGACCGCATGCACGATCGCCGACGGCGGCGACAACCCGGACTTCGCGATCCCTTCACTGAGACCGAGCGCGACGTTTCACACGGAGGCGATGCCGAAGCCGGCGTCGCGCGTGCCGTGCTGGATCCCGAGCGACGCTCGCGGCGACTGCCTCGGGCGCCTCACCCCGCCGCTCGATCGGAGCTTGTCGTTGGCCGATAAGGTGCGGCAGCTCTACGCGGGACTCATGCTGATGGGGCTCGGCGGCGTTGGCCTGCTGGCGTGGGGCGCGATCGAGAAGCCCACGGAGGACTGATGGCCTATCGGGACGAAGAAGCGGCGGCCGACGCGCGCATCGAGCGGCTCGTCGCCGAGCTCGCCGAGGTGAGCGCCGGCTCCGAGGTGGCCGACGCGATCGCCGCCGACGACCGAGACGCGGCGCGCCTCCACGCGCGGCGCGAGCAGTTGGAGGCGGAGTGCGCGAAGCTCGCGGAGCCGAGAGCCTCCGCTCCAGTCCCGAAGGACGTCGTCACGGGCGCGGTGCTCGCGGGGATAGGAATGATGAGTTGGGTACTCGTCCGCTCCGGCGATCTTGGAGTCCTGATGGGAGGGATGTTCGTGACGACGATGGGAACCGGGCTCGTCCTCGTGGCGCTCGTGCGGAGATGGCGAGAGAGCCGCCCGCCAAAATGAGACTTTGTGCGCTGTTCCAAACACGCTGCCAAGCGCGCAAGCGCGCCCAGCGCTCAGAGTAGCGTCTGGCGCCGCTGGGCGATTTCCCCGCGGGTTGCGAGGGGAGTGAGCGGCGAGTAGCGTGAGCCCGATGGGGGACACCGCTGCGCGGGTTGTGCTGGTCGTCGCGGTCTCCGCCGCCCTCGTGCTCGGGGATGAGGCCCACGCGGCTGCGGCGGACCCGCCGCCGTCGCGGCCGGCGCTCGCGCCGTGGTCCGGCACCGGCCCTCGGGCGGACGACGAGCGACGCTGGTATGGCTACCAGATCATGCTCGGCGACGCCGCTGGGCTCGGGATCGTCGCGCTCGGGGCGGGTGCCGAGAGTGTCCAAGCCGCGTGGGTGGGTGTTGGGGCGCTCTGGACGGGCCCGATGATCGCGCATTTCGCCCACCGCCACGTCGGGAGAGGCTTCGCGGATTTCGGCCTGCGCTTCGGCCTGTCGATCGCAGGCGGCGCCCTTGGGCTTGCCATCGGGTGCAGCGGCTCGGCCTGCTCGGGGGACCTTGGCGGCATTGGCCAGGTGGCCTACGCGGGGATGGGCGCGGGAGTGGGCCTTTTGTCCGCTATGATCATCGACTGGGCCGTTCTCTCGTGGGACCGGCCGCGCTCCTGGGATTTCGCCCAGGGAGCGCGTCCGGCCGGGCCGACCGCCTGGGCGCCGCGGTTCTCCATTGCACCCTGGGGCGGCTCGGTCGGGCTAGGCGGCGCGTTCTAGCACCTCGACACAGAGGAGTACACTCTCGGCCCGATGAGTGGTGCCGTACGTAAGGTCGTGATTCACCGCGCAGGCTCGTACGAGCAGCTGCGCGTCGAGTCGGCGTCGCTGCGGGCGCCGGGGCCCGACGAGGTCGTGCTCGACGTCGCCGCCGCGGGCGTGAACTACGCCGACGTGATCGTGCGCATGGGCCTGTACTCGTCGGCGCGCGAGCTGGTCGGCTGGCCCATCACGCCCGGCTTCGAGGTCGCCGGCACCGTCCGCGCCGTCGGCGCGAACGTGCGCGACGTGTCCGTCGGCGCGCGCGCGCTCGCCGTGACGCTCTTCGGCGGGTACGCGTCGGCGATCGTCGCGCCGCGCGCGCAGGTGTTCTCGCTGCCGAGCTCGCTCACGTTCGAGCAGGGCGCGGCGCTCCCGGCGGTGTTCCTCACCGCGTACTTCGCGCTGCACGTGCTCGCCCACCCGCGGAGGGGCGAGCGGGTGCTGATCCACTCGGCCGCCGGCGGCGTCGGCACCGCGGCGATCCAGCTCGCCAAGCGCGCCGGGTGCGAGGTCACGGGCGTCGTGGGCGGCCCCCACAAAGTCGAGCTCTGCGCGCGGCTCGGCTGCGACCACGTCATCGACAAGTCGAGCGAGGACCTCTGGGCGCGCGTGGAGGCGATCGCGCCGAGGGGCTTCGATCACGTCCTCGACGCGAACGGCGTCTCGACGCTGAAGCAGAGCTACGAGCACCTCGCGCGACCGGGCAAGCTCGTCGTGTACGGCTTCGCCGCGATGATGCCCAAGACCGGCGGCCGGCCGAGCTACCTGAAGCTGGCGCGCGACTACCTGCGCACGCCGCGCTTCAATCCGCTCGACATGACGCAGAAGAGCCGGAGCGTGCTCGCGTTCAACCTGAGCTACCTCTTCGATCGCATGGACGTGCTGGCCGAGGGCATGGCGCTGCTCGAGGCCTGCCTCGTGGATGGCTCGTTCGTGCCGCCGCCCGTCGCGACGTACCCGCTCACCGACGTGGCGCGTGCGCACCGCGACCTCGAGTCGGGACAGACCGTGGGCAAGCTCGTGCTGGTCCCCGGATGACCGAGAAGGACGCATCGGCGCCGCCGCTACCCGAGGTCGTCCACGAAGGGCGCGGCGGCTACGTCGCGGTGGGCGGCCGCCGCTATCCCATCGAGCACGTCGAGGGCGGGCGCTTCGCGATCCATTTCCCGGCCGGGCATCGCCATGCAGGGCGCTCGAAGGATCGTGCCGCGATCGAGCGCCTCGTGCGGTCGGATCCAGCCCAATGGGCGATCGAGGACTGCACGCGCGGGCGCTGACACCGCGCGAGGCTCAGCGCTTCAGCACCAGCACGTTCCACGCCTCGCCCACCTGGATGGGGCTCACGTTGCCCACGTCGTGGAGGATGGACCACTTGCCGCCGGTGGCGTCGTACTGCACCGAGACCGAGCCGTTGTAGAAGACGGTCGGCCCGCCGGGTGGGCTCTTGTTCGACGTGATGATGAGCACCGCGTCGGCCTTGCCGTTCACCGCGGGGTTGTCGAGCACCGTGTAGTTGCCAATGATGTTGGCGGCGGCGGCGACGTGCGTGAAGGTGACGACCTTGTCTTGCTTGCCCGTGTTTAGCGCGGTGAGGTTGGCGTTCACCTCCGCCGACTTGATGGGCGAGCCCGCGGTGAAGGAGTGGGGCAGGGCGACGTCGGCGAAGACGACCCCCGACGCGAACAGTAGCGAGAGGCCGGTGACCCACATCGGCACTCGGCTGAATTTGCCTCGAATCGTCATGCTCATCCTCTTGTTCCTGAAGGCTCCGGAGTCCTCACCACGGCGCTCATTGCCACTTCGCTTCGTCCCACTTCGCCTCGTCCCACTTGGCCGGCCCCGCGGCCGCGTCAGGCGCCGCGCCGTCCGGCGGCGGCGCGCCGTCGGGCGCGGTCGACGTGGTGGTCGTGGTCGTGGTCGCGGTCTCGCTGGGCGTGGGGGTGGTCCCTGTTGGATCGCTCC
>DAORJJ010000266.1:0-9011 GCA_035439005.1 Polyangiaceae bacterium | reverse complement strand
AGGCGCTCTCCGTCGTCGCCCGAGAGGCGCGCGCCCGCCTCGGCGCGCGCGAGGATCGCGTCGAGCGAGCGGCTCGGCGCGCGAGCGGCGCGCGGCGCGGGGCGCGCGGTGAGGCGCTCGAACCGCGCAGGCGGCAAGAGGCCCGCGGCGGCGGCCTCGTCGAGGAACCGCTCGAGGCCGCGCATCGCCTCGTCGTCGAGCTCGTAGCGGAGCGACGCGTCGAGGTAGGAGGCGAGGCTCGCGGGATCTCCGCCGTGCGCGTCGGCGTGCGCGGCAGCGATCGACCCGCGCCGCGCGAGCCCCCACGCGGCCGCGGCCTCGAGCGCGCCGAGCTCGGCCTCGGAGAGCGCGCCGGGGCGGGCGAACCAGGCCGCGAACACGAAGGGCAGGCCCGTCCACTCGCGCCACGCCTCGGCGAGATCGAGGGTGTGCGCGAAGCGTCCTTCGAGGGCGAGCGCGGGATCGCCGATGACCAGCGCGCCCGCGCGGTCGGCCACGCTGGCCACGGCCTCGCGCGAGCCGAGGCCCACGAGGCGCGGCGAGAGCCCGCGGCGCGCGAGCACGAGGCGCGCGAGCACGGCGCTGGTGCGCGACGAGAGATCCAGCGCGACCGTCTCGAGCTCGTGCAGCGGCCGCTCGGCGACGATCACGACGCTGCGCACGGGCCCCGAGGCGCCGATGCACGCGCTCCCCGCGAGCGCGAGGCCGCCGAGCGTCGCGGCCGCGGCCACCGGCACGAGCGCCGCCGCCACCTCGTCCTCGGCGAGCCTCCGCGCGACGACCGAGGGCAGGCCGAGGTCGAGCGCGAGCCGCCCGTGGAGCGGGCCGCCCTCCTCGAAGGCCGCCCAGAGCGGCCGCGCGTTCAGGTAGGAGACGGCCCCGAGGCGCCGCGGTCCGGCGCTCATCGGAGGACCTCGAGGTGGAGGCCGGCCTTGCGCTCGCGCACCTTCATCGCCGCCTCCGGCACCGCGCTCTTCTCGTGCTCGCGCACCACGTTGTAGAGCGTGTCGCGCTCGACCGGGCGACGCCCCGCCTCGCGGATGAGGCGCACGAGCTCGCCCACGCCGAGCCCGTCGGGGGAGCGCGAGCCGGCGGCCTTGTAGATGGTCTCGTGGACGATCGTCCCGTCGAGATCGTCGGCCCCGAACGAGAGCGCCACCTGGGCGATCTTCGGGGTCATGCTGACCCAATACGCCTTGATGTGCGCGAAGTTGTCGAGCACGAGGCGCGAGACCGCCACGGTGCGGAGATCGTCCATCGCCGTGGGCGCCGGCAGGTTCTTCATGCCGTTGCCGTCGGGGTGGAACGCGAGCGGGATGAAGGCCTGGAAGCCGCCCGTCTCGTCCTGCAGGGCGCGCAGACGGAGCAGGTGATCGACGCGGTGCTCGAAGGTCTCCACGTGCCCGTAGAGCATCGTCGCGTTCGAGCGCAGGCCGAGGCCGTGCGCCACGCGGTGCGCCTCGAGCCACTCGTCCCCCGTGGCCTTGTCGGCGCTGATGCGCGCGCGCACGTCGGGGTGGAAGATCTCGGCGCCGCCGCCGGGCAGGCTGTCGAGGCCCGCGGCCATGAGGCGCGTGAGCACCTCGCGCACGGTCATGCCGTAGTGCTGCGCGAAGAAGTGGAGCTCCACCGCGGTGAAGCACTTCAGGTGGACGTCCGGCTTCACGCGCTTGAAGCCGCGGAGCAGCTCCTCGTAGTACGTGAAGGGCAGGCCGGGGTGGAGCCCGTTGACGACGTGCACCTCCGACGGCGGGTCGTCGAGGCGGGCCTCGAGCTTGCCCCACGCTTCCTCGAGCGACATCGTGTGCGCGCCCGGCATGTGCTCCTCGAGCCGCGCGAACGAGCAGAAGAGACACGAGGCCACGCACACGTTCGTGACCTCCACGCGGAGGTTCTTGTTGAAGTAGGTGCGGTCGCCGTGGAGGCGCTCGCGCACCTGGTTGGCGAGCCTCGCGAGCCCGAGCAGGTCGGGTGTGCGGAAGAGCGCGAGGGCCTCCTCGGCGGACAGGCGCGCGCCGGCGGAGACCTTGCTCTCGATGGCCTTCAGGTCAGACATGGGTCGCTCCTTCGGTCGCTTCGTCGGTGGGGCGGGCGGCGTGGCCCGCGTGGCTCGCGTGCGGCGAGTGGGCGGCCGGCAGAAAGACCGCGCGGCGCCCCGCGCAGCCGACGAGCGTCGCGAGCTCATCGCGCTGGAGCTCCTGGGCGCTCACCTGCCCGCGCCCCTTCACCCGCTTCGTCGCCCCCTCCGCGATGGGGAGGCCTCGCTTGGTCGCGAGCCGGCCGCACAGCTCGCTCGCGCCGAACCCGAGGGCGATCTGCGCCAGCTCGAGCCCCGTTTCGGTGTAGTTTACACCTACGCGCACGGCGTCCGGGAGCTCGACGCGCAGCACCGCGACGCGACGCAGGAGGGCGAGCCCCGCCCCGGCGTCCGCGCGCGCCCCCGCCTCGACCCACACGACACCGGGGGAGGCGATCTCGTGGAAGCTCACGACGTCGCCGGCCGACCGCGCGCGCACGGCGTCGGCCAGCGCGCCCACGGTGAGGAGCTCGGCCGCCGCGAGGCGACCGTCCGCGTCCACGGGCCAGGGCTCGCCGCGGAGACGCGCGCGCGCCGCGGTGAGGAGGCCGGCGCGTTCGAGGGCGCGATCGACGAGCGCGCTCATGACGCCCTCGGCTCGCGCGTCGCCGGATCGCCCCAGCGTCGGCCCACGTCATGGGGAAGGCCGAGGTGGTCGAGCACCCTCGCGAGCACCGTGTCGAGGGCGTCCTCGAGCGACCGCGCGCCGCCGTAAAACGAGGGCATCGCGGGCAACACGAGCGCGCCGTGGCGCGAGAGCGTCGTGAGGTTCTCGAGGTGCAGGGTGGAGAGCGGCGTCTCGCGCGGCACGACGATGAGGGTGCGGCGCTCTTTCAGCATCACGTCGGCGGCGCGCGTGAGGAGCGTCTCGCTCGTGCCGTGGGCGATCCGCGCGACGGTGCCCATGCTGCAGGGCACGATGACCATGGCGTCCCATCCGGCGCTCCCGCTCGCGAACGGGGCGCGGTAGTCGCGCGCGCCCCACACCGGCAGGCCGAGCTCCTCGCGGATGTCTCCGCCGCACTCGAGCGCCCACACCTCCGGCGCGGTGCTCGACAGGCACGCCGCGACCTCGACGTCGTCGCGCCCGCGCAGCAGGCCGGCGAGCCGCTTCGCGTAGGGCGCGCCGCTCGCGCCCGTGATCCCGAGGACGATCCGCTTCTTGCGGGCTTCCGGCGCGGTCATGACGGCGCTCCCGGCTTCTCCGCGCACACGAGCGAGGCCACGCCCAGCGTGAGCTCCTCGCCGCGCACGGCCACGAAGCCCGCGGCGGTCAGCGCCGCCTCGTACTCGCGGCGCGACAGGAACGCCTTCATGCTCCGCGACAGGTACGCGTACGCCTCGCGGTCGCCGGACATCCACCCGCCCACGCGCGGCAGCACCACGTCGCCGTAGGCCGCGTGGAAGGCGCGCGGCAGGAGGCTCACCGGCCGGAAGAACTCGAGCACCACGAGGCGACCCCCGGGCCGGAGGACGCGGAGGGCCTCGCGCGCCCCCGCCGCGGGATCGGCGAGGTTGCGCACGCCGAAGGCGCACACGACGGCCGCGAAGGTCCCGGTCGCGAACGGCAGGTCGAGGGCGTCGGCCACGACGCGCTCGGCGCGCGGCGCCTTCCACCGGCCGCGCTCGAGCATCTCCGCCGCGAAGTCGGAGGCCACGACGCGGCGCTCCGGGAACGCCTGGACCAGGAGCCGCGAGAGGTCCATCGTGCCCGCGCAGAGGTCGAGGGTCGGGCCGTCGGGCAGGTCCGCGAGGGCGTCGATGGCCCGCCTGCGCCACCGCGCGTCGACCCCGAACGACAGGAGCTCGTTCAGCCGATCGTAGGTGGGCGCGATGCGGGCGAACATGCCGCGCACGTCGCCCGCGTGTTCGCGCTCTCGACCGGCGCGCTGCTTGACCTCGGCGATCGGCCCGGTGGAAGCTCTCGCGTCCGTGGGCGGCGTGGGCTCGGCTGTCATGGTCTCTCCTGGGCTTTCGCCCGCAGGATTTATATCCTTCAAATTCTTTTGAAACTTGTAGGGAACGTTGGCGCGAGGGTCAAGTAGGCTCGGTCACGCGCCCGGGCCCCATGAACGCGGCGGCCTCCCGGCGCTCCCAACCCGAGAAAGCTTCATGACGCTCCCGCCGTTCCTCGAGCCCCCCGACACGCCCGCGCCCTCGCTCGCGCCGGATTTCTTCACGCGGCCCCCGCCCCCGGGGCGCTCGCGCGAGAGCACGATCACGCTCGAGGCGGACGGCCGCTTCCACCACGACGGCGAGCTCATCGAGCACGCGAGGCTCGCGGAGGCGATGCACACGTGGATCGCCCGGCACCCGCTCGACGGGCGCCTCATCCTGAACAACGGGTACGACTGGACCTACTTCGTCGTCGTCGACGCGCCCTACCTCGTCCACGCGCTCGCGGAGGACGCGCAGGGCTTCCCGGTGCTCGTCCTCAGCGACGGCACGCGGGAGCCACTGGGCGCGAGCGTTCGCCTCGGCGAGCGAGACGCGCTCTACACCGAGGTGAAGCGCCGCGCGCCCGGCGGCCCGTTCGAGGCGCGCTTCTCACGGCACGCGCAGTCGCAGCTCGGGCCCTACCTGACGAGCGACGCGGACGGCGACGAGACCATCGCCCTCCGCACCCGCGAGGGGACCGTGCGCCTGCCGCTGTGAGGCCGGCGAACGGCCCGCCTCGCGCTAGCCGAGGCTGGCCTGGAGCGCGCCGATCGACTCGTCGAGGGCCACGAGCGCCTTGTCGAGCTCGGCGCGCGAGGTCGTGAGCGGCGGCGCCACCATGGTGCAGTTGAACTTGCCGAAGGTGTAGACGCCCCGCTTTCGCAGCTCGCCGTAGAGGTTCTTCATGACCCCGAGGCCGCCCGCGCCGTGCCACTCCACGAGGGGCTCCTTCGAGGCCTTGTTCTTCACGAACTCGACGGCGAAGAACGCGCCGACGCCCCGCACCTCGCCCACGATCTCGTACTTGTCGACGAGCGGGCGGAGCCCCTCCTGGAGCCAGCCCTCGATCTCGCGGCCTCGCTCGAAGAGCCCCTCCTCGCGGTACGCGCGCACGGTCGCGAGGCCGGCGGCGACGCCCAGCGGGTGCCCGGAGTACGTGTGGCCCGAGGGCAGCGCCCTCGTGTCGAAGGTCTTCGCGAGGCTCTCGCGCATCATCAGGCCGCCCAGCGGCACGTACGCCGAGGTGACGCCCTTCGCGAAGGTGATGAGGTCGGGAACGATGCCGTAGCGCGTCGACGCGAACGCGGCCCCCGTGCGCCCGAAGCCCGTCATGACCTCGTCCATCACGAGCAGGATGCCGTGGCGCTCGGTCAGCGCGCGGAGCGCCGCGAGGTAGCCGTCGGGGTAGACGATGACGCCGTTCGAGCCGACGACGCCCTCGATGAAGACGGCGGCGACGCGCTTCGGATCTTCGTGCATGAGGACCCGCTCGAGGTGCTCGATCGCGCGCGCCGACTCCTCCTCCGGGGTGGTCGCGTAGAACGGGCTGCGGTACGGGTACGGGGCAAAAAACTTAACGACTCCGGGGACTCCCGGCTCGCCGCCCCAGCGGCGGTCTTCCCCGGTGAGCGTGATGGCGGCCCCGGTGGAGCCATGGAACGATCGGTACGCCGAGAGCACCTTGCGGCGCCCGGTGAGGTGCTGCGCGAGCCGGAGCGCGTCGTCGTTGGCCTCCGCGCCCGCGGTCGTGAAGAACACGCGGCAGCCCTCCGCGCCCCACGGCGCGATGGCCGACAGCTCCTCGGCGAGCTCGGCGCGCTCCTTGTTGAAGAGCGACGGCGCGGCGTACCCGAGCCGGGCCGCCTGCTCCTGGATGGCCTTGACGACCTTGGGGTGGCCGTGGCCCAGGTTCACGGCGATGAGGCCGGAGCCGAGATCGTAGTACGCCTTGCCCTCGTCGTCGTAGAGCGTGCAGCCCTCGCCGCGGACGATGACCGGCGCCACGAGGCCGCCCTGCGCGACCCAGGGAGAGAGGACGAAGCGGGCGTGTTTCTCTTGGATGGGGGTAGGCATCGGCGCGGATGATGCCCCCGTCGGGCACGCGGGGCAAGGCCGACACGCCGCGCCGCCGCGCCACGCCGAGGCGCGGCGCCGCCGCCCTCGCGGGCGCCCCGCGCGGATTCGATCGCGTTTGTCGCGCGCTCACGGCAAGGTGCGCGCATGCACCCGCTCTCGGCCGATCTGTTCCTGCGCGCGCTCTCCCCGACGGACGCCGCCACGCCTCTGCGGGTGCAGGCGCGCGTGCACGAGGCCTTCCCGGGCCGCGTGTACGTCGCCACGCGCGGCCTCGCCCTCGAGGCGTTCGCCGAGCTCGGGCGCTGCGAGGTCGAGCCGCTCGCGTCGCCGCCGCCCTTCGCGCCCGCTCGCTGGGGCGGCCCGAGCGACGACCGCGTGGTGCGGCGCGTGGAGCAGGGCGTCTTTCGCGTCGTCTGGGAGGGCGAGGAGCTCTACGTCGTGCGCGCGAGCTGGCCCCTCGAGGGGCGCGTCGAGCAGTGCGAGTGGCTCGTCGGCCTGACCGAGCCGCCCCTGCTCGCGTTCCTCCTCGAGGTGGCGCGCGCGACGCCGCGCTAGACGCGCTAGACGCGCTAGACGCGCTAGACGCGGGCGAGCCGCCTAGTCCTTGGGGTTCGAGCCGCGCTTCGCGGTCGACGTCGGGGGCCGCAGGCGACTCGCCGGGACGCTCTCGTCCCAGTTGGCGCCCCAGCCCAGGTAGTGCACCCGGTAGAGCGCGCCGGTCACCGACAGGACGCGCCCCTGGTGCCACCCGCCGTGCCAGTTGATGTCGACGCGATCGCCTGCCTTCCAGCGCTTCGCGGCGACGGGCGCGGCGGTCGCGACGGGCTCCGCCGAGGCGCTCGGCTCGGGCGCGGGGGCCGACTCCGCGGGGGTGGGCGTGGGCGCGGCCGCAGCCTTGGCCTCGGTGCCCTCCTTCGCCGTGTCGGTCGGGGCGCGCAAGCGCGCCGAGGGCACGTCCTCGTCCCAGTTCGCGCTCCACCCCACGTAGTGGACGCGGAACTTGTCCCCCTTCAGCGCCAGGACCTCGCCCTTCCACCACGACCCGTTCCAGTTCACGTCGACCTTGTCGCCGACGGCGTAGGCGACCGCCGCCACCGCCGGCGCCTTCTTCTTGCAGGCCGGAGTGGACACCGCGACGACGCTCATCAAGGCGACCAGCGGCAGGTGCAGCCAACGAGAACCGCGAAATTCGGCAGATGGACGCATGTGTTTCGTTCTCCCTCGGGGGCCTCAGGATCGCTACGTCTTCGCCACGTGACAAGCCTCAACTCTCGGGCGTCGCGCGGGGATGGAGCGGAGGCCGCGGGGGCGTCCACGTCCCGGCGGTGGTAGGCTCCACGCGTGCCTCTCGCTCGCTCCGCCCGCTCGTCCCTCGCCGCGCTGGCGCTCGCCTCGGCGCTCGGTCTCCCGTTCGCCGCGTGCGGCGGCACGGAGCCCCCCTCGGCGTTCGACGCCACCGCCCCCACCAACCCCGCCCCCGACGCCTCGGCGCTCGTGGACGGCCCGCTCTTCCCCTTCGATCCGGACGCCCGCGCCCCCGACGCGGGCGGCGACGGCGCGTGCGCGCCGAACCTCGCCGGCCTGCTCCGCGACTTTCGCGGCGCGGACGAGCCGGGCGGCCACCCCGATTTCGAGAGCGTCGGCGGCGCGAACGGCGGGCTCGACCTCGGCATCGTCGCCGAGGACCTCGGCGGCGACCGCAAGCCGGTCTTCGCCGGACCCACGAAATCGACGACCACGAAGGCGAATTTCGACCAGTGGTTCCGGGACACGCCGGGCGTGAACAAGACCAAGGTCATCACGCTGCCGTTCGTGATCGAGGCCACCGGCCGCACCACGTTCGACTCGACCGCCTTCTTCCCCCTCGACGGCGATCCCGAGGGCTTCGGCACCACGCCGGGCCAGCCGCACGACTACCACTTCACCTACGAGCTCCACACCGAGTTCCTCTACGAGGGCGGCGAGGTGTTCCAGTTCCGCGGCGACGACGACGTGTGGGTCTTCATCGCCGGCAAGCGGGTGATCGACCTCGGCGGCGTGCACGGCGCCACCGCCGCGAGCGTCGACCTCGACGCCAACGCCGCGCGCCTCGGCATCGCGCGCGGCTCCGCCTACCCGCTCGACTTCTTCTTCGCCGAGCGGCACACGTCCGAGTCGAATTTCCGCCTCGAGACGACCCTGCGCTTCGTGAACTGCGCCCCCATTTTGCCGCGGTAATACTCTCAGGTCACGGCAGGGGCGCGCCGGCGTCGAGCGCCTGGGTGGCCACGGCCCTGCGCGCCTCGAGGAGGCGCGCGCGCACCCCGGAGAGCGCCTCCGCGCCGAGCAGAGGCCCGCCCGAGAGGTCGCGGCCGAAGACGACGTCGAGGCGCTCGGCGTCGAGCGCGGCGAGCGCCCGCGCGAGCGACGCCGAGAACCTCCGGGTGCCGGCGAGCAGCCTGCGCTGCCGGGCGAGCGCGTCGGCGGGGGGGGCCGCGAGGAAGGCCCCGTCGTTGTCGATGAAGAGCAGGTGTCCGGTGACCGGGTGCTCGCCGAGGTTCCCGCCGCTCCAGCGGTCCCAGTTGCCGCTCAGGGTGTCGAACACGACGAGCGCGGAGAGCTCGCCGAGGCGCGCGAGCTCCTCGGGGCCCGCGTCGCGGTCGCGCTCGCCGGCGAGCGCGCGCTTCCAGCGGCCGAGCGCGGGCTCTCGGTCGAGCGGCGGGAAGCGCAGGCCCGCGATCCACGGGATGAGCGCCCCAGGGACGCGCCCGTCGCGGCCGGGCAGGGCCTCGGCCTCGAGGAGGCGCGCCGCCTCGGGGGTGAGCGCGGGCCGCAGCTCGGCGAGCGTGAAGCCGCGGAGCCACGCCTCGGGCACGTTGGCCTCGAGCCCGAGCGCCGTCGCAGGCCTCCGCGCTGCGACCTCGCCCCGCTAGATTCCCCG
>DAORJJ010000265.1:0-9027 GCA_035439005.1 Polyangiaceae bacterium | reverse complement strand
CGATGCCGCGCGGACGACGCGCAGGCTCGGTCCGTTTATCAACGGGCTGCTAGCGGCACCGCCACGCGAGGCGCACCGGCCTCGTCGGCCCCGCGTCGGCAGGCGGCGGGCCGGCGTCGGCGGGCGGAGAGGCGTCGGCGACGCTCGCGTCGGGCGGAGAGGCGTCGGCGACGCTCGCGTCGAGCTCGGGGCTCGCGTCCGAGCCGGCGTCGTCGCCCGCGTCGAGGCCGGCGTCGATCGGAGGGCTGGCATCGACCGGAGGGCCGGCGTCGATCGGAGGGCTCGCGTCGATCGGGGGGCTGGCGTCGATCGGAGGGCTGGCGTCGGGGGTGTCGTCGATCCGGACGCAGTCGCACACCGCGGCGAGCCCACAGACCTCCTCCACGCGCACGTCGCGCTTCACGAAGTTGGCTACGCAGCCCTCGCCGAACGCTTTGTCGGCGGGCAGGCGCTGGAGGAAGCTGTCGGGGGAGTCGGGGAAGCCCACGCACCCGGCCGTGCCCGGGGGGAGCGGGTTGCAAAAGAGGATCGGATCGGGCTTGCAGTCGAACTGCGGCTTCGCGTCGGGCGCGTCGTTCACCTTGGCGGTGCTGCAGCCCGCGCCGGACGCGAGGGCGAGCGCGAGCGGCAGCGCGGCGACGAGCGCGGCGACGAGGCGCCTCCTCGGGCTCGGGGGGCGTCCGGCGGGCGCGGTGGAGCGAGCGTCGTGGGGCACGCGGGGGCCCGGGTTGGTGTCGCGTCGCGAAGAAGCCATCGCCTCACCATACTCCAGATCGGCGGCCCCGCGGGCATCGGACCGCAGCCACGCGCCCCCCATGTAGGGTATGCTCGCCGGTCGATGAGCCTCTCCCCCGGAACGATCTCCCTGGAACGTCGCACGCCGCTCGTGGGTCGCGCCGTCGAGCTGCGCGAGCTCGACACGGCGCTCTCCCAGACCCGGGAGCGGCACGAGCGCCGCGTCGTCACGCTGATCGGCGCGCCCGGAGTGGGCAAGACGCGGCTCGTCCGCGATTTCCTGGCGAGGCCCCAGAAAGACGGCGTGCTCCCGAGGGTGTTTCGTGGCTCCGCCGCGGAGGGGGGCCCCGCCTTCGGCGTGCTCGCACGCGCGCTCCGCTCGCGGTTCGGCGTCGTCGAGGGGATGGGCGAGGACGAGGCCAAGGCGCTCGTCCGCGAGCAGGTCGCGGCTGTGCTCGACGACCGGAAGGTGAACGACATCTGCGTGTTCATCGGCGAGCTGCTCGAGCTCCGCTTCAAGGACTCGCCCCTCCTGGATGCCTTCGCGGGCGACGCGGTCCAGACCCGGCTGCTCCGCCGCGCCGTGCTCCGCCACTTCCTCGAGATGGACGCGCGGCGGGGCGTCAAGGCGGGCGAGGGGCCGCTCGTCCTCGTCTTCGACGATCTCCACCACGCCGATCCCGACTCCCTCGAGCTCTTGTCGTTCTTGCTCGGCGCGGTCGACGCGCCCGTGCTGTTCGTGTGCGTGGCGCGCCCCGAGCTCTTCGTGCGGCGCGACGACCTGCGCATGGCCGGGGGCCCGAAGCACGTGCTGATCGAGCTCGGGCCGCTCTCCGATGGGCACTCCACCGCGATGATGGAGGCGCTCCTCGCGCCGTGCGGCGGCGCCGACGGGGTCGACGACCTCGTGGACGCCGCCTCGACGCTCGCGGGCGGCAACCCAGCGCTCCTTGAGCAAATGGTGCGTATTTTCAAGGACATAGGCGTGCTCGAGGCCCCTGACGCCTTCTCCGAGGAGGAGCGCTGGCTCGTGCACCCCGAGAAGCTCTCGGACGTTCGCGTTCCGCTCACGGTCGAGGACGCCATCTCGGCGCGGATCGCGTCGTTGTCGCCGCAAGAGCGCTCGCTGCTCGAGTACGCCGCGGTCATGGGCGGCGTGTTCTGGCTCGGCGGCCTCGTGGCGATCAAGCGCGTGGACGCGCCCTCGCCCGAGCTGTGGGAGGCGGTGGAGGCGGACGACCTGCTCCAGATCCAGGTGGCCCTCGCTGCGCTGCGGGACCGTGACTACGTGCTGAAGCTCCCCGACAGCACGTTCCCCGGCGACCAGGAGTACGTCTTCAAGCACAACCTCGAGCGCGAGGCGCTCCTTCGGCTCGTGCCCCACGCGAGCGCGAAGCGCGCCCACCGCGCCATCGCCGACTGGCTGTCGTTCAAAGAGTCGGTGCGCTCCCACGAGGAGTACATGGCGATGCTCGCGCGCCACCGGGAGCTCGGGGGGCTCACCGCGCAGGCGGCGCTCACCTACGCCCAGGCCGCGGACATCGCGCGCCAGCGCTACGCCAACGCGAAGTCGGCGGAGCTCTACAAGAAGGGCCTGGAGCTGCTCTCCCCGGACGTCGAGATCGACATCGACGCGCACGTGACCGCGCTGCACCACTACGGCGACGTGCTCCAAGTGCTCGGCCGAAACGAGGAGGCCATGGTCGCCTTCCGTGGAATGCTGGAGCGCGCCTACCGCCTCGGCCTGGAGGGGAAGGGGGGCGCCGCGCACGGGCGCATCGGGCGCCTCTTTCGCGACACGGGTCGCCTGGACGAGGCCGGCAGGCACCTCGCGGCGGCCCTCGCGCTCTTCGAGGCCGCCGAGGACGAGCGGGGCGTCGCCAGCACGGTGGACGACATGGGGAAGCTCGCCTGGCTGCGGGGCGACTACGCGGCCGCGCTCGAGGCCACTCAGCGAGCCCTGGCGGCGCGCAGGCGGATTGGCGATCGGCGCAGCATCGCGCTCAGCCTGAACAACCTCGGGCTCGTGTACCAAGACTCGGGGAAGTTCGCCCTCGCCCTCGACTCGTTCGAGCAGGCGCTGCGAATTCGCCGCGAGATCGGCGATCTCGTCGGCGTGACCATCTCGCTCAACAACCTCGGCACGGTCGCCCAGGATCAGCGCGACGACGCGCGGGCGCGCGCCCTCTTCGCGGAGGCCTACGAGGTGGCGAAGGAGACCGGCGATCGGAACCGCATCGCCCTGGTGCTCACGAACCTCGGCGAGACCGAGACCCGCCTCGGCGCGCCGGAGAAGGCCATCCCGTACCTCAAGGAGGCCGAGGAGATCGCCGAAGAGCTCGGCGACAAGCTCGGCCTGGCCGAGGCGGTGCGCGGCCTCGGGAAGGCCTACTTGGCCCAGCGGGAGTACACCCGCGCGCGCGAGGCGATCGCGAAGGCCGTCGATCTCTTCCGGGAGATCCAGAGCCGCGTGCAGCTCGGCGTCGCGCTGCGCTCGCTGGGCGAGGTCATGGCCGCGGCCTCGGCGGGCGGTGACGACGTCGTGGCCGCCCGCGGCCATCTGCTGCAGTCGATCTGGATCTTCGAGGAGATCGGGAACGACGTCGAGGTCGCGCGGAGCTGCCGCGTCTACGCGGATCTGCTCCGGGTGTCGCCCGAGTACGCCGTCGACCCCGCCGCCCAGGAGGAGGAGCGTGAGGTGCGCGCGCGTGCCGACGCGCTCTTCGCGAAGCTCTACGCGGCGTCGGGGCTGAAGCCCTAGGGCTGCCCCGGCTAGGCGTGGCCCCACGCTTCTGCGAGGGCGAGCGTGCGCGCGTTCTCTTCCACGGCCTCGAGGAAGCTCGCGCGCCACTGCGGCGAGCTCATGAGGTCGGCGCGGGCCAAGAGCCGCGCGCGCGCGGCGGCGATGGCGCGGCGCGCGCGGGCCTCGTCACCGCTCGCGTAGAGCACCTCGGCGTACGTGAGGCGCACGAAGCTCTCGCCGGCCTCGACGCCGCCGAGGCCATCGAGCACCAGCATGGCCTCATCGATCGGCTCGCGGGCCTCGTCGGCCTCTCCGCGGGCGAGCAACACGCCCGCGAGCACGGCGAGGCCGTAGACGGTCACGTGCGGCGCGAGCTCCGGCCTCGCGAGCGCCTGCCGCACCTCCCGCTCGGCCTCGGCGAGGTGCCCCGCGGCCAGCCAGATGCGCGCGGCGATCACGCGGGAGGCGGCCTCCATGCGGCGATCGCCTTGCGCCGCGAACGCGCGCACGGCCAGCGTCTCGGCGGCGATCGCCTCGTCGAACTGCCCCGCGCGCGCGCGGACGAGGCCGCGGATCTGGTGGGCGGGCGCCGTCACGACGCCGAGGCCGAGGCGCTCGCCGGTCGCCAGCGCGTCCGTGAGGAGGCGCTCGGCGTCCTCCCACTCCCCCATCTCGACGCAGACCGCGCCCGAGTCGACCAGCGCGCGCGCCGCGCCGCGCACGTTCCCGGCCTCCTGGAAGCGCTCGATCGTGGCGTCGTAGAGCGAGAGCGCGAGGGCGGTGTCCCCGTGGACGAGCGCTCGGTACGCCCGGGCGGAGTGGACGGTCCCGGAGGCGTTGGGGTCGCTCAGCGTCGGCGGGCCGCTCGCGTCGTCGACGTAGGTCAGCAGGCCGTCGGCGGAGCGGTAGTCGCCGCTCTGGAGGAGCGCGACGGCCGCGCGGGAGAGCGCGACGACGTGGGCGGCGGTGCGGACGCCGTTCTGGCTTCGCTGCGACAGCAGGCTCACGAGCTCGCGGAGGCGCGGCTCGTCGCCCAGGGCGGAGGCCGCCTCGACGGCCTCGGCGAGGGCCCGAAAGTGGCGGACCGACTTGCGGCCCAGCAGCGCCATGGCCTCGCGCGCGTGACGCTCGGCCTCCGCGTACTCGCCGCGCCAGCGCCGCGCCTCCGCCTTGCGGAGCAGGAGGCGGCCGCGGACCTCGCCGTCGCCCCCGCACGCGATCCCGCGGTCGGCGTAGTGGAGCACGGCCTCGAGGTCGCTGCCCTCGAGCGCCTGCGCCGCCGCGCGTCGCCAGAACACCACGGCGCGCTTCGGCTCGTCGCCTGCTTCGAAGTGGGTGGCGAGCGTGACCGGATCGCCCTCCCCGACGCTCTCGAGCCACTCGCCCGCGCGCTGGTGAGCGCTCCGACGGTCGCGCTCGGTGAGCATCGCGTAGGCGGCCTCGGCGAGCAGCCCGTGGCGGAAGGTCCACTCCTGCTCTCCCCGGAACCGCCCGCTGTCTTGGCGCGTCAGGATCTCGCGGTCGCCGAGCTCCGTGAGCCACGGAGCGATCTCCGCGACGGGCGTGCGGTCGTCGAAGAGCGCGACCACGCCGCTCGTCCAGAAGGTCTTGCCGAACACGCTCGCGGCTCGGAGCACGCGCCGCGCCTCCGGCTCGAGCGCCTCGATGCGCCCCTGCGCCATCGCGATCACCGAGCCCGGCAGGCGATCGCCGTGGCCCTCGGCGACGCTTCGAATGAGCTCCTCGAGGTAGAAGGCGTTGCCGCCCGCGGTGGCCACGATGCGGGCGACCGTGGCGTCGTCCGCGAGGTCGTCCAGCACCTGCCGCACGAGCCGCTCGCTCGCCTTGCGCGAGAGCTCCCCGAGGCGCACCTCGCGGGGGCTGTGTTCCGCCCATAGATCGCTGTAAAGATTGTCGATTTCTGGTCTCGCGAGCGCAAGCACGAGGATGGGTCGGTCCTTGATCCGGAGGCTCGCCCCCATGAGGTTGACCGACGG
The DNA here is from genome assembly GCA_035439005.1 of Polyangiaceae bacterium. GTDB lineage: Bacteria > Myxococcota_A > Polyangia > Polyangiales > Polyangiaceae > JAAFHV01. The sequence continues at coordinate 3,552 of DAORJJ010000265.1, read as the reverse complement.
GAGATCGCCCCAGTGCAGGTCTTCGAGCACCAGGACCACCGGGTGGACGGCCGCCTCCGCGGAGAGGAACTCCTCCCACGCGCGGGCGATCTGGTCGCCCATGAGCTGGGCGTCGCTGCGCGCGGCGCGCAGCTGCACGTCGTCGCGCTCGCCGCCCGCGGCGCCGATGAGCTCGGCGAGAAACTGCGCGACCCGCGGGACACCGGCCCTGGGCACGTGCCGCGCGACCCGCGCGCGCAGCTTCTCCCGCTGGACGGCGATGGGCTCGCCGTCGAGGACGCCCGCGGCCCCGCGGACCATCTGCGCGAGCATGCCAAAGGGGGACCGCGCGCGCATCGGATCGCCGGACGCCAACCACACCTCCACCCCCTCGGTGCGGCTCTTGATCGCCCGGAGCGTCTCGTAGCGGACGCGCGACTTCCCGACACCGGCCGCCCCCTTCACCAGCACGGCCCGCGCCACCTCGTCGGCGACGCACTCGGCGAAGACGCCCTCTACCTCGAGCAGCTCGCGCTCGCGGCTGACGCACGTGGTGGGCTTGCCGAGCAGGAGGCGGGCGGCGTCTTGCGGGGCGCGTTCGCGCTGCAGGTGGAGGGCCCCGGCCTCGCGCGAGACGACGAAGCGCGCGTCGAGGAGGCCCGCGCTGATTTCGTCGACCAAGATGGGGCGCGCCCCCGGCGCCGCGGGGGAAGCGTCGGGCTCGCAGCGGAGGAGCTCGAGCGCGCGGTCGACGGCGTCGCCCATGGGCACGCGCTCGGCCAAGACCGCACGGCCGGTGACCAGCACCAAGGGGACCCGCGGCGCCGCGAGGCGGATCGCGAACGCACAGCGCGCGGCGCGGACCGCCTGGTCGGTGGCGCTGGCGCGGCCCGCGAGGGTGGCGAGCAGCTCGCCGCTCGGGAGCGCCTCGAGCTGTGCCCCGAACGGGGCCACGGCGAGCCGGAGCCGGCGGGCCAGCGACGGCGACGCGGCGGACGGGCCGTCGACCAGCGTGGGCTCATCGACGCCCTCGGCGGTGGCGATCGCGATCACGCTCACGAGGCGCTGCTCGCCGTGCATGATGGCCTCGCCCTTCGTCGGGTGAGCGAGGACCGTGCGGTCGCCCTCGAGATCGCGCAGCGCGGCGAGCTCGGCCGCCACGACGCCGGCGTCGGCCGGGCGGTCGTCGGGGGACTGCGACAGCATGCGCGCGATGAGGTCGTCGAGCTCTTGCGGGACGTTGGCGCGCGCGTCGCGCACGCGCGGCGCCGAGTGGTAAAGGAGCTTGCCTAACACCGCGATCGGATCGTCGGCGTCGAACGGCGGCACGCCCGTGAGGCACTTGTAGAGCAGGGCGCCGAGCGCGAAGACGTCGGTGCGCGCGTCGACCCGCCCGACCCCGCGCGCCTGCTCGGGGGCCATGTAGCCGAGCGTGCCCAGCACGGCGCCCACCTGTGTGATCGACGCGGGCTGGCTCCCGCCGCCGCCCTTCGCGATCCCGAGGTCGATGACGACCACGCGCTCGAGCTCCTTGTCGCGGAGGATGAGGTTCGCGGGCTTGATGTCGCGGTGGACGACCCCGAGGCCGTGCGCGTAGGCGAGGATCTCGGCGGTGCGCCGCACGAGGTCGACGCTCTCGCGCATGGTGAGGCCCGTCCGCGCGAGGCGCTGTCCGAGCGTCTCGCCCTCGACCCACTCCAGCGCGAGGTAGGCCGTGCCGGCTTCGAGCTCGCCGTGCGCGACGAGCCGCACGATGCCCGGGTGGGAGAGCTGGGCCAGCAGCTCGGCCTCGCGCTCGAGCCGCTCGGTCTGCTCTTCGGCGACCTCTCCGTAGAGGACCTTGAGCGCGACCGTGGCGCCCGTCTGCAGGTCGGTCGCTCGGTACACCTTCGCCGTGCCGCCCACGCTCGCGCGGTGCTCGATGCGGAAGCGCTCGGAGACGACGAAGCCTGGATCCACGGCAGGCCGAGGGTATCCTCGATCGCCGCGCGTGGGGAGCGCCGTGCGCCGCGGGCGGGCCGCTAGAACGTGAGGAAGCCCATCAGGGCGAGGTTCTGCTGGTGGAGGAGCGAGTCGTCGGCGCGGCGCACGATGGCCGACAGATACCCCGCCTCGAGGCGGAGCGCGCCCTGCGTGAAGCCGAGGCCGAGGAACAGTCGGTTCTGGTCGAAGCCCCCCGGCGCGCCCCACGAGGTCGTGTGGAGCTGGACGAAGACCTCGTCCCACGTGGCGAGCGCGAGCGGACCCTTGGGCCACAGCGCCACGTTGGCGCGCCCGAAGAGCCTCGCGCGGAGCGCGGGGTCCTCGCCGCCGCGGAAAGCGCTGCTCGAGGCGAGGCCGGAGCTGCAGGGTGAGCTGGCCGACGCTGCCCCCGAAGAGCGCCTGCTGCCAGGCCCGGTGCTCGTAGACGTTGGGCGGACCGTCGGCGTACGCGCCGACGTACGCGTAGCCGGCCCAGAGGCTCACGGCGTCGGAGAGCCGATAGCCGAGCCCTGGCCGCACGAGCACCGTGGTCGCCGCGGCCCCCCGACGGCCGTGGAGGTCGAACCAGCCGGAGAAGCCGGACGTACGATCGCTCGACGGCGCCTTCACGGTGACGAACAGCGCGGTCCACGCCTGGGTCTCGCGCTGCTGCGCGCGCGCGGGCGCGGCCAGCGCGAGCATCGCCGCGAGCATCGCCGCGGCCTTCGCGAGGCGACCGGCCACCCTCAACGAACCCGTGCGCGCGCGCGGGCGCTCTCCCGCAGGTCGCGGGACCAGGGGACCTTCGCGGCCTCGTCGTCGTCGTCGGAGAACCCGTAGAGGCGCTTCGGGCCGCGCGGCGCGCCCTCGAGCGTGAGGCACAGGTCGAAGGGCGGCTTGTCGTCGCACGCGGAGACCTTGTACGTGACCGTGCCGCGCTTCTTGTCGTGCAGAAACACGAGGTCGAGGTCGGCGGCGCGGCGCTCGAACTCGAAGAGCTCGTACGACGCGCGGTACGCGGAGCCCGTGTCGAAGAGGCCGACGCCGCCGCCCAGGAAGATGCCGATGGTGACGTCGTCGGTGCGGCGCTCGGGCAGGCGATCGAACCACACACGGTTCAAGAGGTCGCGTGGCGCGGCGTGCGTCGTGGCCGCCTCGCGCGGGGTGGGCGCGGAAGCGGGGCGAGGCCCGCGCGCGGCCAGGCCGAGGCCCACGCCGAGCGCGAGCGCCGAGACGACGAGGAGCTTCGAGCCGGCGCTCGGCGTGCGCGAGTGCGTCATGCGTCCGAGCCTACCAGGGGGCGGGCGAGGCCGATCCAGAAACGCGCCTCAGCTCGCGGCGGGCGGCGTGAGCAGCTCGGCCACCGCCTCGTAGTCGCGCTCGTCGATCGCGTCGCCCACCTCGCGGCCGGCCGCGAGCGACGCGGCGAGCGCGCTGTCGTTGTGGATCGGGATCGCGGCGGCCGCGGCGTCACGCGTAAGCGCGCGCGCGCCGTCGCCTCGCCCAACGCGCGCGAGGCGCGGCGCGGCGTCGGCTTCGGGGCGCCACGCGAGCACGAGCGCGATCCCGTCACCCTCGACGCAGGCGACGTGCTCGGTGACGAGCGAGCTC
>DAORJJ010000264.1:0-9052 GCA_035439005.1 Polyangiaceae bacterium | reverse complement strand
CGGGGTCGCTGATCGTGAACCCCGGGAGATCTTCCGGGAATCCGTCGGTCGCGGCGTCGGCGAGGGCCGGCTCCTCGGCCTCCGTCGCGTCGTCCGCGTCGACCCCCTCGAGGTCGGCGTCTCCCGCCTCGAGGTCGTCGCCGTCGTCGGCCTCGAGGTCGTCGCCGTCGTCGTCGGCCGCCGCCAGCGGCTCCGGCGCCACCGCGGGCTCGTCGCTGTCGGGCGCCTCGTCGAGGTCGTCGCCTTGCACCTCGCCCAGAAGCTCGGGCTGCGACTCGTCGGTGAGCGCGGCCACGTCGCCCAGGGAGTCGTCGACGGCGCCCTCGAGCGGCAGGGCCGCCTCGGAGCCGAGCGCGAGCTCGACGTGGGAGGGGGGCTCCGCGGGCACCGCGGGGGTGCCCGACTCGGAGACCGCAGAGACCGCGGTGATGGGCGCCTCGTCATCGTCGCCCTCGCCGTCCTCGTCGACCGGCGGGACGTCGGCCTCGACTACCCGCGCCTCGCCGCGCGCGTGCTTGCGACCGCCCGCGAGGTACGCGTCGAAGTCGTCGGGGCGGATGAGGTCTTCGACGTGCAGGAACGCCGCGCGCTCTTGCCCGATGTCGATGAACGCCGCCTGGAGCCCAGGCAGGACGCGCGTGACCTTGCCGACGTAGACGTTGCCTACGGTGCTTGCGTCCGCCCCGCTGCGCTCGATGTGGAGCTCGGCGATGATGCCGTCTTCGATGAGCGCGGCGCGGGTCTCGCGCACGTCGCAGCTGACGACGAGGATGTTCTTGGCCATGGGATGCGTGCTCGTTTCTGTTCGAGCGCCGCGGCCAAGCGGCGAAGCTTCGGGGCGGACGGGGGTGGCGCGTGCCCTGCGCGTGCGCTGTCTTCTTGCGCAACGGCGTCGCCCGACGTGTGCGCATGATCTGCGCGCAGCGGGTGTGCGGCTCGTCGGAGCCGCGGCGATCGGAGGGACAACGTGCTTCGGCCCATCTTCGGGAAGTCCGCAGCTTGGTGCGGCCGCAGTGGCCGCCCGGCGCTGTGGGATGCGAAATGTGGGTGAGGGAGAGGAGCCCGGCGGACCGGGCACGGAAACCTTCGATCCGCGCGGGAGCCGCAGCTCCGCTTGGACCTGGGTCGGTAGCCTAGTGGATGGGCGCACCCGTGGCTAGCGTGAAGGCGCGGGCGGGCAAATTCGCACACACACCCACACTGCCCGTCGAGCCAGGGCGGGGAGCCAGCTGCCGGTGAGGGAGAGGTCGAGCCCGCGTCAGTTGGAGGCGGTCACGCGGAACGTGGTCGTGCCCGCGCCCGAGGAGTACTTGACGACGTACACGGTGATCGCCCCCGCCGCCGGGATCGACACCCCCGTCAGGCTCGCGTTCGAGCCCACTCCCGGGTCGTCCGAGTACTGGCCGGTGCAGTCCATGCGCGCCGCCGGCGTGGGGACCGGGGCGGCGCCCAGGTAGTAGGCCATCATGGTGTCGGTGGAGCCGGTGGTCTCGATCGTGACGGTGCGCGCCGTCGCGCCGGGGTTCTCGACGCGCACGTAGCGGTACGGCGTCGCCGTGGTCGAGAGCATGAACGGGCACGGCGCGGGGTCGCTCCCGAAGATGTCGAAGTCGGGCTGGGTGAGCGTCTTGGCGGCGTCGAACGTGATGGCCTGCGTCACCCCGACGCCCATGGCGCCGACCGTGACCGTGTGGTCGGGGGCGGGCGCGGGGCGGGGCGCGCACGGCTCGGGCGTGCCCTTCACGCACGTGGGCGAGCAGACCTGGCGGCGCACGTCGCCGGGGTTCGGGCACACGCCCTCGATGAAGGTCTCCTCGTTGGCGGTGCAACCGCCCGCGACCTGGCCGGTGCACGCGCCCTCGACGTAGGCGCAGCTGAGGTCGCAGTCTTTCGTCTGCTTGCCGCAGATCCCGCAGTCGGCCAGCAGGCGCTCGCGCGGGAGGCACGCGTCGGGGGCGGTCTTCTCGCCGGTGCACGCGCCGTACGCGTCGACCACCTTCGCGCCGCCGGCGCCAGCGACGCACAGGGCCTTCTGGTTGCCGCACTTGCCGCAGCGCCGATCGATGACGTCGTTGAGGTTCACGCCCGCGGGGCACGGATCGCCGGGCTTGGGCGCGAGCGGATCGACGGTCTCGCCGGGGCGCGGCGAGAGCGTGGAGGTGTCGGGCGCGGCGTCGACCGGCGGAGGAGGCGCGGTGTCGGGCGGGGCGCTGTCTTTGGCGGGCGGCGGCGCGGTGTCGGGCGGAGCGCTGTCGACCTTCGGCTTGCTCGTGTCGGGCACCGACGAGTCGGTGACGGTGGGGTCGGTGCCCCCGTCCCCGTCCTCGACCACCGTGGCCGTCGCGCAGCCGCCGGCCGCGCCGAAAAAGAGCACAAACAACCCAAACCCCAAGCCAAGCTTCGTCTTCATGTGCTGCCTCGCGCGCGGCGCAAAATGCCGGCCAAGGGCGTAGTGTAGCCGATCGCGGGCGCTGCGCTCCCAAAACGAGCGAAACCCGCGCACCCCGAAGGGCGCGCGGGTCTCGTTCGCGTTCGTGTCAGGCCGTCAGTTCTTGGTCGTGATCCGCAGCCGCGTGGGGGACGTGTAGCTGGCGCCGGTGAAATAGTGCTGGACCAGCACCCAGACGCTGCCTGCCGCCGGGATGCTCACCCCGGTGACGCACGAGTCGGCGGTGGCGATGCCTGCCGCCGCCGGGCAGGTGTCGTTGGACGAGCCAACGCAGGCCGCCCGCTCTGCGGCGGTCGACGGCGGGGTCGGGCCAGAGTACACCGCGAGCACCGAGTCGACCGGCTCGTCCCCGGAGAGGTCGACCAGACGCGCGGTGGCGCCCGGGTTGGTCACCTGGACGTACTTGTAGACCACCATGCTCGAACTCAGCGTGGCCGGGCACGCGCCGCTCGAGAGCCGCTCGGTGAGCTGCGCGGGATCGAACTGAACGAAATAGGTCACGGTGTCGTTCATGTTCGGCCCGATCGCCACAGACGTCGGCGGCGTCGCGCCGAGGTACTCCGTCGTCACCTCCGTCTTCATGCGCGGGTTGGTGGCCGACGACGACGTCAGGCTCTGGTGGAAGACGACCGAGCCGCCCGCGGGGATGGCTGTGGTGATCGACTCCGGCGAGTCGAACACGGTGCCGACGCACATCGTGCGGTCGCCCGGCGCGTTTGGGCCCGGGTACAGCGCGACGAGCGTGTTGGGCTTGGTGGCGCCCGCGGGCGCTACGTTCGAGATGGTGACGGTCGCTTCCATCGCGCCGTCGTTCTTCACGCGCACGTACTGGTAGCTCGTGAGCGTGCCGGTGATCGTCCGCGGGCACGCGCCCGTGGTGAGCGTGCCGATCTTGGTGGAGTACACGGCGGACTCGCCCGACACGGACGCGCCGGCCGTCTGCGAGATGACGATCTCGTCGAGCGGGCGCGGCGCGCAGGGCTCGGGCGAGCCCTTGACGCATGCGGCGGAGCACACCTGCTTGCGGACGTGCGCGGGGTCTGCGCAGACGCCCTCGATGTAGGTGACCTCGTTGGCGGTGCAGCCGCCCGCCACCTGGCCGGTGCACGCGCCCTCGACGTACGCGCAGCTGAGGTCGCAGTCCTTGCTCTGCGTGCCGCAGAAGCCGCACTCGGACACGATGCGCTCGCGCGGGAGGCACGCGTCAACGCCGGTCTTCTCGCCGATGCACGCGCCGTACGCGTCGACGACCTTCGCGCCGCCGGCGCCGGCGATGCAGAGGGCCTTCTGGTTGCCGCATTTTCCGCAGCGCCGCTCGATGATGTCGTTGAGGTTGACGCCCGCGGGGCACGGATCGCCGGGCTTCGGCGCGAGGGGGTCCACCGTCTCGCCGGGGCGCGGGCCGAGGCCGCTGTCGACGCCCGCCTCTGCCGCGTCGGGGACGGCCGTGTCGGGCGTGCCCGTGTCGGGGACGGCCGTGTCGGGCTTGCCCGTGTCGGGCACGCTGGTGTCGGGCCTCGACGTGTTCGTGTCGGGCTTCGACGCGTCGGTCGGGGTGACCGGCGTCGTGCCCGAGTCCTCCTCGTCGGGGACGGTCGCGTCGGTCGCACAACCCTGGACCCCCGCGACGAACAGGCCGATCGCGGTGACGGCGAAAATGCTGGTGCGAATCCTCATTCTGATACTCCTCGTCATACGTTAACGCGGCCCAAACGAGGTCGCCCACGCGAGCCAAAGGCTGTCTACTATAGTCGGTTTCTGCTCATCTGCACGGACGACCTTTCCAGGGGCCGCGGCAAGCGCCGCGTCGCCCCACAAATTTTCGTGCGTGGGCGTGCACCGGTCGGCTCACTTGGCGCTCAGTTGGTGGTGGTGATCCGGAGGTTGTTGGTCGTGTAGACCCCGCCCTCGGTGTTGTGACCCACGTACGATGCGCATGCAGACCTCCACGGCGGTTTTCCGCCAACGCGCTGGTATAGCCGCGCCGCCCGCGGGTTCAAGGAAGAAACGACCGCGCGGCGCCAGTTTTTCCGGGCGCGCGGGCAGGGCTCCGCACGCAAGAACGCCCCCGCGCGATGGTCTCGGCGGGGGCGCTCTCACGAGCTACGCGTGGGGCCGCAGGCGCGGCCTATGTGCGGCTCTGCGCGTGGCTCAGAAGTGACCGTGACCCTCGTGGCCGCCGCCGGCAGCCGGCTTCTCGTCCTTCGGGCGCTCCGCGATGAGGCACTCGGTGGTGAGCATGAGGCTCGCGACCGAGGCCGCGTTCTGCAGCGCCGTGCGCACGACCTTGACCGGGTCGATGACGCCCATGCCGAGGAGGTTGCCCCAGGTGTCGGTGGCGGCGTTGTAGCCGAAGTCGTCCTTGCCTTCCTTCACCTTGTTCACGACGATCGAGCCCTCGAGCCCGGCGTTCGCGACGATCTGGCGGAGGGGCTCCTCGATGGCGCGGCGGAGGATGGTCACGCCGAACTTCTGCTCGTCGGTCACCACGAGGCTGTCGAGCGACGCCTGCGCGCGGATGAGCGCGACGCCGCCGCCGGGGACGATGCCCTCTTCCACGGCCGCGCGGGTCGCGTGGAGCGCGTCCTCGACGCGGGCCTTCTTCTCCTTCATTTCGGTCTCGGTGGCCGCGCCGACCTTGACCACCGCCACGCCGCCGACGAGCTTCGCGAGGCGCTCCTGGAGCTTCTCGCGGTCGTAGTCGGAGGTGGTGTTCTCGACCTGCGCGCGGATCTCCGCGATGCGGCCCTGGATCTTGTCCTTGTCGCCGGCGCCGTCGACGATGGTCGTGTTGTCCTTGTCGAGCGAGACGCGCTTGGCGCGGCCGAGATCGCTGATGGTGACGTTCTCGAGCTTGAGGCCGAGCTCCTCCGAGATGACCTGGCCGCCCGTGAGGGTGGCGATGTCCTTCAGCATCTCCTTGCGGCGATCGCCGAAGCCCGGGGCCTTCACCGCGGCGCAGTGGAGGGTGCCGCGGAGCTTGTTCACGACGAGCGTCGCGAGCGCCTCGCCCTCGATGTCCTCGGCGAGGATCAGCAGCGGCTTCTGGCTGCGGGCGATCGCCTCGAGGACCGGGAGGAGGTCCTTCATGTTGGAGATCTTCTTCTCGCTGATGAGGATGTAGGCGTCCTCGAGGACGGCCTCCATGCGCTCCGGATCGGTGACGAAGTACGGCGAGAGGTAGCCGCGGTCGAACTGCATGCCCTCGACGACCTCGAGCGTGGTCTCGGCGGTCTTGGACTCCTCCACCGTGATGACGCCCTCCTTGCCGACCTTCTCCATGGCCTCGGCGAGCTTCTTGCCGATCTCGGCGTCGCCGTTGGCGCTGATGGTGCCGACCTGCTCGATCTCCTTCGGATCCTTGGTGAGCTTCGCCATCTTCTTGAGCGCGTCGGTCAGGGTGCCGACCGCCGCGTCGATGCCGCGCTTGATCTCCATCGGGTTGTGCCCGGCGGCGACGAGCTTCGAGCCCTCGCGGTAGATCGCCTGGGCGAGCACGGTCGCCGTGGTGGTGCCGTCACCGGCGACGTCGCTGGTCTTCGACGCGACCTCGCGCACCATCTGCGCGCCCATGTTCTCGAAGCGGTTCTCGAGCTCGATCTCCTTGGCGACGGTGACGCCGTCCTTGGTGACCGTGGGCGAGCCGAAGCTCTTCTCGATGACGACGTTCCGGCCCTTGGGCCCGAGGGTGACCTTCACCGCGTCGGCGAGGGCGTTGACGCCCGCGAGGATGAGGTTGCGGGCGGTCTCGGTGTAAACAATCTCTTTGGCTGACATGGTTCTTCGCTCTCCAACTAACTAAAATCTCTGGTGTTTCGCGCCCACCGCGCCGACCGACCCACGTCTCGAGGGACGTGTGGGTCATCGCCCAGGAGCGCAGCGAATTCGGCGTCAGGCGGAGGTTCGTCGCGCGGAAGCGTACTCCCGTACGCTGAGCACGCGAACCTTCGCCTGGCGCCGAAGGCGCAAGCTACTGGGTGATGACCCCGAGGATGTCGTCTTCGCGGACGATGAGGCGCTCCTCGCCGTCGATCTTCACCTCGGTGCCCGAGTACTTGCCGAAGAGGACGCGATCGCCCACCTGGACGTCGAGCTTGCGGACGGTGCCGTCGTCGAGGACCTTGCCGCTGCCCACCGCCACCACCTCGCCCTCGATGGGCTTCTCTTTGGCCGAGTCGGGGATGATGATCCCGCCCTTGGTCTTCTCTTCTTCCTTGACGCGCTTGAGGAGGACTCGGTCCTGAAGGGGACGAATGGCCATGGTCTCTGTGACTCCTGAACGGTAGAGCGCGGCGAAATGAGGGACGAGGTCCCGGCCGCGCGGTGCATTGAGAGGCGGTCCGGCGCCCGTTTTGGGGGAGCGCCCGGCGCCGAGGGTGGATTGTTAGCACTCGTGCGAGCCGAGTGCTGACAGGTCGGGAAGGTAATCGCTCGCCGGCGGGCGTCAAGGGACGCCTTGGGCGAAGGGGCGCATTTCGCAAAACCTCCAATATTGCAGGCCTATTTGGCGCAAGACCCGGCCTGAACGCGTGTCTACGGGTGGCTGGCACACGCGGCCCGCGAGCGCCAGCCCCGGCGCCACCACCCGGGCCGCAAGGGCGCGAGAACGTTGGCAGAATGTGGCGTCGTCGCGCGCCGTCGGTACTCTTGAGGGAGAGGCCCGGGTCGCGCGTGCGACGAAGACGGGCGAGGAGCTGCCCATGACGATTCTGGCTACCGGTTCGCTGGACGGGTTCTTTCAGACCGCGCTCGAGGACGTGATGAAGGTCCGGCGCGTCGACGCCTCCGTGGGCGCGCAGACCTACCTGGTCGGCGTGCTCTCCGAGTTCGCGAGGCCCGACGCCGCCCGCGAAGCGACCCTCGAGCGCCCCCTCGCGTTCCTGCTCGACGAGGCCCTCCAGACCCCCGATCTCGCCGAGCGCTTCGACAAGCTGCGGGCCCTCGGCGACGGCGTCCTCTACTCGTCCGGGTTCTTCCTCGACCACTTCGAGCGGCGGGGCGTGGACCAGAGCTACCTCGTGGGGATCGGGGCGCGCGCCTACGGGTCGGCCGGGGGCCTGCTCGTCCGCGGGAGCGATCCGGCCCCCCGCGGCTCGGACATCTTCGACGAGCTCGCGCGAAATTTTCGCGAGTTCGTGGGCGTGGTGGCCGAGGTCGCGAACCTGACGCTCGCGAAGAGCGTCGACGGCTCGAAGGCGCTGCTGAAGCTCTACGAGCGCTGGCTCAAGACCCGCAGCGAGACGCTCGCCGGCGCGCTCTCGGCGCACGGGTTCCTCACCCCGCGAGGCAAGCAGGCGCTCCAGTGACCGACCCCCGTCGGAGGCTCGAGGGCAACGGCGCCGGCCTCGTCCGCGAGATCGCCCTCGCCGAGCGGGTCAAGCAGGGCCTCGGCCGGCTCTACCGCCTCGGCGCGCTCCCCCACGTGGGCGAGTTCGCGACCGAGGCGGGCTCCGAGGAGCGGGAGGCCGTGTTCGTGCGCGGCGACGAGGACGACCTCGAGATCGAGCTGCGCGTCCCCCGCCTGCCCGGCGAGGAGCTCGACCTCGCGGGCGCGGCGCTCGACCCGCTCTGCCAGATCATCGAGGGCGTCAGCCATTTCGTGTACCTCGCGGCCCGCGTCGAGCGGCGCCGCGCGACGACCCAGCTCGAGCTCGAGCTGCAAGCCGAGGTCGACAAGTACGTCGTGCTCGCGCACTCGCTGCCCTCTTACACGGCGCGCGCGAGCGCCCGGCTCCGCCAGCGCCTCTTCCACAGCGTGACCTACTGCCACGCGCCCGCGACCGTCGAGGGCGAGCGGTACCGCGTGGCCAACGACGCGGCGCACCGCTTCGCGGAGCGCCTCGAGCGCAGGTACGCCGACGAACGCGGCGAGCGCGGCGAGCGTGAGCCTGGGCGGCTCGTCGCGATGCGCCGCGAGCTGCTCGCGTTCTTCGAGATGGGCCAAGAGGAGAAGCTCCGCGCCGCGCGGGGCTAGACACCCGCGAAGCGCGCGCCCTCAGCGGTACGGGGCGTCGACGCGCCGCTCGCCGCACAGCGCGAGCGCCCACTGCACGATGACCTCGCCGGCGGCGAAGAGCGGGCGCGGGTCGTCGGGGAACGGGGCGTGCGCGCGCACGAGCCTCGGGCCGTCGAGTGTGATGTCCTCGAGCACGCCGCGCAAGGACGTGAGGAGGGGGTGCGCGAGGTGGTCCGGCGCGCCCTCCTCGCCCGGCGGCAGCGTGAGCGCGCCCAGATCGACGTCGAGGCGGACGCGAGGCACCTCGCCCTCCCACTCGGTCGTGACGCTCAGCCGGAAGCGGCGCTCCTCTCCCGCGAGGGTGCGCACCCCCACCGACACGCCCACGATCGCCGGAGCGCTCGGGACCAGCGCGCCGCCTCGCTCGCGCGCCGTGGCCTCCCAGGTCGGCCTGGCCGCCGTGAGCGCCTGCGGGAACGGCATGGCGGAGAGGGCCGCGGCGAGCCGCTTGGCCTTGTCGGCGACGAAGGCGGCGAGGCTCGCGATGCGCTCGGCGTCGTCCTCGACGACGAAGTGGAACGCGAGGTGGTGGTCGGACATGCGCAGGGACGAGGCGCCGCCGAGCCCAGCGAGCAGGTGATGAAAGG
>DAORJJ010000263.1:7819-9112 GCA_035439005.1 Polyangiaceae bacterium | reverse complement strand
CCGCGGGCTGCCCGCCGGTCTCCACGTAGCCCCGCACGAGGGCGCCGCGGCCGACGGCGATGCGCGCGCCGCGGACGTCGCCGACGACGCGCGCGCCCTCCTCGAGGACGACCGAGTCGGCCGCCGTGAGATCGCCGCGCACGGCGCCGCGCACGAGGATGCGGGCCGCCCGCACGCTCGCGCCGACGAGCCCGCTCGACTCGACGGTGACCTCGCCCGACAGGGCGATCTCGCCCTCGACGTGCCCTGCGACGACCAGGTCGCCGTTGCCTTCGATGCTGCCGCGCACAATCGTGCCCGCGGCGATGGTCGTTTCGGTGCCCATGTCGTGCTCTCTTGGAAATCTCTCAGGAGGCGAGGTTGCTCAGACGTCCATGTCGACGTTGCCCTTGAACTGGGCGCCGTCGGCGATGGTGATGCGTGTAGCCTTCACGTTTCCGACGACGCGGGCCCCGTTCTCGAGGTCCACGCGATCGCTGGAGGTGAGGTTGCCGGTGACCTGTCCGGCGACGCGGATGGGGCCCGCGTCGACGTCGGCCTCGACCACCGCGCCCGCCTCGATGGCGAGGCCGTCGCGGACCTGAAGCTTGCCGCGGATGGTGCCCTGCACGACGATGCCCTCGTCGGCGGAGACCTCGCCCTCGATCGTGATGCCTGCGCCGATCACTGTGCTTGTCATTTTTGGCGGTACTCCGTTCGTTCAGCGGCGCTTGCCGGGCTCGGACATGAGCTCCGGCGGGAGGTCGAACTCGGCGTCGAGGCGGCCGGCGAAGACCGCGCCGTCCTCGATGGTCACCTGGGCGGCGCGCACGTCGCCGCGGAAGCGCCCGCTGCTCGTGACCGTGACCTCCGCGTCGGCCACGATGGCGCCCTCGAGCGCCCCGGCGACGACGACGCCGCGCGCCGTGATGGTGGAGGTCGCCTCCGCGCCCTCGTCGAGCGTGAAGTCGCCGCGCAGCGTGACGTCGCCCTCGAGCGAGCCCTGCACCACCAGATCGCCATCGCCCGAGATGCGGCCGCGAATGCGGACGTTCTTGCCGAGCACCGTCTCCGAGCTTCCGTTCGCCATCGTGGCCGCTTCTAGTACAGGTGCGGTCGAGTGTCACCCGCCAACGGGACGCCGGCGCGCCGGCGTCGGTGTGGCGCGGGCGCTGCGCGGGTGCGGCGCCGGTGCTAAGAGCGCCGCATGGTGAAGTTGACCCTGTCCGGCCCTGGCCGCAACGCCCTCAGCACGGCGGTGATGAACGCCTGCCTCGCCCAGCTCGACGCCGCCGGGGGCAGGCCGGTCCTGCT
>DAORJJ010000263.1:0-7807 GCA_035439005.1 Polyangiaceae bacterium | reverse complement strand
GGCCGGCCTTCTCCGCGGGCCTCAACCTCAAAGAGGTCGCGTCGCTCGATCGCGCCGGCGCCGAGCGCTTCCTCGAGGTGCTCTGTCGCCTCATCGACGCGCTCTACCGCTACCCCGCGCCCACGGTCGCGTACGTGAACGGCCACGCCATCGCCGGCGGGTGCGTGCTCGCGCTCGCGTGCGACTACCGCGTCGCCGCGCCGGCCTCCGGGCCAGACGCGCCGCGCATCGGGCTGAACGAGGTCGCCCTCGGCCTCCGCTTCCCGCCCTCGATCCTCGACCTCGTGCGCCGCCGGGTCCCGCCGCAGCACCTCGAGACCGTCGTGCTCGGCGCGGGCCTCTTCCCGCCCGCGGAGGCGCTCTCGCTCGGCCTGCTCGACGCCGTCCGGGACGACGCACACGACCACGCGCGCGCGACGCTCGCCGCGCTCGCCGCGCACCCGCCGAGCGCGTACGCCGCCGCGAAGCGGGCGCTGCGCCCCGCGCTCTCGGGGAGCCCCGCCGAGGTCGCGGACTTCGCCGACGGGGGCCTCGAGAGCTGGGTGTCTCCGGAGCTGAAGGCGCGGATCGCCGCGCTGCTTGCGCCCAAGAAGTAAATGACATTGACGAACGCGCCGCGGGTCCTCACAGGGCGGAGAGCGCGTCCCCGAGCCGCTCCCGGCGCGCGCGCGCCGGGTCGCCCGTCTCCGCGCGACGGAGCGCCTCGAGGCGCGCGCGGATTCGCGGGACATCGATGGCGACTCCCTCACGCCGCGCCGCGGTGAGCTGGGCCAGACAATCCGAGAGGTCCGACTCGCTCATTCGACCGCACTTCAGGAGCACGAACAGCGTCGGAGTCGGTCGGAAGACCCGCGCGCGCGCGCCCGCGCGGAGCAGCTCGAGGTCGTCTTCGAAGCCGGCCTCGCGGCGGAGGAAGAAGTCCGCCGCCGAGTTCACGGCCTCCAGGGGGAGCCCCTGGGCGAGCGCGAAATCCATGAGCGCGTAGCGCCGCGCGTCGCTCCCGACGCCGGACGCGTGCAGCGGCACGAGGTCGATGTCTTCGGTCACGCGCTCGGGGCTGAAACACAGCGCGGCCACCGCGCCGCCGAGCAAGACCCAATCGCCTTCAAGCTGTTCGCACGCGGCCTCGAGGATGCGACCTAGGCGCGCGCGATCGAGCGCGAGTGGCTCCATGCGCTACACTCTACCGCATGGCGTCGGCCTGGGAGATCCTCCAGCGGGCAGGGGTTCCGCTAGGAACGCGAGACGGGCCGCCGGCGCTGGCGGCTCCGGACGTTCTCGCGGGAGCGGTGCGTCAGGCGATCTCCGAAGCGGCCCGGGCGAAGGGCTCGGAACGCGAGCGCGTCTCGTTGCTCGCGTGGCTTCGCGCGTGGTCGGCGGAGTGGCCAACCTCGTTCGCGGCCACGTTCGGCGCCGAGGGGCCAGGCCTCCTCCAGCGCGCCCAAGAGGGCGAGTGGGATCGCGGCCGATACCTCAAGCTCCGGCGCCTCGCGCGCGAGACACTCTCGCGGATCCTCTGAGTCTCGCGGGCCGGAGCGGCCCATCTGTTCTTCTGGTTGGCAGGGAGCGTGGCCCTCGCCGCGCGCCCACCACCCACGCGGGGGCGGCGAGCGGCGAGGCCGGCTCAGAACGTCACGGCTTGGTGACGCGCACGCCGCACAGGTAGTACGTGCCGGTGTTCGTGGCCGAGCGGGTGGCGGCGCTGAACTGCACGACGGCGGTGCCGGCGGCGGCGGCGACGACGGCGGGCTTGGTCGCGGTGGTCACGCCCGTGGCCGACGACCAGAACAGGTCGGCCGTGGCCGTCTCCGTGTCGGACTGCACCGAGGCGCCGTTCACGAAGAGCTCCACCTTGAAGTCCTGCAGGCCCGAGCCGTTGCGGCCCGCGCCGCACGCGAGGCTGATCGAGTCGCCGGCGGCCACCGGGAACGAGAAGCTGTCGGCCACGTCGCCCGCGGGGAGCTTGCCGGCGAGGAACGCGCGGGTCTGCTTGGGGACCGTGGGATCGGCCGTCAGCGCGAGCGCCTCCGCCGTGGCGAGGGTGTCGTTGGTGCCCTGGGTGGTCTCTTTCTCGGCGGGGTTGCCCGTGCCGAAGAAGAGCTCGGTCGCGTAGAAGTCGTTCGCGCCCGCGGTCACGCCGGCGGGGCGGCCGATCGTGAGGTAGTAGTCGCCCGGCTCGACCGGGAGGCTCAGCGAGTCGGGGGTCTTCTCCATCGCGCCGGCGGGCGGCACGACCTGGCTGACGATCGTGCCGTCGAGCTTCGACACCGTGGCGGTGAAGCGCGGCATCGTGGAGCCGTAGGTGGAGGTGGCCGGCGTGAGCGGCGCGCCGATCGGCGGCAGCTCGAGGTTCAGCGACGTGGCGCCGGCGGGCACCGTGAACTTGAACGTGTCGACGTCGGCGGCGTCCTTGAGGAAGCCGTTGATGAACCCGAACGCGCTCGGGGGCGTGGTGCCCGCCTTGGTCTTGCCGGTCTGCGCGGTGGCGTTGGTGTCGTTCGGCTCGAGGTCGACGTTGAGCGCCGTGCTGTTCGGGTCGAACGTGCCGGTCAGGAACTTGAAGCTCGAGTCCTTCGCGAGGACGGCGGGCTTGCCGCTCCACGTGTCGAAGTCGGTGACCTGCACGCAGATGGTCGTGTCGGCCGGCGCGCGGTAGATGAGGGTCGCGTCGGTGCCGGCGCGCGGGAAGCTGTCGTCGATGGCGGCGAGCAGCTTGGTGCCCGCGGTGTCGTAGACGTTGATGGCCGTGTCGACGACGTCGCCGCGCTCGCTCTGCTCGGTCGCCTCGGTGCCGGCGGTGACGATGAGGAAGTCGCCGCCCTTGACCGGCACCTTGAAGTAGATCGACTGCCCGACGCTGGTGAACGTCTGTTCGCTCTCGGTGTTGAGCGCGACCTCGACCGCCGCGCCGCAGTTCGGGCCGGGCGGGGGGCCCGCGTCGCGGGCGCCGTCGGGCTTGCTGCTGTCGACCTTGGGGCCGGCGTCATCGGTCACGACGGGCGCGTCGGCGCCGGAGTCGGTGGGGGCGGGGTCGGGCGTGGAGCTGCACGCGAAGATGGGGAGGGCGCCGCACGCCAGGACCCCGAAGAGTCCGCTAAGCTTGAGAATATTTCGCATCGTTCGATCCTTCGTGACGTGGTTCGGGGGTGGTATTGGCACACCTCGACCCCATCCGCGAGACGAGACCGACGATCGCGAGCAATTTTTCTCGTCGGAGGCGCGGGCGCCCTACCTGCAGATGCGCCGGCCGAACGCGTCGACGCCGGCCTCGATCGTCCCCTCGGCGCACACGCACTGAGCGCCCGGGCCGGGGCGCGTGCCCTCGCCGCAGGACCACACGCAGCGGCCGTCGGCGGCCTCGACCATGTAGGGAGGCGCGCAGTCCGGCTCCACCGGCGGGGCGGACGAGCGCGACGGCGGCGTGCTCGTGGGAGCGGCGACCCCGCTCGGCGAGGGGGTCGGCTCGGGCTCGCACACGCCGTCGACGCAGGGCTCGATCTTGCCGCCGCACGCGGCCAGCGAGAGGAGCGACACGAGCGACGCGAGCGACAGCGCGGACGCGGCGAGCGAGGCGAGCGAGGCGAGCGAGGCGAGCGAGGCGAGGGCGGGGCGGGGGAGGCTCATGCGACTCCCTAGAGCAGAGACCGTGCCTGCGCGCTGCCCGCCCCATGAAGGCCAGAAACGGCCAAAAATGCCGCCCCTGCGCGCGCCCACGGCACGGCGTGGCACAGCGCTCCCGGCCGCGTGTACAGTGCACCCATGAGCCGCCTCTCCGCCTACGACAGCTTCGACCTCGCGCACGACGGCATCACCCACACCGTCTACCTCCGCCGGAACACCGGGCCCGCCGTGGTGGTCATGCACGAGATCCCCGGCATGACGCCGGAGCTCATCGGCTTCGCCGATCGGGTGTGGGAGGCGGGCTTCACGGTGTACGCGCCGACGCTGTTCGGCACCCCCGAGAAGCCCATGACGGCGCCCTACACCGCGGGGCAGATCCTCCGCGCGTGCGTGAGCCGCGAGCTGTCGGTGCTCGCGCGCCACGCCTCGAGCCCCGTGACCGACTGGCTGCGCGCCCTGTGCCGCCTCGCCCACGAAGAGTGCGGCGGGCCCGGCGTGGGCGCCATCGGCATGTGCATGACGGGCAACTTCGCCCTCGCCCTCATGGTGGAGCCGTGCGTGATGGCGCCGGTGCTGAGCCAGCCGTCGCTGCCCTTCGGCGTCTCGCCGAGCCACCGGGCGGCGCTGCACCTCTCGCCCGAGGCGCTGACGACGGTCAAGCGCCGGGTGGGCGAGGGGTGCCCGGTGCTGGCCATGCGCTTCACCCACGACCCGCTCGTGCCGAAGGAGCGCTTCGAGACGCTCCGGCGCGAGCTCGGCGACGGCCTCGAGGCGATCGAGATCGACTCCGGCCCGGGCAACCCGCACGGCATCCGCCGGCTCGCCCACTCGGTCGTCACGCTGGACCTCGTCGACCGCGACGGACACCCCACGAAGGAGGCCCTCGATCGGGTCCTTGGCTTCTTTCGCGAGCGGCTCGCCGCGCCCGCGCCCTGAGCGCCTCCGCCGCCGCGCCCGCTCAGGCCTCCGCGCGGCCGGCGCGCGCCGCCCGCTCGCCGAAGACCTTCTCCGCGCGCGCCACGAGATCGCCGGCGCCCAGCGCGAGCGAGGCCGCCTCGAAGCCGCGCGCGGGCGCCGCGGGGACCTCGAGGTCCCCGAGGGCGAGCCCGAGGGGCACGTCGCGCACGAGCGTCGCGAGGCGCTTGTAGAGTGCAGCTTCTCCCCGACGCGTGGCGAGCGTCTCGGCGAGCCTGTCTCTCCCGCGGATCGCCGCGGGCCACGCGCCCACGTCGTCGGGGATCTGCTCGAGCGGGCCGAACGCCGCGAGGAGCTGCGCGACGGTCTTCTCGCCGAAGCCCGCGAGCCCCGGGATGCCGTCTTGGGGATCGCCGACGAGCGCCAGGAAGTCGGGCACGAGCGGGGGCGCGAAGCCGCGCGCCTCGACGTAGCTCGCGTAGGTGGTGGTGCGCTTTCGCGCGCGATCGACCGTGCGCACGCGCTCGCCCTCGAGGCACTGCGCGAGGTCCTTGTCGGGCGAGAGGATGTCCACGGCGCACTCCGGGAAGGAGGCCGCCACCGTGGCGAGCGCGTCGTCCGCCTCGACCTCGATCATGGGCAGCACGCGCACCCCGAGCGACGCCACGACCCGCTCGACGAGCCCGAACTGCGCCGCGAGCTCCGGCGGGACGCCCGCGTCGTCTTTGTAGCCGGCGTAGAGGTCGTTCCGGAAGCTCCGGATCGTGTGGTCGAACGCGTAGACCAGGTGGGTCACCCGCTCGCTCGGGTCGGCGAGGAGCGCGAGGAGCGAGGCCGTGAGCCCCACCGTGGCGGTGACGTCGAGCTCCTGCCCATCGACCGTCGCGACCTTGCGCGGGCGCTTCGAGTAGTGCGCGCGGTAGAGCTCGTAGGTGCCGTCCACGGCGTGGACACGGGTCGCGTAGGCCATGGCGATCCGTACCAAAGTTTCGCGGGGCTGCCGCGGACGATCCGCCCGTCCGACGCGGCGCGCCGTCGACGTCGACCGAGAGCGCCGGCGTCGTCAGCGCAGGCCGCCTACGAGCCGGCGTGCGCCCGCTCGCGCTCCTTGGCCTCGTCGGAGCCCGAGACGGTGAGCACGGGGATGGGCGAGAGCCGCACGACCTTCTCGGCCACGCTGCCGAGGAACACGCGGGAGAGCCCGCGGCGGCCGTGCGTGCCCATGACGATGAGGTCGACGCCTCGCTCCTTCGCCACCGTGAGCACCTGCTGCCACGGCTCGCCCTGGCCGATGACCGCGTCGGTCTTGGGGTAGAGGGTCTTCACCTTCGCGACCGCCTCGTCGAGCTCCTTCTTGGCCTCGCGCGCCATCTCGTCGGTCGGCCAGTAGAGGCCCTCGGCGTAGGCCGAATACGACGCCGGCGGCAGCCAGCTCGCGTGGTAGAGCGTGAGCTCGGAGTCGAACTTGCGCGCGAGCGTGACCGCGACGTCGACCGCTCGCGCGGAGGTCTCGCCGAAATCGGTGGGGACCAGGATGTGCTTGAACGCGGTCATGCCGTGAGCATAGCAAAGCTCGCGCCAGCGGTCTCGGCGGCGCGACGGGCTGCCACGCGCGCGGCGGGCGCAGAACGTGCGCTCGTGTGCAGGCGCTGCGTGTGAGCGCGCACGCGCGTCACGGCGCCGCGGCGTCGCGCTCGTACACGACCCAGTGATCGCCCTTGTACTTTACATGGAACGTGTTCGGCTTCGGGTAGAAGCCAGGGCCCCGCACGAGCACGTAGTCGTAGAACGGGTAGAGTTCGGTCACCACCGACTCGGGCATCCACTCCCAGCGCTGGAACGGCGGGCGCCCCGGTGGGGGCATGAAGCCGTCTTTGTACGAGAACGGCCAGTGCTTGAAGTGGGCATACGAGAACTGAACGAAGCCGCCCTTCTCGGCCTGGTAGTACGAGACGTAGTGCAGGAAGGGGCTGTTGTTCACGATGAGCGAGCCCCGGTCGAAGATGAGCCCCGCCACCTTCTTGCCGGGCTCCATCACGGCGAGCGCGTCCTCGATGTCGCCGACCTCGCGCCGCTCGTAGCGAATGAACTTCGTGCACACGTTCACGGTGGAGTGGATGGCCACGGCGAGGAGCCCCACAGTGACGGCCGCGCCGCGCGCGCCCCGGGGCATGCGGAGCAGCGGGATCGACGCGAGCATGCCGGGCACCGCGAAGCGCTTCGCGACGAGCCACACGTCGCCGAGCTGGTCGCCCGTGAAGAAGTAGAGGAAGCCGCACACGATCGGGAGCACCACGTAGGCGCGGCTCGTGGGGCGCGACGGGTCGGGGTCGCCCTGCGAGAGCGCGTAGGCCGCCACGGCCGTGAGGAGCAGCAAGAGCGCGGTCGCCTCGTCCGACGTGTCGCGGAAGACGTTGAACGTCCAGTTCGGGATCTCGGCGAACGCGAGGCCGAGGTCGGGCTCGCGCAGGAAGAGCGTGCCGAGCCCGCCCGCGGAGCTCTTGCCGGCGCTCGCGAAGAAGGTCCACCACGCGGCCGCCGCCACCGAGGGCGCGACGGGCACGGCGGCGCGGAGCCAAGCGCGCGGGCGCGTCCACGGGAAGAGCGCCGCGTACCCCACGCCGAAGAGCGCGTAGGGGAACACGTGCGTGAAAAAGAGCGTGGTGGCGAGCGCGCCCAGGAAGAGGCCGGTCGCGCGGCGCGGGTGGCGCACGTCGTCGAGGCCCACGGCGAGGCCCCAGAACATGAGCGGAATGCCGAGGAGATACGGCAGAAACCCCAGGGTGAACATCGCGTTCACGAGCATGGGGATGGAGAAGAGGCAGAGGCGCTCGTCCTTCCCGAGCGCGCGGAGGAGCTGCCGGAGCGCCAGCGGCGTGCCGCCCAGGTAGAGGCACGAGATGGCCGCGTGCGCGAAGGGGACGCCGAGCACGTACGCGAGCACCGACCCGAGCAGGTACGTGAAGACGTACTGCGTGCCGCCGAGGTTCGAGCGGTAGAAGTCGGCGAGGTGCAGCGCGGGGTCGTTGAAGTCGTGGATGACCTTCAGCGTCGCCATGTGGAAGGGCGCGTCTTGAAGGGGCGGGTGCTTCACGATCCACGCGGGCGCGGACGCCAGCACGGCGACCGCGAGGTACGCGAGCGTCGAGGGGCGGAGTCCGAGAGGCAGTCGCATGCGCGCGCGCACGGTACACGATTCCCCGATCGGCCGCACAACGTGTAAGCTGCCGCGCACTTTGAACGCCAGGCCGAGCCCATCGTCGACGCACTC
>DAORJJ010000262.1:0-9144 GCA_035439005.1 Polyangiaceae bacterium | reverse complement strand
GTGCACATGGCCTTCTGACGATTCAGGATCGGCGGAACTGGGTTCCGCCTTAGCCCCGCTGCGAGGGCTGTCTGGTAGGATGGTGGCTTGACCGACCCTGCCCCCGCGGCCCCCGCCTCGCCGACTCGTCCTCGCGCCGCGCCTGGGCCCGCCGCGGACCTGGGTGACGCGCCCGACGGGCGGTGGGGGGGCGCCCGCTCGTCGGGGCTCCTCGTCGTGTGCGCCGTGGGCCTCGCGGTCGCGACGGTGCTCCCCGCCCGCGTGGCGCTCTTCCTCGAGCAGGAGGGGGCCACGCGCTGGCTCTGCCTCGGGGTGGGCCTCCTCGCCGACGCCGCGCTCGTCGCGCCGGTGATCACCTGCGTGACCGCGACGCTCGTGTGGAGCGGGGCCCGCCGCCCCGCGCTGCTGCGGGCCGGCGCTCCGCTGCTCGCCGCGCTGCTCGCCCTCTCGTGGCTCGGGCACAACGCGGCGATGGAGTTTCGTATCCAGCGCGGGGTCTTCCCCGGCCCGATCGAGGCGCGCGAGGGCCTCGGTCACGGCGACTTCCTGCTCGCGGAGCTCCCGGCGCTGCTCGGCGGCCGCTTCCTCCCCGGCAACGTCGTCTGCGCCGCCCTCGCGCTCGCCCTCGCGCTCGTCGCGCGTCGACAGCTGGCCGCGAGCTCGCGCGCGTGGCTCCGTCGTCGCGCGCCGCTCGCCTTCGTGTGCCTCGGCGTGCTGGTGTCGGTCACGCTCGGGCTCGGGGCGCGCGAGTCGAGCGCCTACGGCGCGCGGCTCCACAACCCCGGCGCGCTCGGCTCTCCCGCGCGCACGCTGATGGTGCGGCTCTTCGTGGCGGGCGACTACGACGGCTCGCCAGAGGCCGTGCGTAAGCTCCTCGTCGCGGCCCCGGCCACGCCCGACGCGCTCGCGCTCGGCGCCACGCACATGGGCCTGCCGCCCGCGGCGGGCGCGCGGCTGGCCGCCGCGGAGACTCATGCAGACTGCACGCAAAACCCGCTCGCCCGCCCCCTCGCCGACGAGGGCACCGAGCTGCTCGGCGCGGCGCGCGCGGTCTCTCGCGCGCTCTTCGGCGGTCGCGACGTCGCCCCGATCGTGCACCACGTGTCCCTCGAGAGCGTGCGCGCCGACGACGTGCACGGCCTCGCGGCCGACGCGCCCGCCTCGCTCACGCCGTTCCTCACGCGGGCCGTGCAGCCCGACACGGCGAGCTCGGCGAGCTTCCAGAGCGCCCACCAGAGCGGCGTCCGCACGGCCCAGGCGCTGTCCGCCGTGGTGTGCGGTGTCGGCGCGCTGCCGTTTCACCTCGCCCTCGGCCGCGATCTCGGCGCGCTGCCGCTCCGTTGCCTGCCGGACGTGCTCGGCGACGCCGGGTTCGTGGGGCGCGTCTTCTATGGGCACGAGCTCGTGTTCGACGACATGGGCACGTTCCTCCGCGGCCGCGGCCTCCGCGCCCACGAGCGGCGCGACTTCCCCAGCGACGCCCCTCGCGGCGTGTGGGACGGCGTGTCCGACGGCCCCATGTACGACGCCGCGCTGGCCGCCGCGGCGCGAGAGTCGCGTGCACAATACAACTTTGTCCTGACCCTCTCGCACCACAACCCGTACACGACGCCGGCCGACGCGCCCGCGTCGGTGGAGGCCGCCGCCGCCGCGGTGTGCGCGGCGCGCGGGCTCACGGGCGAGAACTGCGCGCGGCTCCACACGCTCGCCTACGCCGACGACGCGCTCGGGCGGTTCGTCGCGGCGGTCGAGGCGAGCGCCGACGCGTCGCGCACGCTGGTCGTGTTCGCGGCCGACCACACGACGCACGTCTGGGCGCCGTGGACGGCGACGCCGCGCGACGACGCCCTCACCCGGGTGCCGCTGGTCGTGTGGCTGCCGGAGGCGCTGCGGCGCGAGGCCGCCGATCCGGTCGCCTTCGCCGCGGCGTGGGCGCGCTTTCGCGAGCTCGCGCGGGAGCGCCCCGTGTCGAACACCGACCTGCCCTCGCTCGTGCTCGCGCTCGTCGGCGACAGCGCCCCGATGGCGAGCCTCCCGCCGGGCCGCCGCTGGCACACGCTGGGCGGCCAGGCCACGAGCCGACACTTCCGATCGCCGACGGGGGAGGGGGCGGTGTTCGGCGTCGACGCCCACGCGCACCCCTTCCACGTGCTCTCGCCAGGCGTCGTGTCCACCGGCCCGGCGCCCATGGAGGCGCTCCGCTCGCGCGCCGACGTGCTGCAGGCCCGCCCGCTGGACGCGCCGGCCGTTGCGCTCTGGGGGAGCTTCCTCCGCGGCTACGCGGCCGCGTGCCCGCGCGGCGCGCGGTGAGCCGCGGCCACCGGGAGATCGCCGTCGCCCCGCCGCGCTCCGACTACCGCACGAGCGCGCCCCCGAGGACCTCCCACAGGCCCATCTGCATCGTGAGGAACGCCTGCGCGTCGGGCACCATGGCGGGCGCCGAGAGGGGCGCGTAGCGACCGCGCAGATCGGCCGGGAGCGGCACGAGCTCGAGCCCTTGGCGGCGCGTCTGCCGCAGGGCGCGGCGCATGTGCGTGCCCGAGGTGACGAGCCCCACACGGCGCCACCCCCGCGCCGCGATGAGCTTGCGGTAAGCCTCCGCCTCCTCGGCGGTGTTCCGCGGGCCCTCCACGCGCACGATCGCCCCCTCCGGCACGCCGAGCCGCCGCCACACGGTCTCGGTCTCGCGGCTGAGATCGCGCGGCACATCGAGGCCCTTGATCGAGCCGCCCGAGGTGACGAGCGTCCGCGTGACGCCGGCCTTGTAGAGCTCGGCCGCGAGCGCCACGCGGTCGCCCGAGCTCCCGAGCTCCGGCGCGCCCCGCGGCGTGAGGCCCGTCCCGCCGCCGAGCACCACGACGGCGTCGAACGTGCCCGAGTCGAACGGATCGATGGCCGCGTAGTCGCGCTCGAGGCGCACGGTGAGCGCGCTCGCGAGCCACTCGTTGGAGAGGGCGAGGTACGTGAGGAGCAGGGTCAGCGACAGCGCCCGCTCGCGCCAGCGACCCCGTCGCCACGCGCGCGCGACCACGACCGTGAGCCCGCACGCGAAGAGCCCCGCCGGCATCACGAGCTTCGCGAGGGCCTTCTTCAAGAGAATGACCGACGGCGCGAGCGCTCCGCACGCCACGAGGAGCAGCGTGAGCGCGAGCAGCTCGGCTCGCCACGAGGTCGTCTTCGCGAGCCGGCGTCGACTCCAGAGCCTCGCGCCAAGGAGCGCGGAGGCGACGGCGCAGAGCGTCCAGAGCACGCCCGCACACTAGCAGCCCGTCGGTCTCCCGCGTCGACCTTCGCGGCCGGGGGCGCGGCCGGAAGGCCCAAGAGGCCAAGGCGGCGGATGCCCCTGGGCCCGGAGTTGGGTACGCTGCGGGGTCATGCTCCGCCGCGCCGTCGCACCGCCCGCCCTCGCCGCGCTCGCCCTCGCGCTCGCCCTCTGTAGTGTAGCGAGCAGCTGCGCGCAGGCGGCTCCGTGCGAGTTCAACAGCGACTGCGCCGCGGGCTTCTACTGCGCCGCGGGCGCGTGCAAGCGCGACTGCTTCGACGGCCTCGACTGCGATCCCGGCTTCGTCTGCGGCGTGGTAGGGAAATGTGTTCCGGCCGACGGCGGCGCGCCCGGCGACGGCGCGGTGGGCGAGGGCGGCGCCGACGCCAGCGCCGACGCGCTGTCCGTCCCCGACGCGGCCGACGGCGCCACGGTGCCCCCCGACGCGGGCGACGCGAGCCGCCCCGACGGCGGCGGGGCGAAGGCGCGGCTCGACCTCTGCGGGAGCGACGCCGAGTGCGCTGCAGGGCTCTTGTGCAGGCCGCTCTACCGCGGTGGCCCGGCGCGCTGCTCGCCGTCGTGCGCGACCACCGCGCAGTGCATGAGCGGCACGCGGTGCATGACCCTCGGCCCCGACACCTACTGCGCGGCGAGCGACGTCGGGCGGCCGTGCGACGTGGCGGCGCCGGCGGCGTGCAACTGGGGCTGCGTGAGCCCGGGCTACTGCACGGTCGAGTGTGGCTCCGGCGCGGGCTGCCCGAACGGCTACGGCTGCGGCACCGTGGGCGGCAAGCGCGTGTGCGTCCGGGCCGAGGAGTACTGCGGCGGCGGCGCGGTGTGCACCGGCGCGCAGTGCGATCAGGGCATCCTCGCCTCCGGCTGCACGTTCGCGTGCGGGAGCGCGGCCGACTGCCCGCAGCGCGCGCTGCCGCTCGCCCCGTGGACGTGCGCGGGCGGGAGCTGCCGCCGGCCGGGCGACGTGAAGGGCCCGCTGCCGCAGGGCAGCCCCGCCGAGTACGCGTGCGACGTGAACAACGCCGTCGTGAACCTCTGCAACGACACGCAGCACATCGACTTCGACCGCTTCACCATCCCCACGCCGCCGTTCGTCGCGTGCCCGAGCGCGGTGAGCGTGCCGGGCGTGGCGGGCGACTCGTGCGTCGACTCGTGCCGCGCCGCGGGCGGCTGCGCGCACGGCTACGCCTGCACGAGCGTGGGCAGCGTGGCGGGCCAGCGCATCGGCCTCTGCCTGCCGGCCCTCGGCGCGGGCGAGGTGCGGAGCGCCTGCGCGCGCGACGGCGACTGCGCCTTCGGCTACTGCGCGCAGGGCAAGTGCTCGCGCGACTGCACCGCCGACGGCGTGTGCCCCACGGGCTCGTCGTGCGTGGCCGGCGGCGCCCCGGACGTGGAGGGGCTCCCGTTCCGACGCTGCCAGTGAGGCCTAGCGGTCCGGGGCGTGGAGCCGCGCCTGCCGACGCATCGCGAGAGGCTACCAACACACGCCGAGCTTCGGCAATCGGCGTCGCCCTGCGGACAGAACGCGTCGAGGGCGCCCCTCGCGTCGCGGAGTCGCGAGCACGGGGCGCCCTCGGGCGGTCAGACAATGTCAGCCCTCGCAGGCTGGCGGACCGAACCGGTCAGTTGGGGATCGGGACCGGCACGCCGCCGGGCGAGGGGGGCACCTCGCCGCCGCCCGTCTCGGAGCCGCAGTAGCCGCCGCCCGGGGCGACGGGCGGCCCGAGGCGGAGCACCTGGGGCGGGCTCGCGAGCTGGTCGACCTTGTTCGCGATGATCCCGCCGTAGCTGATCGAGTAGGCGACGTCCTCGAGGAACACGCCGCGGCGCACGCTCGGGCCGTAGTAGCCGCAGCCGTAGCCGCCGGGGCTCGTGCTCACGAGCGACGTGTGGTCGAGGCTGCCGGCCTTCGAGAAGCCGGTACCCACGCTCACGCGGAAGATCTCGAGCGAGCTGCGCATCCCGGTGGAGCTCGAGGCCATGTACGGGAAGGCGAGGAGGCCGCGCTCCTTGAAGAACGTGAACGCCTTGGGGTCGTAGAGGGCCTCGGAGTGGCCGTACTCGCTCGCCGAGTAGGTGAACTTGTGCGACTGCGCGGGGCGCGCGGGGTCGGTCACGTCGAAGATCTGCAGGGAGAGGCCCCGCACGCGGCCGTCGTTCGTGGCGTCGCGGCCGATCGTGAGCAGGTGGTTCTGGTCCATCGGCACCATGAACTCGCTGAAGCCGGGGATCTTCAGCTCGCCGGTGACGCGTGGGTTCGTGGGGACCGAGAGGTCGAGCGAGAAGAGCGGGTCGACCTGGCGGAACGTGACGACGTAGCCCTTCGACTCCATGAAGCGCACCGAGTAGATGCGCTCACCGGGGGCGAGCTTCCCGGTGTCGCCGAGCCGCGGCAAGCGCCCGGCCGGCGTGGGCGCGCCGAGCACGCGCACGTGGTTCTCGGTGTTCGGCTGCGCGAGGCGCTCCGCCTCGTTCGTGGGCTGGCGCATGTAGATGAAGCTGTCGGTGGAGGCGACCCGCAGGTTGCCCTGGTACTCGTCGAGCGAGTATTGGTCGTCGACCGAGCCGCTCACCGAGCCCGAGCCCACGTAGAGCGGGAAGGTCGGATCGCTCGCGAACGAGAACTTGTGGAGGTGCGTGCGGCTCGTGGAGAAGCGCGCGGGGAGCGCCGGCGCCACGGGGGCCGCGGTCACCGGCGAGTCCTTCAGGCCGACCTGCCCGGGGACGGCCGGGCGCGGCGGCGGCGGGGTGTCGGGGGCCGGCGCGGGCTCCGCCGTGCCGGTGGACGGGGGCACCGAGACGCCGCCCGAGCCGCTCGAGCCGCTCGAGCCCGACTGCGCCTGCCACGCGGCGTAGATGTCGAGCCAGGGCAGCTCGACGTAGGCCTGCTGCGCGAGGACGAGGCCGCCGCCGTTGCCGTAGACCACCTTGGTCATGCCCGTCACCGCCGCGCTCTTGACGGGCGCGGTGGGCGCGGCGAGGTCGAGCGACTCGACCTGGGTGAGGCCGTAGGTCGTCGAGCCCGTGGTGGGCACGTAGTAGTCCTCGCAGCGCGGCGAGGCGGCCGTCACGGTCGCGCCGGTGCGCTCGAACGCGACGGGCAGCCAGTCGGCGACCGTGCTCGCGTCCAGGATGGCGATGTTGGCCGCGCGGAGCGCCTCGAGCTTGGCGATCATGCCGTTCGCGTCGGTGGGGTACGACTCGCCGGGCGCGAGCTCCACACCGTACTTGAGCTTCGGTCCGTGCGCGCCGCCGTTCAGCACGGTGCGCACGTGGGTGCCCACGCGGCGGGAGTCCTCGTAGTGGCCCTCGAAGAAGAGCTCGCGCGCCACCTGCGGCACGTTGTTCACGACGTTGAAGACGGTGATCTTGGTGAGCGGGTAGTAGGGCTCGGGCGCCGGGCCCCCGCCGGGCCGCGGGGGCGCTCCCGTGGGGGGCTCGGGCGCGCCGACCGCGACGTCGACGCCGCCGCCGCCGTACGAGCCGCCCCAGTCCTCGAAGGTCTCACGCATCGGCACGCCGGCGGCCTGGAACAGCTTCGCGCCGTTGACCTGGGAGTAGACGACGAGGGTCTGCCCGCTGAGGAACATCTCCATGGGCGTGCCCTCGACCTTCGCCGAGCCGAGCTCCGCCATGCTCTCCTTCGGCCACGCGCGGAGGACCTTCAGGTCGGTGCCGTGCAAGAGGTAGAGGTTCTGGTTGTCGGCCTTGACGAAGTCGGCCTCGTCGACGCCCGCGACCTGCGTCGTCGTCTCGGAGTGATCGGTCGCCTGCGGGGTCGCTGGCGTGGAGCCGGTGCCCGGGGCTCCGGCGTTCGGCGCCGGCGAGGGCGGGGCGCTCGTGGGCCCGCCCTCGGCGCGGTCGACGCCGCCGAAGCCGCCCATGCCGATGCCACCGTAGTAGCCGCCGTTCACGCCGAAGCGACGAATGCCGGCGATCTGCAGATCGATGCCCTTGTTCAGCTTGAGCTTGGAGTCATTGCGCAGCTCGGTGAGCAGCTCGCCGCAGCTCTTCATGCGCCGCAGGCCGGCCTCGTCCTGCCCGATCGCGTCCCCGTCCGGGACCGGGGCGACGGCCCCGCCGCACCCCATGGCGAAGGCGGCGATTCCACTGGCAGCGAGCATGACGAAGGCGGTTTTGGCGTTCATGGTCCGGGTTCTCCTTGGGTGTCTTGAAACTAACCAATGCATGGTTCGTGCCACGCCGACTTTTGTCAGATTCCCCGCAAATTCGCCCGCAAGCCCACTGTGCCATCGAGCTGGAGCTGTGTCGTTCTGCGCCAGGAGGCGCGTCGAGGACCGCGCGAGGTGGCCTCTGGTAAGCTTCAGGTGTGCGCCCGACCCCGGACGAGCTCGCCGAGCTCACGACCCGCGAGCGTGTCTCGTTCGAGCTCGCCGATCTGCTCACCCGCGAGCCGCTGACGCCGCTCGCGTCACGCTACCTCGCCACCGTGATGGGGACGATCATCGGCGCGTGCGGCAGCCGGCGCATCGACGTGGCGGGCCTCGAGCACGTCGCGCCGCTCGGGCCGCGCGCGCGCCTCCTCTTGCTCGCGAACCACCGGAGCTTCTTCGACTTCTTCACGGTGCTCTACGTCCTCTTCTTCCAGACGCGTCTGCCGCGGCGCCTGTTCTTCCCCACGCGAGGCGCGTTCTTCTACGACCACCCCGCCGGGCCCGTGGTGAACCTCGCGATGAGCGCGATGCGCATGTTCCCGCCCGTGCTGCGCGACGCCCGCAAGCGCGCGTGGAACGACTACATGCTCCGGCGCACCATCGCGGAGCTGCGGCGTCCCGGCACCATCGTCGGGCTCCACCCCGAGGGCACGCGCGGCCGAGGCGCCGATCCGTACGCGCTCCTGCCGGCCCAGCCCGGCGTGGGCAAGGTGGCGCTCGCGGCCGACTTCGCCGACGTCGTGCCCGTGTTCGTGCTCGGCATGTCGAACGAGCTCACGCGGGAGCTCTCGTGGAACCTCACGGAGCCGGAGCACCACCGCATCTCGGTGCGCTTCGGCGCGCCGATCGACCTCTCCGACCTGCGCGGGCTGCGGCCGAAGCTGTCGGTCGCGAAGCGCGCCGCCGATCGGTGCCTCGCCGCGATCGGCGCGCTCGCGGCGGAAGATCGCGCCGAGCGGGCGCGCGCGGTCGGCGCATAGGCTAGGGGAACCGGCCGAGGGCGGTGAGCACCGCGTCGGGGAGATCGGTCTGGAGGACGTCGGCGCCCTTCCCATAGAACTCGAGGTACACCTTGGGATCGCCGCCGAGCTTCACGCCGAAGTCGGTCGGGAACACGTCGGTGAAGGCCCGCGAGCCGCCGGCGTGCACCTCGGCGACGCCGGTCGGGAACACCGACTGGTCGAGCTCGACGAACAGCGGCGGGTGTCCCTTGTACTTTGCGAGCACCGCCGTGGCCTCCGCCGCCGAGCCGACGCGGGGCATGATGAGCAGCCGCGGCTCGAGCGCGAGCGCGCGGTCGATCTTGTCGGTGCTCGAGGTGTCGAACACCGCCCACTCGAGCGCCTTCGCCTCCTGGATGGCCGCGACGAGCAGATCCACGCGGTCGGTCTTGTTCGCGTCGACCAGCACCATCACTCGGCCGACCGAGGTCTCGAGCAGCTCGCGCAGCGTGGGCACGCGGTCGCACGAGAAGTCGCCGGCGAGGTCGCCGGTGCGGAGCGGCAGCGCGCGCAGCTCGGCGAGCGTCATCTCGGAGACCGCGCCCTTGCCTAGCGTGGTGCGGTCGACGTCGGTGTCGTGGAGGTTCACGAGCACGCCGTCCTTCGTGGGGCGCGGATCGGTCTCGGCGAGGTCGAGGCCCATGGCGACGGCGGCGCGGTACGCCGAGAGCGAGTCCTCCGGCGCGACGCG
>DAORJJ010000261.1:0-9187 GCA_035439005.1 Polyangiaceae bacterium | reverse complement strand
GGCGTGGTGGTGCCCCGAGGGTGATTCGGCCGGCAACCGGCGCGCGTGCTCGTGCTCGTGCGCGTGCGCGGCCGCGAGCGCGGCTGGGGCTCGGGCTTTGGGGGCTCGCGTGTTGCGTCGGATGGACGGCTTGCGGCGCGCGATCGAGCCTCGTGCCTCGAGCCTCGAGCCCCCGGCCCCAGACGCGCTCGCAGCCGCGCACGCGCACCCGGACGCGTCCCCTGATCGGGTCGCGCGGGGCTTCGGGCTCGGGCGCGCCGCGGTGGAGCCTGCATCGCCGTCAACCGCGCATGCACATGAGCGTCGGCCCGCAGCTTGCGCCCCCGAGGCAGTCAGCCGATCCCCCCCTTTCGTGATTTCTGCGGAACCGGAATCGCGCGCGGAGGCCGTTGTCCCGAGAGCAACTCAAACCGCTGTCGATGGCGGCGCGCTCCCGCAGGATCGCCCAACGCCTCCAAGACTTCGGACATCCCGGCTAAACACCGGACGTCGTCGGGCGATGCCCGGAGGACACCTGCAAACACGTCGTGAGCGTCGCGGACACGCCCGAGGTGGAAATAGCTGCCCCCCCGAAGGAAGGCGCTGTGGGACGACGGCCCTTCCTGGCTCTCGAGCGTATCCACTTGGCTCAGCACCGCTGCGTACTCTCCCGCGGCGAAGAGCGCATCCGCCAGGTCACGCCGCGCTCCCAGGTACGTGTCATCCAGCATCACCGCGATCTTGAGGTGCGGAATCGCTTCGACGTTTCGGGATTCAAGGGCAAGGAACTGCCCAAACTGGAACCGCACCTCGGCGTTCGCAGGGTCGGCCTCGACCGCCTGGCGGTAGAGAGCCTCTCTCTGGGCGCCCGAGAGGTCGCTCCAGGGAGCGAGCGCCGTTTCGCACAGAGCCTTCGCGTGGAACCCGTCGCGGTCGAGACCGGCGCGGGACGGAATGGGCTCGTCGTTCGCGACGGCCGAGAACATGACGGCCCCTTCCTCGAGAAGACGCACCATGTCCCCTCCCGTCGTACGTTCCCAGTCTGGAAAAGCGGACATGGCCTCACGCATGTCGGCCGCGACCTTCCCGCAATGCGTAGCGCCAAGTCGGAGGGCTGCTGCTGGATCCTGCTGGGCGACGCGCTCCAGCTCCTCCACCGAACGGTCGGCCTCCGCCTTCATCCCCATGGCCAGCTGGACGAGGCGGCCCACGAGGACAACCTTGTATCGCTCGTGAACCTCGGGCCAGCGTGGCCACTGACTTCCTTGGGCAACGATTTCGGCAAGCTCGACGGGCGAATACCGGCGCAGATCGGAGAGGTAGAACGCGATCGACGGGAGCGCAGCGCGAATGTCTTGATGAACGGCGAGGGCCTGGCGAGCCTCTGCCACGAGGCACGCGAGCCGAAGCTCGAACGTCGTTTCGTGCGCCGTCATACCGTCGACGCTTGGGCGCGCGAACGCTCGGGCGAGTTGCAGGAGTGTGTCCTCCTTCGGCAAGCGCTTCCCGTCACGCAGATCACGAAATGTGTGAGGTTGGAGCTGTGCCTTCTTGCGCAGCTGAGCATCCGAGGCCGTCGCACGACCATGCTCACGGAGCCACCCGAAGGCCTTGGCAATTCCGGGCGCCTCCCACCAACTCGGGATGCGTCCCCTTGCTGAAACGAGGCGGCCATGGAGCGCGAGGTACGCAGCGATGCGGATGCCGATCTCCCCGAGGAACTGCACCGCTAGAAAGGGTACAATTCCGGCTCGTTCCCCGGCCCCGGCGATATTCAAGAGCGTTGCGAAGCGATCCCAATCGGTGAGCGCAGCCTCAAGACCCGCGAGAAGGACGGCGCGATGCTCGGCGGCTTGCTCCCCGTTCAAGCCACGCGCTTCCACGTAGGAAGGCGTGAAGAGCGCGTCCACCAGCGCCGTAAGCAGCGCCGTCACCTTGTCGTCCGAGATCGATGGGTGGGCGGCTGCGATCCTCTTCGCCGTCGACGAGGAGATCGCCAATGTGCCGCTTCGCATGTCCGACAGGCGAAGCGACGACGCGAGCCAGGCGACCGCCTGGGCGCCCGTAGGCAAGCGGCGAGGGGGAGGCGGCGGGGACGCCTTCGCGGAATTTGCGTTGAACGCCATGCGTCGCCTCCCCCTTCCTCGGCTACTTGTTCTCGGTCTTCGGCGCCGGCGGGGACGCCGGGGGGGCGGCTCCCTGCTCGGTCCGGTTCGCCCGGTCGGCCGCGTGCGCGGGATTGTTCGGGTTCTTGACGTCGCTGCGCTGATCGTTGGGGCGGGGGGTGTTCGACTTTTCCATGCTCGTCTCCAAAAGGCCCACAAGCGGGCCCCGCCAACCTCGTACCGGTTGGCGATCCCCGGGAGGGGCAAGTGTGGGCTCATGGGCCTCTTCAGGCTCGGCCGACCGCCTCAACCCGGCCGCTCTCCGGGGGCTTCCCCCCGCAAACCCTGCAACAATACAGCCGCACATACACGTACGCCCGCTCGAAAGTGCTCGACCGCAGCCGCGCTCGCGGTTCCGGCCGCCGGCCCAAGGCCGCAAACGCGCTCGCAGACGCGCACGCGCACGCGAGCCTCGAGCCGCTGAGTCGCAGCCACGTCGATGCGCGCGGGCCCCGCGCGCGACCGGCTTCAGCGCCCGAAGCCGCCGAGCCTCGTGAGCATGGCCGCGAGGCGATCGAGCGAGACGAGGAGCTCTTGGCCGTCGGCCTCCGCGACCAACCCGAGGGCCACGGTGGCCTCGACAGCCGCGGCGGCTTCGTTGCACTCGGCCCGCGCGCACCGGAACCGCTGGCGGCGGTCGTTTCCGTCGCGCGCGGCGGCCTCCGTGAGCTGAAGATAGGTGCCGAGGAGTGCGCGCCGAAGCTGGTCCCCGAGGGTGGCGTATCCCCGTGGGAGCTTCTTGACGAGGGCGTCCCCGGCGCAGAGGGCCGCGCGGGCCACGTGGAATGCATCGAGTCTGTGATGGGCAAATCGCATGAGTAGAGCCTCCTTGCCCGGAGTCCCGGGCCTCGACCCCTGAGCGCAGACGACGTGACGACGCCGGCGTGAGTGGAGAGGGCGGAAGGGGAGGCGTTGGCGCGGCGTGTGCGCGTCGGTCGCGGCCCGGGACGGAGGGCAAGGAGGCGGGCGTGGTGGTGCCCCGAGGGTGATTCGGCCGGCAACCGGCGCGCGTGCTCGTGCGCGTTCGCGGCTGCGAGCGCGGCTGAGGCTCGCGTGCCGGCGCGGCTCGCGGGCGGGGCTCGGGGGTTGCGTCGGATGGACGCCTTGCATCGCGCGATCGAGCCTCGAGGCTCGAGCCCTCGGCCCCAGCCGCGCTCGCAGCCGCGAACGCGCACGCGTTCCCCTGATCGGCCCCGCTCTCTGCGCCCGCGGACCCGACTCGGGCGACACTGAGAGGCGTGCTCCGTCGCCGTCTGAGCGGCTCAGCGCCTCGAGGCTCGCCTACTTCCCGGCGACGATCACGGGCGCCTCGACCCAGAGCGCGCCGCGCAGATCGCCGACCTTGTACCCCGTCGCGCGATCGTCGGGGTACGCCGCCTTCAGCGCCTCACGGACCTCGGGGGCCAGGGCCCCGGGCTCGCCGTGGCACGTGAGGCACACGGGCTCCACCGCGATGGGCCGCAGCACGTGCGCGACGCCGCCCTTCACCTCGCGCACGCCCTGGGCCCCGTTCGCGGCGCGCTCCCCCTGGGCCTCGAGCCACGCGTTCACCCACGCAGGCGGCGCGTTGTCGCGGCTCCGCAGGCGCAGCGAGCCACGCCCGACGCGCGCGCCGGTGGGCGCTCCGGCCCGCACGCCGAGCGCCTTTGCGTCGGCCTTGCACACCTCCACGGCGAGCTTGGGGCCCCCCTGCTTCATGGCCTCCTGGAGGCGCCCGCGGAGCGCGGTCGCGTAGAGCGAGGCCGCCTCGTCGGCCCGCGCGAGCGCCGTCGCCTCCCCCTCGCCGGCGGGGGCGGGGCGGGTACAGCCGAGCGCGAGGAGCAGTGAGAGGGCGATCCAGGGCCTCATGAGGGTGAGAGCCCCATCGCCGCTCGATGGGTTCGGCCTGCGCACCTCACCCCTTCAGGTGGATGCGCACCGGCTTCACGTCCCAGATCTCGGAGGCGTACTGGTGGATCGTGCGGTCGGACGAAAACCTTCCTGAGTTCGCGATGTTACGCAGCGCCTTCGTGTGCCACGAGGCCTGGTCGGCGAAGGCCGCGGACACGCGCTGCTGGCACATCGCGTAGTCCTCGAAGTCGGCGAGCACCATGTACTCGTCGTGCCCGAGCAGGCCGTCGGTGAGGGGGCGGAAGAGGCCCGGATCTTCGCCGCTGAAGAACCCGGACGAGATGAGGTCGAGCACCTCGCGCACGCGGGGGTTCTCCTCGTAGATGCGCCGCGGGTTGTAGTCTTTCTTCACCTCGGCCACCTGGTCGACCGTGAGGCCGAAGAGGAAGAAGTTCTCCGCGCCGACCGCCTCGAGGATCTCCACGTTGGCGCCGTCGAGCGTGCCGATCGTGAGCGCGCCGTTCATCATGAGCTTCATGTTGCCGGTGCCGGACGCCTCCTTGCCGGCGGTGGAGATCTGCTCGGAGAGGTCCGACGCGGGGATGATGCGCTCCGCGAGCGACACCTTGTAGTTCGGCAGGAACGACACGCGCAGCCGGCCGTGCAGATCGAGGTCGCCGTTCACCACGTCGCCGATCGCCCCGATGAGCTTGATGATGAGCTTCGCGGTGCGGTAGCCGGGCGCCGCCTTCGCGCCGAACAGCACCGTACGCGGCACCTCCAGCGTCTTCGGATCGCGCTTCGCGTCGAGGTAGAGCCGCACCACGTGCAGCGCGTTCAAGAGCTGGCGCTTGTACTCGTGCAGGCGCTTGATCTGCACGTCGAAGAGCGAGTCGGGGTCGAAGCGCAGGCCGAGCTTCTGGTGGATGTGCGCGGCGAAATCGACCTTGTTGGCGCGCTTGATGGCGCGCACGCGCTCCACGAACGCCGCGTCGCTCGCGAGCGGGTTCAGGCGCTCGAGCTCGTCGAGGTTCGTCAGCCACGACTCGCCGATGGCCTCGGTGATGAGCGCCGAGAGCGCCGGGTTGCAGTGGTGGAGCCAGCGCCGCGGCGTGACGCCGTTCGTCTTGTTGGAGAACTTCTCGGGCGAGATCTCGGCGAAGTCCTTCAAGACGTCGCGCTTCAAGAGCTGCGTGTGCAAGGCCGCCACGCCGTTGACCGCGTGCGAGCCCACCACCGCGAGGTGCGCCATGTGCACGTGCTTCTCGGCGCCCTCCTCGATGATCGACATGCGCACGAGCCGCCCCTCGTCGCCCGGGAACCGCAGCTGCACCGAGCGCAGGAAGCGGCGGTTGATCTCGTAGATGATCTGCAGGTGCCGCGGGAGCAGGCGCTCGAACATGGCGACGGGCCAGCGCTCGAGGGCCTCCGACAGCAGCGTGTGGTTCGTGTAGCCGAGGGTGCCGACGGTGATCTGCCAGGCGTGATCCCAGGGCACCTGGTGGAGATCGACGAGCACGCGCATGAGCTCGGCGACCGCGATCGCCGGGTGCGTGTCGTTCAGCTGGATGGCGTTCTTCTCGGCGAACTGGTCGAACGACTCGTGGGTCTTCTTGTAGCGGCGCACGATGTCGGAGATCGCGCACGCCACGAAGAAGTACTCCTGCTTCAGGCGCAGATCGCGGCCGGCCTGGTTGTGGTCGTTTGGGTAGAGCACCTTGCTGATGATCTCGCTCTCGTTCTTGTCCTCGACGGCGCGCACGTAGTCGCCGTCGTTGAAGACCTGGAGATCGAAATCGTTGCTCGAGCGCGCCTGCCACAGGCGCAGGGTGTTCACCGTGTCGTTGCGGTAGCCCGCGATCGGGGTGTCGAAGGGCACGCCGAGCACGCGCTGCGTGTCGACCCAGCTCGCGATGAGCATGCCGCGCTCGTTCACGGTCTGCACGACGCGCCCGCCGAAATTCACGGTCACCGCGTACTCGGGGCGGACGTGCTCCCAGGGGCTCCCGAAGCGGAGCCACTCGTCGGGGCGCTCGACCTGCCAGCCGTTCTTGATGACCTGCTCGAAGATGCCGAACTCGTAGCGGATCCCGTAGCCGTAGCCGGGCAGGCCGATGGTGGCCATCGAGTCGAGGAAGCACGCGGCGAGGCGCCCGAGGCCGCCGTTGCCGAGCCCCGCGTCGGGCTCCTCCTCGAGCACGTCGGCGAGGTGCAGCCCCGACTCCTCCAGGATCTCGAGGGCTTTGTCGTAGAGGTCGAGCGCGTGCAGGTTGTTCGAGAGCGCGCGCCCGAGGAGAAACTCGGCCGAGAGGTAGTAGACGCGCTTGGCGTCCTCGCGCGCGTAGGTCTCTTGGGTCTGCGCCCACCGGTACGAGAGCCGGTCGCGGACCGTGAGCGCCAACGCGAAGAAGCGGTCGAGGCCCGTGGCCGAGTGCGTGCGCTTGCCGAGCGAGAAGTTCAGGTGGTCGAGGAACGCTCGCTTCAGCGTGACCGGGTCCATGCCGGTGCGGTCGTCCTCGACGACGATGGCGGGGGCGGCGGCGGCGGCGGGCTCGCGGGGGTCGGATTGGGCCATGGCGCAGCGTAACGCGCGCCCCGCGGCGTGTATACGCGCCTTCTTCCTCGTGCTTACGAGCACTTACGCGAGGTCATGCGCGGCGACGCGCGGCGCGCGCGGGCCCGCTACGGCTGGTCGAGCACCTGGCCGAGCCGCCGGAGCGCCTCGTCGAGCCGATCGTCAGGGAGCGCCCACGCGACCCGGAGGCCGTCGGGGACGCCGAAGAACGCGCCGGGCACGGCGAGCACGTTGCGCTCGCGCTGGCCTCGCTCGAGGCGGGCGCGCAGGGTCTCGGCGCCGGCCGGGCGCGGCTTGTTCAGCGTGGCGAAGCCGAAGAGCCCGTGCTCGGGCGCGCTCCACGAGAGATCCGTTCGCTTCGCCATCCACGCGGCGACGCGATCGCGCTTCTTGGCGAGGTCGACGGTGGCGCGGGCGGTGAGGGTCTCGAGGTGGCGGAACATGTGCGCGCCGCGGGCGGCGTGGCCCACCGAGAGGTGCCCCACGGTGGTCATGAGGTGCGCGCGGCACGCGTCGGCCACGGTGGCGCTCGCGACCACCCAGCCGATGCGGTGCGGCCCCGCGCCCCAGCACTTGGTGAGGCTCGACACGCACACGACGTTGGCCCCGAGCTGCGAGGCCGAGGTCGCCGCGATGCCGAGGGTGCGCGACGCGAACGGCGCGTACACCTCGTCGACCAGCAGCGGCACGCCGCGCTCGGCGCAGAGGGTCGCGAGATCGCCCAGCACCTCGAGCGGCGTGTGCACGCCCGTGGGGTTGTGCAGGTTGGACACGACCACGAGCTTCGTGCGGTCGGTCATCTTCGCGGCGACCTGGTTCGGCTCGAGCAGGTAGCGCGCCTCGGGGCGGCGCACGAACGGCACGACGCGGGCGCCGAGGAGCTCCGGCACGGCCACGAGCGGCTCGTACGCGGGCGTCTCCACGAGGACCTCGTCGCCCGGGTTGACGAGCGCGCTCATCGCGACGAACAGCGCGTGGGACGTGCCCAGCGTGGGGACGACGCACGCCTCCGGCACCGAGTTCGCCGCGGCGATGGCCTCGACGAGCCACGCGTAAGCCCTCGAATCTACGGGGGAATCGATCGGCGGTAGCTCGCGCTCCCCGAACGAGGTGACGCCGCTCGACGCGAGGTCGAGCTCGGCGCGGCCGACGTGCTCGAAGGCCCAGTGGAGGTAGTGGGTGCGACGGATCATCAGGGCTTCCCGGCGCCCGAGAGCGTGAGCTTGCCCTCGCGCACGAGGCCCGCGTTCGCGCGCGACGCGGACAAGGTGCCGGCGAGCTGCTCGCCCGCGAGCTTCGCGGTGAGGGTGCCGTAGAAGCCGTTGTCGTCGGCCTCCTTCGGGCGGAGCGTGGCGGTGACCACGTCGCCCTCGCGGCGGCCCTCCACGAAGCCCGCGCCGAGGGCGCCCTCGAAGGTGCCGGTGACCGCGTCGTTCACGGCGATCTCGAGGGTGAGCTTGCCCTCGCCGACGCCCTCCTTGCCGTCTTCGCCCTTCCACTTGGCGCCCTCGGGCACCGTGATGGCGGTGACGGCGGTGGTCGTGTACGAGCCGGCGAAGGCGCGCGGGCCCTTCGCGGGGCGGCTCGCGCCCGACGGCGCCTCGGCCGCGCCGGCCTCGGCGGGCGCTCCGGACGGCGCGGACGACGCCGAGGACGCGGGCGGGGCCGTGTCGGTCGAGGGCTTCGAGCAGCCGGCGAGCGACGCCGCGGCGAACGTCGCGAGCGCCATCGCCAGGGCGAGCGCGAGGCGCGGGCTCACGAGGCCACCTCGTCGCCCTGGGCGCGGGCCCCCGCGCGCGAGAGCACGCGGACGCCGAGCTCTCCCTCGATGGCGACGAGCTCGCCCCGGCCGACCTCGGCGCCCGAGACCCGCAGGACCACCGGCTCCCCGACCCCGCGGCCGAGGGCGAGGACGTCGCCGGGCCGGGTGTCGGCCCAGGCGCTCGCGGAGAGCTCGGCGGCGCCGATCTCCACGCGCACGACGAGGGGCACGTCGGCGAGCACGTCGTGGGCGCCGAGCGGCGGGGCCGCGGTCTGCGCGTGGGCGGTGTCCTTCGGGTCCATGCGGGCTCCTCGGGGCGCAGGCTCCCCCGTCGCGTCGGTCGCGACGAGCGGCATCGCCACCCGCTCGGCACTTAGCACAAGGCGGTCGGGTCCCGACAACTCCGCGACGAGCCCGACCTCGCCGCGCGGCGCGACGAGGGTGACCCGACCCCCGGGCCCGTACGCGCGGAGCTCGGCCAGGGGCGGCGACGGCACGCCGGTGAGCAGCACGTCGCCCGGCGCGAGGCGCGCGAGCTCGCCCACGGTCGCGAGACAGCTCGCGACCACCACGCGGAGGGCCAGGGGCGTGGGGCCGAGCGACGCCAGCGCGGCCCCGGAGAAGGCCCAAGGCGGCGGGTCGAGCGGGCCCCGCGCCTCGCGGTCGGCGAAAATGCGCGCCGCGTCGACGACGACCAGCACCGAGAAGGCCTCGTCGCCCACGAGCACCGTGAGGTTCGCGGCGAGGGCGGTCCCCGCGCTCGCCAGATCGAGGAGCATCGGCGCCCCCGGGCCCGCGTGAAGCACGGCGGGCGCCGCGTCGGCGTGGGCGCGGGCGGCCACCGCGCGCACGAGAGGCGCGGCCTCCAGCGGCGCG
>DAORJJ010000260.1:0-9188 GCA_035439005.1 Polyangiaceae bacterium | reverse complement strand
CCGGCGATTCTGTCACCCCGGCCCGAACGACGTCGATGCTTCCTCGATCCCCTCGCCGTCGGAGCCACGCGCCGCCGACCGCGCTGCCGTGGCCAAGGCCAGCCCCGCCGTGAGGAACGCTCTGGGCCTCGCGTGGGGCGCGGGGGCCCCAGCGCGCGCGCGGCGCACGGAAAAACCTGGGTCGCCGAGCGCGGGCGCGGCCTCGCGGCGCGTGGCACGTGCGTTGCTCAACACCTCGGCAAGCGCGGTCCCGCTGGCCGCCCCCACGAGGTCCTCCCATGTCCAAGAGTTTGCTCCGCGCGCTCGCCCTCCCGATGTCTCTCCCGCTCGCGCTCGCCCTCCCGCTCGCCTCGCTCGGCTGCTCGGCCGAGACCGGGGACGACATCGAGGCCTCCGAGACCTCCGAGGCCGCCCTCACGCCGTGCCCCCACGAGATCCGCGATCGGACCGCCGAGACGCTCGCGGCGATGCCCTTCCAGAAGCTCGACAGGGGCGCGCTCCCGGCCGACGTCGCGGCCGTCGCGTGGGGCTACCCCACGCCGTCTCGCTCGGTGCCGGGCAATTTCGGCGCGGGGCGCTCGTACAACGAGGGCCACGAGGGCGCCGACATCGGCGGCGCGAGCGGCGAGGCGATCCTCGCGGCCGCCGCCGGGACCGTGGTCTACACGCTGACGAGCTGTCCGAACGACAACGCGGGCAGAAATCGCCTCTGCGGGAACGGGTGGGGCAAGCACGTCGTCGTCCGACACGCGCCGAACGTGTACACGCGCTACGCCCACTTGAGCGCCGTGCCCGTGAAGGTGGGAGACCAGGTCACGAAGGGGCAGCGGATCGGGAGCCTCGGGATCTCGGGCCTCAGCGACGGCCCGCACCTCCACTTCGAGCTCGGCAAGCGGGCGACCCCGTTCAACGCGTGCGGCGCGCCGCAGAACTTCGACTCGGTCCACGATCCCGCGAAGCTCGCGTACGACCGCGCGCCCGCGAGCACGTTCCCGAAGGGGTGCCTCGTCGCGACCGACAGCGCGAACGTGCGCGCCGAGCCGAACGGGACGATCCTCACGACTCTCCAGAAGGGCTCGTCCGTGCAGGCGATCGCCGCCGAGGGGACCTGGTTCGCGGTCACCTTCCGATACCAGCAGAAGGACTGGGGGACCGCCGCGAGCCCGGCGTTCATCCACTCGTCCCAGCTGTCGTGCCGATGACCGCTATCAGCGTGATTTGGACTTGATCTTGGTGAAGTACCGCCGCGCGATACCGAAGTTGGCCGCCGCGCGCGCGACGCTGCCGCCGGATTTTTGGAGCGCGACGGTCACGAACCTTCGATCGAACTCGTCCAGCACGCGCCGACGCGCCAAGGTGTAGGGGACCCCGTCGCGGAGCAGGCCGTCCACGAGATCGGGCGCTTCCCCGAGGGGCTCGTCGGCGCTCGCGTCGTCGTCCCACACGTCCGCCTGGCCCAGCGAGAAGCGCCGGAGGACCGCGTTGTGGAGCTCGCGCACGTTCCCGGGCCAGCGGTAGCTCTGCCAGCGCGCGAGAAACTCGGTGGGGAACGGCTGGGTCCCCGCCGCGAGCTTGTTCCAGAGGTGCGTCGCGAGCAGCTCCACGTCGCCGTCGCGCGCGCGGAGCGGGGGCACGAAGAGGCGCGCGACGGCGAGGCGGTAGTACAAGTCGTCACGGAAGCGGCCGGCTTGGATCTCGGCCTCGAGATCGCGGCGCGTCGCCGAGAGGAGGCGCACGTTCACCTTGAGCCAGCGGGTCCCGCCGACGCGCTGGACCTCCTGGCGCTCCACCGCGCGGAGGAGCTTCGCCTGCAGAGAGATGTCGAGATCGCCCACCTCGTCGATGAGCAGCGTGCCGCCGTTCGCGACCTCGAACACGCCAGGCCGCGCCTCCACGGCGCCGGTGAAGGCGCCGCGCTCGTGCCCGAAGAGGCTCGCCTCGAGGAGCTGCGGCGAGACCGTGGTGCAGTCGAAGACCACGAAGGGCTTCGCCGCCCGCGCGCTCGCCTCGTGGAGCGCCTCGGCCACGAGCTCCTTGCCGGTGCCGGTCTCTCCCTCGACGAGCACGGGCAGCTCGGTCGGCGCGACCTGGTCGCAGCGCGCGAAGAGCGCCCGCATCGCCGCGCTCGCGCCGATGACGCGCCCGAAGCGCGTGCGCGTGGACGCGACCGCGGGCTCGAGCGCGCGCGTGGCCTCGAGCCCGAGCAGCGTGTCGCCGAGCCGGAGCCGGTCGCCCGCGCCTGCGTAGGCGTCGAGCACCCGCGCCTGGTTCAGGTAGACCCCGTTGGTCGACGAGAGGTCGAGGACGCGGAGGCCGAGCGGCTCCACGGTGAGCCGCACGTGGCGCCGCGAGACCTTGGGGTCCGAGAGCCGCAGCTCGCACGTCGCGCTCTTCCCGACGAACGCGTCGCCGGTGACCACCGCGGACGCGCCGCGGTCCACGCCCTCGAGCACGGTGACGCCGTACGCGTCCACGGAGCGCTCCGGAGCGCCGTCGTGCGTCGTGCCAGCGGTGGCCTCGTCGAAGTGGATAGGCATCGGGGACCTGCGAGGAGGTGCCCCGAGACCCCTCGGAGAACCCCCGCGCGAGACTAGCGCGACGCGGCGCGCGGAGGAACGAAGAGGTCCTCTCGCTGAGGCCCGCGCGCCTCAGCCTGGTTCGCGGCCCTCGGCACACGCGGCGATCGCGGCGCGCGGGCGCGACGCTTCGCTGGCACGGAGCTTGGAAGGGTCGGCGAGCGAAGCTCTCGAAAGGACCTCCCGTGCGAAACCCGATCCTCCTGTCTCTCACGTCCATCGCGGCGTTCACCGCCGCCCTCGCTTCCATGTCCGCGTGCTCCGACGCGGTGACCTCGCCCGACGCGGCCGCGCCCGCGACACCCACGCCGACGGCGTCCACGCCGACGCCGACGCCGGAGGAGGACGCGACGGCGGCGCCCGTCGAGGACGCCGCGCGCCCCGACCGCGCCGTGGCGGCCGACGTCCAGACGCGCATCTCGGCCTACGACGCGGCGCTCGCGAAGGCCGTGTGCGCGAAGCTCACGACGTGCTGCTCGGACGCGGACCTCGCGAGCTACACGCGGCAGTTCGCGGAGTCCCCCTACAAGGTGACGACGCCGGTGACCGCCACGAGCTGCGAGGCCGTGCTGAAGGAGTCGTTCGACGCGCTGTACCTCAAGAAGTGGGGAGTCTCGGTCTCGGTGGGGAACATCGAGTTCAGCGACGCGCGGGCGGCGACGTGCCTCGACGGCGTGCAGAAGGCCACGTGCGGCGGCGCGCTCATCGGCGCGCTCTTCGACGCCGCGTGCTTCGGGGTGCGCGGCAACGAGGTCTTCAAGAAGGTCGGCAAGCTCGGCGCGCCGTGCGACGACATCGGCGACACGACGTTCATCGGCGAGTGCGACCCGGCGCTCGGGTACTGCGGCGAGGCGAAGAGGTGCGTGCCGTGGCGCGCAACCGGGGAAGACTGCGGGATCCTCGTCCAGGACGGCGGACCCGCGAAGCGCCTCTTCTGCGCGCCTGGCACCAACTGCGACGGCGGCTCGATCCGCGCCCCGGGCAAGTGCAGCGGCCCCCCGAAGAGCGTCGGCCTCGGGGAGGCGTGCACG
Source organism: Polyangiaceae bacterium (assembly GCA_035439005.1). GTDB lineage: Bacteria > Myxococcota_A > Polyangia > Polyangiales > Polyangiaceae > JAAFHV01. Next base: position 5,581 of record DAORJJ010000260.1, on the reverse strand, counting down.
TCCCTCAGCGGCCCGGATCTGCTCTGCCCGGCGAACGCCTACTGCGACGTCCTCGGGAGCGGTCGGTGCGCCGCGCGCAAGGCCGACGGACAAGCGTGCCAGTCGGACGACGAGTGCGCGTCCGCGCGCGCGTACAGCTGCTACGCCTCGACGAGCGGCGACGGAGGCGGTCCGAGGTCGTGCGGGAGCACCGCCTTCTGCGGGGGTCGGTGATGGGCGCGCGCGCTCCTGGCTGCCGCGCCGCGGCGCTCCTCGTGTTGTCCCTCGGCGCTCCTGCCGCGTGTCTGGTCGGCTGCAGCTCGACGCCGACGGAGGCCCCCGCGAGCCCCGCGGCGAGCGACGCGGGGAGCGGCGACGCCCCGTCGAGAGACGCCGGGCCCACCGCCGAGGGCGAGCTCGAGCGGCTCCTCACGGGCCGCTTCGACTCGAAGGACCAGGCCGCGAAAGATCCGACCTACTTCGAGATCCAGCTGGCGATCTGCAAGGCGGACGTGCCGGAGCTCGGCCCGCGCGTCCTCTACGTCGAGCAGGCGCGCATGGACTCGCTCACGAAGCCCTACCGGCAGCGTCTCTACGTGATCGAGCCGAGGGACGCCCAGACGGCCGTGTCGAGGGTGTTCGAGCTCAAGGCGCCGAAGAGCTGGATCGGCGCCTGCGAGCGCGGCGCGCCGCCCGCGGCGAAGGCCGCGGACGCCGAGGAGAAGCCCGGATGCGCCGTGGAGATGCACCTCGCGGGCGGCGGGTTCACCGGCGCGACGGGCGACTTCGCGTGGAACGGGACGACGTTCCAGAAGAGCCCCTCGGGGCCGCGCTGCCCGAGCGAGCTCAACGGCGCGACGTACGCGAGCTCCACGGTCACGCTCACGGAGACCGAGCTGCTCTCGTGGGATCGCGGGTTCGACGCGAACGAAAAGCAGGTCTGGGGCGCGACCGCCGGCGGCTACCGCTTCCTCCGCCGATGAGGCGCGCGGAGCCGGGCGCCGAAGGAGGCGCCCGCATGGTATGCTCCGAGGGTGCTGCCGCCTCCGCGCGAGGATCCGCGAGAGTCCACGGGGCCGCTGGCCCTCGGGGGCTACGAGCGGCTCGGGCACCTCGGCCGGGGAGGCATGGCCACCGTGCATCTTGCACGTAAATTCGGCGACGAGCGCCTCGTCGCGGTGAAGACGATGCGGCCGGATCTCGCCGACGACGAGGAGGCCGCGACGACGCTCTTCGACGAGGCCCGCGTGCTGTCGCGGATCCGGCACCCGAGCGTCGTCGCGGTGCTCGAGGTGGTGCGCGCGGGGCGAGACGTGCTCCTCGTCATGCCCTTCGTCCGGGGCGTCACGATCGCCGAGCTGCTCGTGGCGACCTCGCGCGCCGATCGCGACGTCCCCGCGCCCATCGCGTCGGCCATCGCCCAGGACGTCCTCGCGGGGCTCGGGGCGGCGCACGAGGCGCGCGGCGAGCGGGGCGAGCTCCTCGGCGTCGTCCACCGCGACGTCTCGCCGCAGAACATCATCGTCGGGATCGACGGCGTGGCGCAGGTGCTCGACTTCGGGATCGCCAAGGCCGCGGGGCGCGGCGCGCAGACGACCCGCGACGGCGCGCTGAAGGGCAAGCTCGCGTACATGGCGCCGGAGCAGCTCCACGGCGCCGAGGTGAGCGCGCGGACCGATCTCTACGCCGTCGGGGTCATCCTCTGGGAGATGCTCGCGCTCCGGCGGCTCTTCGCGGGCGAGAACGAGGCGGACACCCTGCGCCGCGTGCTCGTCGGCGAGGTGCCGAGCCTCTCCGAGCTCCGCCCGGAGCTGCCTCCCGCGATCGACGCGTTCTTCACGCGCGCGCTCTCCCGTCACGAGGGCGCGCGCTTCGCGACCGGCCGCGAGATGGGCGCCGCGCTCCACGCGCTCGTGCCCCGGGCGACCCAGGCCGAGGTGGCCGCCGCGATCGAGGCGCGCTGCGCGACCGAGCTCGCGAAGCGACCGGGGGGTGCCGCGCCTCAGGCCTCGCCGGCTCACGCCACGCCTTCGGCGTCGCGTACCGCGTCGTCGCTCGCGTCTCCCGCGACGTCGTCTCCTCCCGCCGCTCCTCTGCCTGCCGCCGAGGTGCAAGGGTCGAGGCGTCGCGCGCCGAAGCTCCTGGCCGGCGCCTTGGTGCTCGGCGCCCTCGTCGCCGCCGGGGCGGTCGCGTGGCGCGGCCGCGCCGCGTCCGTGGGGGCCGGGCTCGCGGCCGTGAGCGCCACACCCGAGTCGCCGGCCTCCGCGGGCGTGGAGGCGATCCCCGCCGCGCCCGCCCCGACGCCGACCGCGACGGAGGTCCCCCCCCTCGCGACCCCGAGCGCGACCCCGAGCGCCACCGCGCCGAGCCTCCGCGCGAACGGCGGGTCGACGCGCAAGCCCGCGGCGTTGCCCGCAAACTGCGCCGTCCCGTACACTGTCGACGAGCATGGCAGGAAGAAGTACCGCATCGAGTGCCTCCCGTAGGGCGGCGCTCGGGCTGGCCGCGGCGCTCGTCGGAGCGCCCACGTTCGCGCACGGCGCTGGCTCGCAGGCCTCCCAGGCGTGCGCGCGCGCGGCCGAGGAGGGGCAGGCGCTGCGCGACGACGGCAAGCTCTTTCGCGCGCGCGAGGCCTTCGCGGCGTGCATCCGGCCGTCCTGCCCGAAGGTCATCGCGAAGCAGTGCGCGGCGTGGCTCGAGGACGTCACCGCGCGGACGCCCTCGCTCGTCGTGGTGGTCGAGAGCGCCGAGGGCCGCGATCTGCCCGACGCGCGCATCTTCGTCGACGACGCGCCCCGCGAAGACCTCGCGCAGGGGCGCGCCATCTCCCTCGACCCCGGCCCCCACACCGTCCGCGCGGAGGCAGGCGCCCTCCGCCTCGAAGAGCGCGTGGTGCTCCGCGAGCGCGAGCGAGACCGCCGCGTCGTCCTCCGCCCGCCGACGCCCGTCGCGGCGACCGCGCCCCCGCCGAAGCTCGTCGCCGAGCGCCCCGTGCCGGTCGTGACGTACGCGCTCACGGGCGTCTCGGTGGTCCTCGGCGCGGTCGGCGCCGGGTTCGGCGTGAGCGCGGCGAACACCTACGCCGACCTCGAGCGCCGGTGCCCTGCAGACTGCACCGACTCGGACCTCCTCGGTCTCCGCGCGAAGACCGTGACGGCCGATCTCGCCTTCTCGCTCGCGATCGCGGCGGCGGTCGGCGCCGTCGTCCTCTACGTCACGCGCCCCACCCTCTACCGACAGTCGGGGCTCGCCTCCAGCCTGTCGCTCCGGTTCTAGCGTGCGCATCGGGCCCCTCCACGCAGCGCTCGCGCTCGCGCTCGGCGCGGGGTGCACCCTGCTCTACGACGCGGGCGACTTCGAGGCCGGGCAGCGCGACGCGGTAGCCCCCGCGGAGGACGCTTCGACCGCCGCCGACGCGCGCCCAGACCCGTGCGAGCACGCGCTCCCGCCCTCGCGACCCGACGCGGCGGACGTCCCCGGGGGGCTCAGCCTCACGTTCGCGCTCTCGCACCTCGCGCTGGTCTCCGGCAACGGCGACCGCGTGGGCTTCGATCTCGACGGCGTGTGCACGTGCGACGAGCGCCCGGGGACGGCGCGCGCGGGCGCGTCGACGTGCGCGCCGCGGCGCCCGGAGGAGCCGCTCTGCGACAGGCCCGGCGGGCGCGACAACGGCGCCGCCGCGGTGTTCGCGAAGCTCATCCCCGATCGCGCCGAGGCCGGCGTCGACGTGGGCTTCGACATCGGCGTGCGGGAGGGAGTGGGCGGGGTCCTCGTCGAGCTCGGCGAGTACTCGGGCGCCGCCTCGGATCCGTCGGTGTTCGTCGCGTTCTACGACTCGCCAGGGCTCGATCCCCCGAGCGACTGCGACGGCGGCACGCGGGGCGACGCCGGCGTGAACGGCGAAGGGAAGCACCGACCCGCCTGGGGAGGCTGCGACGCGTGGAGGCTTGGCGAGGGCGCGCTCCTCGGCGCACGCCCGCGCACCTTCACCCGGGACGCCTGGGTCGCGGGCGGCGTGCTGGTGGCGCGCTTCACGACGCTCGGCATCCGGATCGGGGCGACAGAGGCCATCTTGTACGACGCGATCTTGTCCGCCACGCTCGAGCGCCCGGCGCCCCCGGGGCAGCCGCGGCTCACCGGCGGCGTGCTCGCGGGCCGCGCGCTGGGCGCGGAGATCCTGCGCGTGTTCGGTGAGCAAGTGGTGCTCGGACGCCCCCTCTGTCTCGACGCGGTCTCGTCGACGATCTTTCGCGCCGCAGCATGCGCGACGCTCGATCTCGGCTCGTCCCCCGACGCGGCGGCGCCCTGCGACTCGATGTCGTTCACCGTGGAGGTCGCGGGAGGTCTCGCGCGCAAGGGCACGATCGCGCCGAGCGCGCCGGCGAAGAGCCTGTGCGCGGACGCGGGCGCGCCGCCGACCTGCCCGTGACACGACGCTCTTCTCGAGTCGCCTACTTCTCCACTCTCCGCACGAGCGTCCCGCTCTTGTACCAGGCGTCGGTCGCCGTGAGGTAGAGCGGCGCCTCCACCGCGTCGGCCGACATCGGCGTGAGCGTGCAGGTGTTCCGTGTGGCGATCTCCGACAGCGCGCAGCGCCCAAGGCCCGAGGCCTTCCCGACGTAGAGATAGCGGTCGTCGACGTTGATCGTCGTGGCGCCGCTGCCGAGCGCGAAGACACGACCCGGGGCGCTGGCACGAATGACACCAAAGTTGTCGCCCTGGCGCACCCCCACGGCGGGATACGGAAGGTCCACACCGCCGAAGCTCTTTGGGCTCGTGACGAGCTCGGTGGGAGGCGGCGGGTTCTCCGAGTTGCCCCAGAAGATCGTCCCGAGCACCGTGCTCACGAGATCGGTCCTCGTGGTCACGACCCCCGTGGGGATCACGGACTGACTCCCGGGGACGAGCCGGACGGTGGCGTCGCCGTTCGAGTGCTTCGACGGCGACCCCCGCCCGACACGGTCGGTGCGCACCGACCCCGCGAGCGGCGTGGAGAAGCCGTAGCGGAAGCCGCCCGCGAGGCGGGTGTCGGTGACGCACTTGTAGAGTCCACTCCAGCCGTCGCTGCCCGAGTGCGACGACGTGAGGATGGGGGTCTTCGGGGAGCCAAGTCGATCGGCGCAGCCGAACGTCGCGGTCGGGCCCGCGGTCGCGCCGTCGAGCGAGCGCGAGGCGGCCACCGTGAACGTGGAGCCCGCCTGCGCCGTGGTCGGATACTGGATGAACCCGCCCGCGACCGACACGGGGAAGAGGCGACCCGATTGCGTGATGTTGGGGACCGCCGCGGCGTCGTCGCAGAGCGGGAGGGTGCACGTGTAGACCGACGCGTCGCCCACCGTGAACACCAGGGTCGTCCCCTCGAAATCGAACGAGCCGAGGGCCCCGACGTCGGCCATGGTCTGCACCGCGCGGCCGGCCGCGCAGACCTCCCCCGCGCACACGTTGGGGGCGCCGCAGTCGCCGTCGAGGACACACGCCTCACCGAGGGCGCAGGGGCGCGCGGCGCCCAGCCCGCACACCCTGGGCGAGGCGTCGGGGCGCGCGTCGGCGCTCGCGTCCGCGCTCGCGTCGACGCTCGCGTCCGCGCTCGCGTCGGTGGTCG
>DAORJJ010000259.1:0-9215 GCA_035439005.1 Polyangiaceae bacterium | reverse complement strand
CTCGTGGGCCTGCCGCGCTTCTTGGAGCGCCGCCTGCGCGCGGGCCACGGCCGCCTCGGTCGCTTGCGGCGCGAGCCCGTGAGCCCGGCCGAGCTCACGCCAGCGCGCGGCCTGGGCCGCGGGGTCGAGCGACGCGGGCGCGGCGAGGTCCGCGAGTGACTTCGCCTCGGGAGACAGCGGCAGGTGGGCCAGCGCGAGGGAGAGCGCGTCGGCGAGGGCGGCGGCCCGGAGGCTCGCGAGGCTCGGCGTGGACTGCGCCGCGCCGCACGTCGCAGGGACCGCCTCGGCCCCCCCGCGCGAGCACGCGAGCTTCGCGATCTCGCCGAGGAGCGCCCGCCCCGCCGCGCCGAGCGCCGCGTCGTCGTCGGCGAGCGGCGCGGATGCGGGCGTGGGCGCGGGCGCGGGGAGCGTCGGGGCGGGCCTAGGCGTGGACGTCCCTTTGGCGGCGGGCGCTGACTCGGGCTCGTCGTACTCGTCGGCGTTCGCTGGCGTCGAGGAGAGCGCGAGGACGAGCGTCGCGAGGCCGGAGAGCGCGCGCCGGAGCCTCAGTCGGCGCAGCATCGGAAGCCGATGACGTTGCGGGTCCCGCGCTTCACGAGGAACAGGCCGCAGTCGGCCGTCGCGTCGAAGGTGTTCGTGCCTCCGCCGCCAAACAGGCAGAGATCGTCGCGCCCGGTCTCGGCCTCGCACATGTCGATCATCTCCGGGGCGTTTCCCGACATGTCGTACACACCCTCGGGGGTCTTGCAGTTCGGGAAGGAGCCGACGGGCGTGTTGGGCCGCGCCGACTGCCCGGCTTGCCGCGTGTTGCACGTGTTGGAGTCGAAGCCGACGCCGTAAGGGAACGCGCGCACCCCGCCGCCGTTGCAGGCGATGCTCCACTCGTTGTCGGTGCGCTTGCCCTCGGCGGTGGTGAAGTCGTTCGGCGTGAATGAGTACACCGCGGGGCCGCCGCCGCCCGGTCGCCCGCAGAGGCGCTTCCCCGCCCAGCGGCAGTACGCCGCGGCGTCGCACCAGTCGACGCCGAGCGCCGGCGATTTGGCTTGGGTCTCGGTGAGCCCCGGCCACCCGGGGACCTCGGGCGTGTGCCCGGTCCCCTCCTTGAAGTTGCAGCTCGCCGGCATGCCGGGGAACGTCTTGCCCGGGTCGAGCGACTTCCAGAAGCGGAGGTACTCCGCGCCGGTCACCTCGTACGGGTCGATGCGCACCCGGAGCGGCTTGCCGCCCACGGAGGTGTTCACGTCGACGGGCTTGCAGGGCGCGTCGCCCTTGTCGCGATCGGGGGAGGCGGAGGGGCAGGCCACCCAGTCGGCGGAGCCGAGCGGCTTCACCACCGCGACAGGCGGCTTCTGGCACTCGGACTTGCCCTGCACGCAGCCGCCCGGATCGCAAATCTGGATGCCGTCGAACGCCTCGCCGTCGTCGCGGCAGCGCTGGAGCGTGTCGCCGTTGCAGGAGTACTCGCCTCGCCCGCAGATGGGGGCGGTCTGCGTGAGGCTCGCCTCCTTCGTGCAGGCGGCGAGCGAGGTCAGCGCGAAGCCCGCGAGCCCGGTCAGCCCGCTGAGGAGCGCCAGTCGAGTCAGTCGGCGCAGCATCGGAAGCCTCCGTCGTTCTCGCGTCGGTTGATGGGGACGTAGTCGGCTTTGGCGCTCGGGCAGTCGGTCGCGATACCGAAGTTGTCGGCGGAGCCGCCGACCCGCCTGCAGAGCCCAAACTGGTCGGTGCACACGTCAATCATCTCGGTCACGTTGCCGTGGAGGTCGAACACGCCGCCGGGGGTCTTGCACTGGGGGAACGAGCCGACGGCCGCGATGGGCTTGGCGGGGGCGTCCTTGTACGGGCGCACGTTGCAGCCGGTGTCGTTGGGGGCCGCCTCGCACACGCGCTGCCACGCGTCGTTCGTGGGCTGATCGCTCCCGGGGAACGCCTCGCGGACAGCCTTTCCGTCAGTGCCCGCGCAGAGGCGTTTGCCGGCCCAGCGGCAGTAGGCGCGCGCATCGCAGAGGTCGACGCCCGTGATGGGGAGGCGGGCGTCGCCCGTGGACACGGCCGGCCAGCCTGGGACGCTGGGCGAGAACGAGATGGTCTTCTTGAACTCGCAGTCGCCGGGCAACCCGAGGGTGTTTCGACCGCTCGCCGTGGCGTGCCAGAAGGCGAGGTATTGGCTGCGCGTGACCTCGAAGGGGTCGATCTTCACGCCGGCCTCGGTGACCGGCTTGCAGGGCGGGTCGCCCTTCGTGACGTCGCCGCCCGAGCCGGGCGCGCAGTCGACCCACTCGGCCGGCGCGAGGGGCGCGACGGCGCCGCCGCACTCGGGCTGGCCGATGCAGGTGCCCGGCGCGCACCGCGTGACGATGTCCCACCCCGACCCCACGTCGTTGCACCGCCGCAGGGTGTCTTCTTGGCAGTCGTTCGAGGCGGGCTCGCACACCTGCGACACGATCTCGGCGTCGGTGCGCTTGGTGCATGCTGGCGCCGCGGCCAAGAGCGCCATGCACAGGCCGAAGGCTGCGCGCAGCCGGACCGTGCTTCCCATCGTCTTTCCCCACCCCGTCGCCATGCGCGCACGATAGCGACTTTGTGGCCACGCGCACCTGCTTCTGCGCCTTTTCGAAGGCCCACTCCGTCGTTGCCAGTCGAAAGTTCTTACCTTTCCGCAAGGTAGCCCGCCGCCTGGGGCACCCGCCGAGCGCGCGCAAGCCGGGTCCTCACTCGAGCCACCGCGCCGCCAGCGCCAGCACCGGCGCGACGTGCCGCCCTCGGCGCCACGCCGCGCGGAGCTCCGGCTCACCGAAGTCTTGCTCGACGCGCGCCGCGCGCGCACGGGCCGCGAGGAGCGTCACGCGCAGCGCGTCGTGGTCGTCCAGCGCGAGGAGCGCCTCGCAGCGCGCGAGGGTGAGGGCGTCGCGCGTGTCGGCGAGGCCCGACGATCGCAGGGATATCTCGGCCTCCGCGAGCGCATCGAGGCACGCCTCGGCGTGGCCCCGCGCGAGGGCGACCCGCGCGTCGACGACGAGGACGCGCGAGCGGAGCGTGTTCAGCACCTCCGCGGGGCCGCGGAGGGTCTCGAGGGTCGCCTCGGCCCGATCGAGCTCGCCGCGCTCGAGCTGCACGGTCGCGAGCAGGCACGTCCCGCGGGTGGCGATGAGCGCGCTCGACGAGGTGGCGACGTGGGTCGCGAGGGCCTCGCACGCGTCGAGCTCGCCCCGGCTGAGGCGCCACTGGGCGACGCACACGTCGAGGGCATGGAGGCCGGCGGCGCCGGCCCCGCGGCGGACGAGCGGCGTCGCGAGCGCGACCCGCTCGAGCATCGGCGCGTCGGGGAGCTCCACGAGGGGCCAGAGGGAGAACATGGTCGCGAAGAAGAGCCCCGTCGTGTCGCGGAGGGGCTCGAAGAGCCGCGTGGCCTCCATCGCGCGCGTATACGAGACACCCGGGGACTGCTCGAGCTGGTAGGCGACGAGCGACGCCCAGAGGCGCTCGTAGGCGCGAAACTGGGGGCCCGCGTCGCCGCGTGACGCGAGCGGCCCGTAGCGCGCCGTGAGCGCGCGCACGAGGTCGGGTGCGCCGAGGTGGCCGAGCGCGAGCACGCACGACATGATCCCGTTGCCGAGCGTGCCGATGGGCGGCGGGAGCGGCTCGATCGTCGCGAGCTCCCGCGCGGCCTCGCGCACGGCCGCGGGAGAGGCGTTGACGAGGCTCTGGTACGCGAGGCTCCCGAGCGCGCTCGCCCACATCACGCCGCCCTTCGGCAGGAGCCCGACCGCCTCGCGGAGGGCCACCACGCCCTCGAGCGGCGCGTCCTCGCCGAGCCCTCGCCGGAGGCCGCGGAGGAGGAGCGCTGTCCCACGCGGCTCGCCCTCGAGCCCGGAGGCGAGCGCGCGCTCATCGACGCGCGCGTCGACGCCGAGCTCGCCCGCGCTCAGCACTTGGTCGACCGCGGCCGAGAGCCATCGACGCGCCCCGGCCGGGTCTTCGCCGCGCTCGCAGTGCTCGGCGAGCACGAGCGGGCTCCGCTCCCCCGCGTCCTCGAGCCACCGCGCGGCGAGCCGGTGGGCGCCCGGTCGGTCCGCCTCTGGGATCATCGCGTAGGCCGCGTCCGACAGGAGCGCGTGACGGAAGCGATGCTCGCCGGGCCGCAGCGCCTCGGGCGCGGCCACGCGCTCGACGAGCTCCGCGGCGCTCAGGCGAGCCAGCGCGCCCTCGACCTCGCTCGCCCCGGCATGTCCGAGCAGCGAGACGACGGCCCCCGCCCAGAAGCGCTCGCCGAGGACGCTGCCCGCGCGCAGCACGCGCCGCTCGTCCGGGCCGAGCCCGTCGAGGCGCGCCTGGACCATCGCGAGCACGCTCTCGGGCACCGACGAGAGCCCCCCGGACGCCGCGGCGCGAATGAGCTCCTCCAGGAAGAAGCCGTTGCCCTCGCACCCGGCCACGATCGCGTCCAGCGTCGCTCCGTCGAGCCCTTCGCCGAGGACCGCGCGCGCGAGGCGCTCGCACGCGCGGCGCGTGAGCGGGGAGAGCGAGAGAGCACTGAAAGCGGCGAGGTCGGGGAAGACGTCGACGCTCTCGGGCCTGCCCAGCGCGAGCACCATCCACGGCAGCTCGGCCGCGTCACGCAGGGCGCGTCGGAGCCACCGCACCGAGCCCGCGTCGCCCCAGTGGACGTCCTCGGCCACGAGCAACACGGGGGCGCGCTCGGCCTCGGCCGAGAGCCACCGCACGAACGCGAGGGTCGACCACTCCGCGTGGAGCTGCGGATCGTTCCTCGCCGAGTTGAGCACCTCGCCCGGCGCGTCGGTCGGGAGCCCGACCGCGTCGCCGAGCACGTCCGCCCAGGTCTCGGTCCTCGCGTCGCGCGCGTGATCGCCGAGCAGCGCGCGGACCCGCTCGCGGAGGACCCCATGCGTGCATCCTTCACCCACCTCGAGGCCGTGGCGCAGCCACTGACGCCCGAGGAGCATCGGCGAGCCGCGCGCGAGCGCCTCGCCACGGGCGCGTAGCACACGGAGCGGGCCCACGCGCGCGAGCCGCGCGACGAGCTCGTGGCCGAGGCGGCTCTTGCCCATCCCGGCGGGTGCGGTCACGAGGGTCGCCCTCGCCACGCCGTCGGTCGCGCACTCGCGGAACGTGGCCTCGAGCAGCCCGAGCTCCTTCTCCCTTCCCACGTAGGGCATCGGTCTCCCGAGCAGCTCCCGCCCTGCGCCCACCTCCCCGCGTCTCCCCAGCAAGACGCGGGCATCTCCCTCCCGTCCCAGAAGAAAGGTGCCCTCGAGGAGCCCGGCGCTCGCCTCGTCGACGCGGACGGCCGCGCTCACGTCGGCGCGCAGGAGCTCCGCCGCGCGATCGATCGCGGGACCGAGCGGCGCCCCCGCGCCCGACCGCGTGAGCCCCGTGGCGAGCGCGACGCGCAGCCCGGGCCGGAACGCGGTGAGCGCGAGCGCACACGCCGCGGCCCTCGCGGCGCGATCGATGGCCGGGCCCTCCGAGGGGCCCAGCACGAGGAGGGGGCCGAGGGCGAGCGGCACGAGCTCGCAGCCGTGTCGCCGCGCCACCTCGGCGATCTCGCCGAGCGCGCGCCCGTCCTCGCCGTCGGCCTCGGTCTTCGCGAGGGCCGCGTCCTCTGTGTGCGCCGCGCGGGCGATGAGCAGCAGGGCCGTGATCCGCTGCTCTGCCCGCGAGGCGGGCGTGGGCGCTGCGTCGCCTACCTCCGTGGGCGCGGTGCCCAGGTGCTCGAACGCGGGGCCGAGCGCCTCGAGCGCCCGGTGCACTTCGGCCCCGTCCCGCGGCCTCTCGCGCGGGTCCTGCGCGAGCATGCGCGCGACGAGATCGTCGAGCGCCTCCGGGAGCGCGGGGCTCCGCTGGCGCACGCGCGGCGGGGTCTCGAGGAGCACCCGCGCGAGCACCACGAACGGATCCCCGTGCTCGAAGGTCGGCGCGCCGGTGAGGCACTCGTAGAGCACGCACCCGAGCGCGAACACGTCGGCGGGCGGTCCGATGTGGGCCTCGCCGCGCGCCTGCTCGGGCGACATGTAGCCCACCGTGCCGACCCTCGCGCTGGGCGCGGTGAGCGCGCGCCTCGCGTGGGTGATCTTGGCGATCCCGAAGTCGACGACGACGGCGCGCGCCGGATCGCCGCCGACCAGGAAGATGTTCGAGGGCTTGATGTCTCGGTGGACGACGCCATGCGCGTGGGCGTGGCCGAGCGCCGCCGCGACGCGCCCCGACAGCGCGAGGCTCTCCGCCGTGGACATCGGCCCTCGCGCGAGGCGCTCCGCGAGATCGAGCCCTGGGAGCCAGTCCATGGCGAGGAACGGCACGCCACGCTCGTCGAGCCCGTGCGCCACCCAGCGGACGATCGCGGGGTGATCGAGCGACGCGAGGAGCTCGGCCTCGCGCGCGAACCGGTCACGGTCTGCGCCGCCCTCGAGGAGCATGCGCTTGAGCGCGACCAGGCCGCCGGTCTGGAGGTCCTTCGCCCGGTAGACCTCCCCCATGCCACCGGCGCCCACGCGCGCGAGCAGCTCGAACCGATCCCCGACGCGCGCGTGAGCCGTCACCTCCCCGAGCATAGTGCACCGGTCCGCTCTACGGGTCCGCGTGGTAGGGCTACGGCGGACGAGTAATTTCCCAACGAGCGCAGCGGGGTAGGGTCTCCCTGGATCGTCTACGCCGTCGCGCCCACCACCGACGCGACGCGGTACGCTCGCCTCGTGACGTCCCCCACGACTCCCCAGTTCGTCGACTCCAAGCTCGAGCTCGAGCGCGTCCGCCTCTACGTGGAGCGCGGCGAGCCCGTGCTCCTCCTCGGCCCCACCGGCTGCGGCAAGACGACGCTCCTCTCGGCGATCGCCGCCGAGCTCGGGCGGCGCGTCGTCCCCGTCACCGGCGGGCCGAGCCTCACCGACGCCGATCTGCTCGGCGGGTACCTCTTCGCCCACGACGCGATGACCTGGCACGACGGGCCGCTCGTGTACGCCGTGCGCAACGGGCTGCCGTTCTTCTTCGACGAGATAGGCAAGACGAGCGAGGGCACGCTGCGCCCGCTCTATCCGCTGCTCGACGATCGCCGCGAGCTCCACCTCGTGGGCAAGCTCGGCCGCGAGCCCGAGATCGTGCGCGCCGCGCCGGGGTTCTGCTTCGTGGGCGCGTACACGCCGCGCGAGCTCGGCTCGCTCCCCGAGGCGTTCCTCCAGCGGTGTCGCGTCGTCCGCCTCTCGTACCTCGCGCACGACGACGAGGTGAGCCTCCTCGTGGACCGGGCCGGGATCCCTCGCGAGGACGCGGAGTACTTCGTCGACGTCGCCCACGTGCTCCGGAGCGGCGCCGAGGAGCGCCGCTGGCGGTCGCCGAGCACGCGCGCCCTCTTGCTCGCCGCGCGGGCCTCGAAGAGCGGCGTCGCGCGCGAGTGGGTCGTGCGCGAGTCCCTCCTCGACCCGCTCGAGCTCGGGGAGCGCGACGCGCGGACGGTGCTCTCCACGCTCGAGGCGAAGGGGCTCTCCTTCGAGCCAGGCGAGAAGCTCCCGACGATCGAGGCCGATCCGGGCGACGCGATCGAGCCCTTCGACGCCGGCGCTCAGGTGGAGCAGGTCGAGCCCGCCGCCCATGACGGCTGACTCCACGGAGGCCGACTCCGCGTCGGAACCGACACCGGAAGAGCTGCCGCTCGAGGTTCGGGATCCGACGCTCGCGCGCGCCCTCGCCGTGTTGAAGGCGCGCCATCCCCTGGGCGAGGCTCGGTGGAGCGGGCTCGGCGAGAGCTTCGTCGCGCTCGTCTCCGGCGCCGACGGGAAGGCGGACGGGAAGGCGGACGGGAAGGTCAAGGCCACGAACCTGGGCCCCGCGTTCGCGTGCTTCAGCCTGCTGCTCGGGCACGGCCACGACGAGCCCGACGGCATGCTCGCGTTGGCGAGCCACGCGCGCCTGCTCGCGCCGCTCCTCGAGCTCGCGACCGCGCGGCTGTGGGGCGAGCTGTGCGCGGCCCTCCGCGTGGAGCCGAAGGCGCGGCATGACGCCGCCCTCGCGGAGCTCCTCGAGCGCGAGCGCGAGGCGTCGAAGCGCCGAACCGAGGCGCAGGCCACCCTCACCAAGGTGCTCCCCGCGCTGGAGTGGGCGCTCCCGAGCCTCATCCCGCTGCGCGCGCGCGTCGCCATCCGCGCGGAGGCGCCCGGCGAGAGCGATCCTCGCGGGATGCGGGCCTACACCGACGGGCGCGACATCTACCTGCCGTCGCGCATCGCGCTCTTCGAGAGCCCGGGGCACAACGAGCTCGCCTACGTGCGGCTCCTGGTCCACGAGGCGCTGCACCTGTCGGAGGGCAGCTTCGAGGAGGGCGCGTGCCAGCAGTCCGCGCGCCACGTTGTGAGGCGGCTGCGTGCGCGCGGGCACCTCGCGGAGGATCTCCCGAGTCGGTCGCGCTACCCCCGCACGCTGAGGGGCGTCACCGAGCTCTTCGGCGAGAGCGGCGAGCTCTTCTTCAACCTGTTGAACTGCGTCGAGGACAGCCGCGTCGAGCGGCGCATTCCGGAGGTGCTCCCGGGCTTCGTGGCCGCGGTCGCCTACGTGGATCAAGGCGCGCGCGCGCTCGCCCGCCCCGCCGCGTTCCAGCCTTCGCTGAACCAGCTCCTCCTCGCGGTGCTCGCCGAGCTCTCGGGGCGCGCCGCGAGGCCGCCCGCGGCGTACGCGGCGTCGTTCGCCGAGGTGCGCGCCACGCTCGCCACGTTTCACGCGCTCCCCGCGCCGACCCTCGCCGAGTCGATCGTGGCCGCGACCGACCTCTGCCTCTGGTTCTTGGAGCACGTGGGGCCGGGGGAGCGCGCGCAGCTCGTGACCGAGCTCACGCGCCGTCGCCCCGTGCCCCACGAGAGCTACGAGCGCCGGGTCGACCTCCGCCCGCCCGGCCGCCGCGAGCCGAGCGAGCTGCGCCCCCGCATGAACCTCGACCGCTTCTCGTCGCTGTCCCGGGACGGCGAGATCGTGCCTGAGTACGACTTCTGGAAGTCCCGTGTCCGCGAGGACGGCGCGAGCGTCGAGGAGCACCCGTGGGACCCACGCCGCGCGGGCGTGGTGGGGCGCGCGGTGCGGAGCGAGGCGGCGGTCGCGGCCGCGCGGCCGGTGGCGATCTCGTCGTTCCGCGCGAGCGGCGCGCGCCTGGCCCCGGCGCGGCTCGTGCGGCTCCTCGCGCAGAAGCGCGCGGGCGGCGCGGTCGACGGCCGGGT
>DAORJJ010000258.1:0-9262 GCA_035439005.1 Polyangiaceae bacterium | reverse complement strand
GCGGGCCGGGCGCGGACGACGACGGGCCTCGGTCCGTAAATCAACAGGCTGCTAGGGCCAGCGCACCGGCTGGGACTCCGCGCGCCCGGATATCCGTTGCGTCACCGCCGACGAGCGGATAGTGCACCCGCACGTTGAGCAGCGACCGCGCCTACGCCCCCCACGCCCCTGGTGCGTCGCCGCGCGCAGCGCACGAGCACGCCCACGGGGAGCACGAGCACGAGCACGAGCACGCCCACGGGGAGCACGAGCACGAGCACGCCCACGCGGAGCACGGGCACCACGACCACGGGGAGCACGGGCACCACGACCACGGGGAGCACGGGCACCACGACCACGACCACGAGTCCCACGCCGACGCCTCGTTCTCTGGCGCGGAGGAGAAGCAGGCACGGCGTCTGCGGTGGGTCCTCGCGACCGTCTCCGTGTTCTTCGTCGTGGAGTTCGCCGGGGCGCGCGTCGCGCAGAGCGCCGTCCTCGAGGCCGACGCCCTCCACCTGCTGATGGACGTGTTCGCCTTGGGCATGAGCCTCTACGCCATGCGCCTCGCCGTGCGGCGGCCCCGCGGTCGGTTCACGTTCGGTCTGCGCCGGGCCGAGCCCCTCGCGGCGCTCCTGAACGCCACTCTCATCCTCTTCGCCTCGGCCGAGATCGTGCACGAGGGGGTCGAGCACCTGCGGGGCCACGAAGAGCCCCGCGGAAACATCATGCTCGTCGTCGCCATCTTGGCGCTCGTGGTGAACGGCATCAGCGCCTGGTTGCTGCACGGGGCGATGCACCACGGCGACCACGGCCACGCGCACGGCCACGGCCACGCGCACGGCCACGGCCACGCGCACGGGTCGAAGGCCAAGGGCCACGGGCATCACTTGAACCTCCGCGGCGCCTGGCTTCACCTCATGGGCGACACCTTGGGCTCGCTCGCCGCCCTCGCGGCGGCGCTCATCGTCAAGCTCGGAGGTCCGCCCGCGGCCGACCCCATCGCGAGCTTCCTCGTGGTGCTCATCCTCGTCTTCGGGGCGCTCCGCCTCGTGCGAGACGCGGCCGTCGTGCTCCTCGAGGCCGCCCCCGCGCACCTGCCCGTGGGGCTCGTGCGCGCCACGCTGCTGGAAGTGGAGAACGTCGTGAAGGTCGACTCCCTCCACGTGTGGACGCTGGGCGCCGGGCAAGACGTGGTCGTCGCGCGGGTCACCACGCGCGCGGCGGATCCCGGGGCCGGCGCTCGGGCGGCGGAGCACGTGCGCAAGACCCTCGAGGTCGACTGGGTCACCGTCCAGGCGGACGCGCCCGCCCCCGCGGCGCCCGCGCCAGGCCTACCGGGCGAGGCCTGAGGCTACCGGCACGAGTTGTCGATGCAGAGCTTGCCCGTGGGGCACTGCGACGACTCGCGGCACTCGGGCTTCGCCTCTTGCGCCGAGCGGCACACGAGGTCCTCCGCGCAGTAGCCGATGCGCGAGTCGATGGTGCGGCACCCCTGGTCGGTGGTGCAGCGGTACTTGCAGAACCCGCCGAGGCACACGCGCGGTGGGCCGCTCCCGTCGCCGGTGCACTGGGTATCGCCGGTGCAGTTCGGCTGGGGCCGCGTGTCGACGACGCAGGCCCCTTGGTTGCAGTACTTCCCGGCGCCGCACTGGGGGTCTGCCGTGCACTGGGGCGCACACGAGCCCGCGACGCAGAGGTTGCCGCTGGGGCACGGGGCGCTGCTCGAGCAGCCCCCGCCGGGCGCGGTGGGCTTGCAGACGCCGCGCTCGCACTGAGATCCCGCCCCGCAGGGCTTCGTCGCGTCGCAGCCGGCGAGGCACTGGCCGTCGGCGCAGACGAGGCTGCCGCCGCACTCGCTCGAGAACGTGCACGTGGCGGACTTGGGCGTGCAGCTGCCGGCGACGCACACGTCCGTGCCGGTGCAGTCGGCCTTGGTCGCGCAGGCGCAGGGGCCGAGCGCGCCGCCGCAGGCCTGGCACTGGCCCGAGACGCAGCTCGCGTTCGCCGCGCAGTCGCTGCGCTGGCTGCACTCACGGGGCTTCGGGGGGACGGTGGTGGTGGGCGCGACGCAGACGCTCGCCTGGCAGACCTCGCCGCGCGGGCAAGCCGCGTCGGTGGTGCACTTCTTCGCGCACCCGTCGGTGGTGCACACGGCGTCGGCGCCGCACACGGCGTTGCTCTGGCAAGGCGCCTTGGTAGGGGGAGGTACGCTCGCGCAGCCGAAGCCGTCGCACTGGTAGCAGCCTGTCGCGTCGCAGTAGTACGAATCTCCGCTGGCTGGGCCGCAGCCGCTCGCGAACGCGAGCGCCGAGCCGAGGCCGAGGAATGAGAATATCGCAATCTTGCCGAGTGACATCGCAGCCTCCGCCCCGGCGCCCCTGCCCGGGATTCGACACATCATAACAACGCTCGCCTATCAACTCTCGTGCCATCGCGGCCCGCCGCGCGCCGCGACGGGATCCTCCGGCATTCGGGCCGCCTTGGCGCCCTCGCTCCGCGCGACGTGAGCGCCAAGGCACGCCGCGGCGTGAACCCGCGTTTACGACCCAGGGGCCGCTGGATCGTGGTGCGCCCGTTTTTTCCCCAGCGCTTGACCTGACCGCCCGTGGCGGGCTACTTGCGCTGAGCCCATCACGCAAGCCCGAGATCGCCGACCCGCGGGCCGCCTTGTGCTTGCGCTTTGAAAAGGACCCTCCCATGTCCCACTCTTCGTTCCGCTCGGCCGTCGCCGGCCTCGCCTCCGCGCTCGTCGTCTCGCTGGCCCTCACGACCGCGAGCGCGGCACACGCCGAGACCGCGCCCGTCCGCGTCGGCGTGATCGACGTGCAGCGCGCCGTCGCGCAGACCGAAGACGGCCTCCGCGCGCAGGCCACGCTGAAGAAGCTCTTCGAGAGCCGCCAGCAGCAGCTCGACGCGAAGCAGAAGGACCTCCAGCGGCAGAAGGAAGAGATCGACCGGCAGGCGCGCGTGCTCTCGAAGGAGGCGCTCCAGAAGCGCGTCGACGAGTGGCAAAAGCAGATGATCGACCTCCAGACGATCTTCATGGAATACAACAAGGAGCTCGAGAAGAAGCAGAAGGAGCTCACCGAGCCGGTGATCGAGAAGGTGATGGCGATCATCAAGCGCATCGCCACGACCGAGAACATCGACGTCGTGATCGACAAGAACACGACCGCCTACGTGCGCACCGACCTCGACCTGACCGACCGCGCCATCCAGGCGTACAACAGCGGCGGCGGTGGGGCGGCCCCGGCGGCTCCTCCGAAGAAGTAGCCCGGCGCGGATGCTCCCCGCATCCACGCGCATCCGTATCGCGCCGTCGTCGCTCGCGACTCTGGTGGGCCGCTTCGGTGGCCACCTCGTCGACTGCCCCGCGCCGCCGCGGGTGGCTGGGCTGGCGGCTGCCTCGCGCGCCTGGGCCGGCGCGCTCGTGCCCATCACGCGGGCGGCGTTCGTAGAGCACGCGGCGCGGGCGCGGGACGCGGGGGCGTCGCTGCTCGTGTCCTCGCCCCTCCACGACGAGCACCGGCGCGCGCGCCTCTTGGGTGTGCCCGCGTGGGTGCACCCGCGCCCCATGGAGATCGTCGCGGAGCTGCTCCGCGAGGCCGAGGTGGACGACCTCACGACCCCTCCGGGCGAGGGCACCGTCGTCGCGCCGACCGCTGTCGTCTACCCGGGGGTCCGGCTCGGGGCGCGCGTGCGCGTCGGGCCCGGCGCGGTGATTGGCGCGCCGGGCTTTGGATTCCTTCCCCGCGCCGACGGCGCGTACGAGCACATCCCGCAGCTCGGGGGCGTAGTCATCGAGGACGACGTGTGGATCGGCGCGTGCTGCACGATCGACGCAGGCACCCTCGGGCCCACGTGGGTTCGCCGTGGGGCGAAGCTCGACTCCCACGTCCACGTCGGCCACAACTCCGAGGTGGGCGAGGACGCGCTCCTGTGCGCCCAGGTAGGCTTGGCGGGCTCGGTGGTCGTGGGGCGCTCGTGCGTGCTCGGCGGGCAGGCCGGCGTCGCCGACCACGTCCACGTCGGCGCGCGCGCGCGCGTGGCCGCGAAGAGCGGCGTCATTGGAGATATCGCCGCGGGCGCGGTCGTGGGAGGGTACCCTGCGGTGGAGCGCGCCAAGTGGCTGCGCGGCCTCGCCGTCAGCTACCGCCGAGCCCGGTCCAAGAAGAGGAGCGAAGAGTGACCCAAGCTGCGCCTACGGTCATCGACATCGAGCGGATCCTGCAGATCCTCCCCCACAAGTGGCCGTTCTTGCTCGTCGATCGCGTCACCGAGGTGACCCCGGGCGAGGTGGTCCGCGGGCACAAGTGCGTGTCGATCAACGAGCCATGGTTCTTGGGGCACTTCCCACAGCACCCCGTCATGCCCGGCGTGCTCATCCTCGAGTCGCTCGCGCAGATCGGCGGCATCCTCGCCTACGCGACCGACCCCTTCGACCTCTCGCAGTCGTTCATGTATTTCCTCGGCATCGACCGCGCAAAGTTTCGGCGCCCCGTGATCCCGGGTGATCGGCTCGACCTCGAGGTGCGCGTCCTCCACCACCGCGAGAACGTGTGGAAGCTGAAGGGCGTCGCGTCGGTCGATGGCACGCTGTGCGCGGAGGGAGAGCTCCTCGCGAGCGTGGTGGATCGCAGATCATGACCACGCGCGAGCTGCCCTCCGACCTCCCGCAGGCGGGAGAGGCGCGCGCCCGCGGTGTTCGCGCGCACCCCACGGCGGTGATCGATCCGCGCGCGACCCTCGAGCCCGGGGTGGCGATCGGCCCGTACTGCGTCATTGGCCCCGACGTGGTCGTTGGGCGCGACACGGTGCTGCTCGCGCACGTGGCGCTCTCGGGGCCGGCGCGCGTCGGGCGGCGGTGCGTGTTGCACCCGTTCTCGGTCGTGGGCGGCCCCCCGCAGATGCGGAGCGACGCTGGGGGCAGCCCTGGGAGCCTCGTCGTTGGCGACGACGTGGTGGTGCGTGAGCATGTCACGCTGCACCGGGGGACGGAGGGCCGCGAGACCCGCGTCGGGTCGCGTGTGCTGCTCATGGTGGGCGCGCACATCGGCCACGATGTGTGTGTCGGAGACGACGTGGTCATCGCGAACGCGGTGCAGCTCGCGGGGCACGCGGTGGTGGAGGACTTCGTCACGTTCGGCGGGCTCGCGGGCGTGGCCCAACGCGTTCGCGTGGGCGAGAGCTCGTTCGTGGCCGCCGGGGCGATGTGCGAGGCCGACGTGCCGCCGTTCGTCATCGTCCAAGGCGACCGCGCCCGCGTGCGCGCGCTGAACAAGATCGGGCTCGCCCGGCGCGGAGTCCCACCCGAGAGCGTGCGCGCGCTCGAGCGCGCGTTCCGCGACGTGTTCGTCCGCCGCGGGGCGACGCGCCTAGGCGCCGCGACCTCCCTGGAGCCGGCTGGCGATCCGTTCGTCGCGCGGTTCCGCGCAGCCCTGCTACGCGCGAGCGCGTGAGTCAGCGCTCCGCGAGCGCGGCGAGCGCGACCTCGCGGTCCGAGAACGCCTGGCGCACCCCGCCGATGGTCTGCGTGCCCTCGTGCCCCATCCCGCAGAGGAGCACCGCGTCGCTCGGCGCCGCGCTGCGGACGGCGTGGCGGATCGCGAGGCGCCGATCGAGCTCGGTTCGCGCGCTCGGGTGGGCACCGAGCCCCTCGAGGAGCTTGGCGGCGATGGCCTCGGGGCGCTCGTCGCGCGGGTTGTCGTTCGTGATGACCACGTGATCGGCCGCGCGCGCCGCGGCGCCCATCGGCCCGCGCTTCTCCTGGTCCCGCGCGCCGCCCGCGCCGAACACGACCCAGAGCGCGCCCCCGCGTCCGTCCGCGTCGAGCAGCGCGCGCCCGACGGCGAGCGTGCGGGCGAGCGCGTCGGGCGAGTGCGCGTAGTCGATGACGACGTAGGGGCGCTCGCTCACGACCTCGAAGCGACCGGCGGGCGCCGGCGCGGCCGCGAGCGCCTCGAGCGCGACCTCGCGGGGCACGCCCATGGCCTCGGCGCCGAGCAGCGCGGCGAGCGCGTTCTCCGCGTAGATGTCGCCCAGGCCGGGCGTCATGAGGTCGAGTGGTGCGCCGTCGAGGGTGCCCGTGAGGCGGGTGCCCGCCCAGGTCGCCGTGGTGTGCGTGGCGCGGGCGTCGAGCGCGAGCACGGGCTCGCCGCGCGAGGCGACGCCGTAGGTCCGCACGCGCACGCCCCGGGGGACGACCTCAGCGAGAAGCTCCGACGTCGGATCGCAGCCGTTGAGCACGGCTGTGCCTCCGCGCGGCAGCGAGACGAAGAGCTGCGCCTTGCTCGCGAGGTAGTGCTCCGGCGTGCCGTGGGCGTCCAGGTGGTCGTGGGTGAGGTTCGTGAACACCCCGACCCGACACGGCCAGGCGCGCGCGAACCCGCGCCCGAGCGCCTCGCTGGTGAGCTCGATCGCGGCGTGGCGCGCGCCCCGCTCGAGGCCCACGCGCATCGCCTCGACGAAGCCGTCGTAGTCCTTTGGCAGCGCGAGCTGCTCGTCGTCCACGAAGAAGCCGAGCGTCGTGATGCGGACCACGGGGCCGCCGAGGCGCCGGAGCGCCGCGGCGAGCCAGGTGGTGGTCGTGCTCTTCCCGTTCGTGCCGGTCACGCCGACGGTCGCGATGCGCGGTGCCCACGCGGGCGGGGTCGGGATGGCGAGGCGCGGGAAGCGCACGGCTCAGAAAATCGGCAGGAAGCAGGTGTTATCGAGGAGCCCGCAGCCCTCGGCCGTGCAGTTCGCGAACGCGGTGCGCCCCACCGCGTTGAGGCCGGCGTAGAGCTGCTCACAGCGCGCCTGGGTCACCGTCGCGGCCGTCCCGCAGGCGGCGATGGCCGTACGGCAAGGCGTCGCCGCGGCGGGGTCTGGGCACGCCTTCGCGAGCGCAGCGATCGCGCAGGACTCGACGGGATCGGGGATCGCCTCGCAGGTCGGCGCGAGGGCTAGGCACTTGGCGGTTTCGGCGGCGACGTCGTTCTTGAAGCCTGCGCGGAATCCTCCGCACACGTTCTGCCCCTCGATCGAGGTCAGGCAGTTCGTGCCCGTGCCGGCACACGAGGCCGCGGGCCCGGTGTCGCCGAGGCAGGTGGGCGCCGCGTCGGGCTTGCTCGCGTCGCCCGAGCTGCCGTCGGTGGGGGTGCTGCCGTCGGTGGGGGTGCTGCCGTCGGTGGTGCTGCCGTCGGTGGGGGTGCTGCCGTCGGTGGGGGTGCTGCCGTCGGTGCCGGGCGTGACGCTCGAGTCGGCGCCCGCGTCGCCCCCGCCGTTCGTGGTGGTGATGGTGCACGCCGTGAACGCGCTCATTCCGCTCGCGGCAGCCAGCACCGTCGTGATCGCAAGGAACTTCGATTTTTCGATCTTCAAGGCAGCCTCCTCATCGCGCGCAGCGCGCGCAACCCAACGGTACAGGACAAGACGCCCAGCACGGAAACCGTAGACGGGCGAGACCAGGATAACACTCAAGGCAGCGTCGCGGCGCAGCACCGGTAGCCGACCTGCTTGCCCTGGTACTCCGGGCCGTGCTCCGCGGTCGTCGCGCGGCAGCGGTTGCGCGCCGGCAGCCACCAGCCGCCGTGGAGCACGGAGCGCTGCGGCCCCTCGGTGCGCTCGACCCACTCGTCGGCGTTGCCGGTCATGTGGCGCACCCCGAACGGGCTCTCGCACCGAGGGAACTCCGAGACCTTCGCGCGGTGGTCCTTCAGCTTGCTGTTGGCGCCGCCGAGGTCGGTCTTGTCGATGTTGCACGCCGCGCTGTCGCGGGCGAAGCCGTACGGGTAGGGGCGCATCTCCTCGCCCTCGCACGCGAAGACCCACTCGTCTTCCCGGCAGAGGTGCGCGCCGCGCGCCGCGCACTGCTCCTTCGCTTGCACGAACGACACGTTCACGACGGGCAGCTCGGTCTCGCGGTCGTGGACCTCGTGCTTGTCGATGCAGAAGTCGAGCTCCTTGCGGGTGCCCGCGCAGCGCGACGGCTCCTGAAACTGGCCGCACCGGAGGTACTGGTAGGGGGGAGGGTCGAGCCATTTGAGACACACCTGCTCGGCCTCGTCGCACGCGCGGCCCTTCACGTGGACCATGCCGTCGGGGCAGCGGGCGGCGGGCGGCGCGGCGTCGGGGCTCGCCGCGGACGCGTCGGGCGGGGCCGGGCTCGGGGCGCCGGCGTCGATCGATGGTGTGGCTGCGGCCTGCACGGGCGCCGGCGGCGGGGGCGCGCGGCCGCTCTCGCGCGAGCTGAAGCAGCCGCCCACCGAAGCGACGAGCGCCACGAAGAGGAACATCGCACCGGGCGCGCGGCGGGCTGGGCGGGGCGAGGCGGAGAAGTGAGGAGCTTGGCGGAACACGAGCGCTCCCTCCCGTACTCGCGGGACCGGAGCGAACCCGCGTGAGATCAACGTGTGTCCGCTGGCGCGTCTTCGCCAGTGCGCGGGCCGATCTCGCGCTCCACGCGCGCCATGCTCGCGGCGAACCAGCGCTCGAGGCTCCCGCGGAACGGCCACATGAAGCCGTAGTCCGGCCCTCGAAAGCGCGCGAAGAGCCACCCCTTCAGCGCGTAGGCCTCCGCGAGCCCGTGCACCTCCGCGGTCGCGAGCAAGGTCTCTTCGTAGGCCTCCCACTCGATCCGCGCGCGCCCGTAGGCGAGGCCGAGCGGGAAGAACGGCACGAGGTACACGAACGCCATGAGCAGGTCCCCCATGCGCCGGCGCTGGCGCAGGTGCACCCGCTCATGCCGGAGCAGCACGTAGCGCTCGAGGTCCCCCATGCCGCTCCAGGTGTCGGGGACCCACAGCACACCGAACAGCACCGTGTGGTACCGCGTGAGGTAGGTGCGCATGCCGCCGAGCGTGACGACGCGGAGCCCCACGTCGATCGCTCGCTGGAGCGCGTCGCCTCGCTTCGGCGCGATACGAAACGACGGAAACTCGCGCACGATCTCGGCGATGAGCGCCTCGCTGCGGGGGTGGCCCTGGGGGCCGCAGGGCTCGCGCTCGACGCCGGTCGTCACGGGCACAAGCATGGCGGAAGGAGCGGCGATCTGCTAGCGGTCGCGTCATGGCACGAGCGCACTCACCCTGGGCCGTCGTGTGGGTCGTCGTCTCGCTCGGAGCGCTCGGCTGCGGCGCGACGTCCGCGGTGACCGACGCAGCTCCGCCGGTCGTCCCCTTGGACGACGCCGCGGCGACCGCGGTCGACGCCGGCTCGGTCGACGCGGCCGACGCGGCCGACGCGGCCGACGCGGCCCCCGTGGACAAAGCCGCCCGCTGCGCGTTGACCTTCGGCAACG
>DAORJJ010000257.1:0-9284 GCA_035439005.1 Polyangiaceae bacterium | reverse complement strand
CGGCGCAACCGGAATCCTCGCCCCGGAACCGACCCCCTTGACCGGACGGATACCGTGGGGGAGCGAGAATGGGAATCAGACGCCAGGCGACCCCGTGGCCAGGGACGTGAACCGAAAGCGGATCACCTGACGCCACGACGATCTCTCCGGCATGTGCGCCGCTGGCGGGACGCGCTGAACGGCCCTCCACGAGAACGGGTCGAGGGTCGCCTCGGGCTGTGTCCGGTGGACCATCAGCCCCGTCAGCTGGCCCCTGCTCGTCTGCCGGTCCCTCTGCGACGAGCAGGACTCGGCGGATGCCCACGCTCGTCGCCCACCCGACTGGGTCCACCAGAAAACGTTCGTACCACTTCGGGCGACAGTCCTTCGCGTGAGCGGCAAGCTGGGCTGCCGCAAACCGCCATGAGCGAAGCGGAAGCATCAGCGTGTCGATCTGAATGCTCTTCGCGAGCGCATCTATCCCGCAAACGTGGTCGAAGTCGGTATGCGAGAGCACGGCGAGATCGATCTGTCCAAACTCAGCCTTCGCTTGGCGTCCCGCGCGGCGGGCCCAGTCGCAAGCATGGTTTTGGCTCAGCGCACCGCAATCGAAGCTGAAGACGAAGGGAGAGCTCGGCCACCACGGTTCGGTGCCGCCGAGAACCCCGAGATGAAAACCGCCGAAGCCTACGGGGTGCTGGTATCGAAGGAATCTGAACGGCAGCATGTCTACCCCCCGACATCTCACACCCGAGGTCGCGTGCGCAACTCCGATTGTTTTCGGTTGTAGGTAGCAGCAAAGATGTCCGGGGCATGAGCAATCAAGTACCACCCGCAGAGCGGGTGGTTTGGATGAAGGCCCCCCCGAGGGGGCCTCCACGGGATGAAGGGAGCTACGCTCCCGGTCTACGTGGTGAAGGGGGCTCAAGCCCCCCGAGCGGGAGTTGTTCCTGCCGCTTCTCCTCCAACTCTTGGTCGCGGATGTACGCGCGGATCTTCTCTTCGTCCAATCCCACCGTGCTCACGCAGTTGCCACGCACCCAGAAGTGAAACCCCCGTAAAGTTCCGCTCACGTCCCGGAAATTGTCGATGGATCCCGCTCGACGGGTCACCATCAAGGCGTGTGCGGGTGCTCCTCCGGGCGGACGACGTGCTGCGACGGGACGATGAGTCCGACGGTGTCAGTGCCGCGCGCGCACCCCTGGTGGCCGGCACGCCTTCGCGCAGGGCTCGCCATAGGAGGAAGCCTTGCCACGCGAAGCAGCGCTAGGCAAAAGGCTCGGCCACCGCCCGGAGGTCATCGCTCAGGCGGTGGCCACGTACGAGGACCTCGATACGACGGCGCAGGCCCTGGTGGAGGTCGTCAGGCTCCCGAGCGGCAGCCTGATGGACGACGTGGCGGTGGCGGTTGTCCGCTGCATCCGTTGCGTTGTTCGTGGCCACCCTAAACTGACCCACTGCGGCCATCAGAAACCGACCCACCGCCTCGGGCGGCAGGTTGTTCTTGGCCACGAGAAGCTGACCCACCCCGGCCGAGACGCTCGGCTTCCACGCATGCCACGAAAGCCATGAGCAGCGAGGCGGACATGCGCGCAGACACTACCTCCGCTTCGGCCTCCCGATCGGAACCACGTTGGGCGGCACAACATGGGGCGCCCCAGCAAGCCTCCGAGCCTCGAGGTCCCTCGCGAGCTGCGCTACCACGTCGAACCGACCCGCGGCCGCCGCAGCGTCGAGGGCTCGAGCAAGGGCGAGCTCCACGGGGTCACCAGCACGTGGCGTAGCGTCAGCGGGCCGCGTGCCCGCGGCCCCGTCGTCAATGGCCTCCGAGGACGTCCCGGAGGCGATCACCGTAGGCTCCCCCCGAGTGTCCGCGACGCCGGCCTCTGCCAGTTTGACCTGGATGGCCGGGTCGCCCAGACCGACGTCGCATGGCGGCGGCGATGGCGGCGGCAAAGACTCCGAACGGACGCCAGCGTCGTCCAACGACCCCAAAAACACGCGAGAATCCGCGGGTGTCGTCGGTGGTACGCCTTTGGAAATCATGTGTGGGTGCAAGCTCACCAAGGGTTCGAATCCCTTTCTCTCCGCTGAGTTAGACGTGATCCTCAAGGTGCTCGCGAGCCGCCTCCTTGGCGTCGCTCGCGGTGCGGCCAAGCAGGACGCACGATGAACACGTCGACGCCACCCGATGCCTCCGCCAACGGTGCCGCCGTGGGCTTCCCTCCGTTTCGGTCGCTCGAGGTCCAAGCGACGCCCAGCGGGTTTTCGATCGCGCCGCGCGGCCCCTCGCCGGATCTCTGGATCGAGGCGGTCGTCTGGGTCGTGGCGTCTGCCCTGCTCGGCGTTTGCCTAGTCTTCGGGGGGACGGTCCTGCGGGCGATCGGCGCCGTAGCGCTCGTCGGGATCGGCGTGCGCGCCCTTCGGCGCGTCTTCAGCGCCGTCTTCGGGGGCACGACGCGGACCCTCCGCGTCCTGCTCCGCGTACCGGAGCCGTCCCTCGCGGGGATGGTCGAGAGGGTCGCGCTCCACGACCTCGCGCGCCTGACGGTGGCGCAGAGGCAAGGCCTCACCGGCCTACTCGCGACCACGTCTTCCGGGGCCGAGCGATGGCTCGTCGACCTCGACCCCGCGAACGCCGATGACTACCGCGCGCTCATCGAGTGGGTCGAGCGCCTCTGCCAGAGGCGCCTTCAGGGCTAACGTCGACCAGCGCGCCTGCGGCGCGCGGCGGAGCTCGTGTGCCGGCCTACGAGCGGGACGTCTTCTTCGCGACGGCCTTCTTCGCCGGCGCCGCCTTCTTCGCGACAGCCCTCTTCGTGGGCGCCGCCTCCTTCGCGACAGCCTTCTTCGCGACAGCCTTCTTCGCGACAGCCTTCTTCGCGACAGCCTTCTTCGCGACAGCCTTCTTCGGCGCCTTCGTGGCCGACGCCTTCTTCGCGACAGCCTTCTTCGCGGGCGCCGCCTTCTTCGCAGGCGCCTTCTTCTTCGGCGTCTGCGCCAGCGCGCTCGCCGCCGCCTTTCGCCCCGCGGGCCCCGTCTTCTTTTTCGCGAGCGCCCGCCCCGCCGCGCTCGCGGCGCGAGGGCCCGTGCTCGCCGTCCGGCCGGACTGCGCCAGCGCGCTCGCCGCGGCGGACTTCGCGGAAGGAATGGTCTTGCGGCTCCTCAGCGCCTTGCCCGCCGCCGAGGCCGCCTCGCCGCCGGTGCGGCGATCGCGGCGCGCCGTGCGCTTCGGCTTCGGCGCGGTCTCGCTCGGTGTCGTGGGGTCTTGCTCGGGTGTGCTCACCTCGCAAGCCTAGGGCACCGCGGCGGGAATGGAAAGGCTCGCGCTACACACGGGCGGTTCGGCCGGTTTCGCGTCGGGTCGGGGCGCTTCTTGGTAGCTTGGCCCCCATGCGGCTCTCCACGCTCCTCGGGCTCTCGACGATCCTCGCGCTGGGCTGCGCTGGCACGCCGCCCCCGGAGCCGCCCCGTCCTCCGCCGGTCGACGCCGCGCCGCCGCCCGCCGTCGACGCCGCGCCGCCTCCGGCCGCGAAGGGGCCGCCCAGGGAGCGCAAGGATCTCCTGGCGAGGCAGGCGCTCTTCTCCGACCCCACCCGTTGGCTCCCCACCGTCAGCCCCGACGGGAAGCTCCTGGCCTTCCTCGGCCCCGACGGGGGCGCGAGGAACCTCTGGGTCGGCCCCGTCGACGCGAAGCGCGAGGCGGCGGCCATCACGAAGAACCGGGCGCGCGGCGTCCGCGCGTACGCGTGGGTCGGTCAGGGCTCGCGGCTCGTCTACCTCGAGGATCCCGTGGGCGCGGGGAACCTGCGCGCCTACGCGATCGACGCGGCCGGGGGCGAGGCCCGCGCCCTGACCCCCGAGACCGCGCGCGCGGAGATCCTCAAGGTCAGCGCGCGTCGACCCGACGAGGTGCTGCTGCTCGTGAACGACCGCGATCCCCGCGCGTTCGACGTGCACTTGTGGAACCTCCGCACCGGCGAGTCGAAGGTCGTGCTCGAGAACACCGGAGGCTTCTCGCGCTTCTTCGCCGACGACACGCTGCGCGTGCGGGTCGCGGAGCGGCCGCTCGCGAACGGCGGCAAGGCGCTCGTCGAGGTCGGCGCGGGCAAGCCAGAGTCCTGGAAGGAGCTGGCCACCTTCGACCTGACGGAGGCGGCCTCGAGCGCTCCAGTGGGCTTCGACGCCGGCGGGAACATGTTCCTGGTCGACAACCGCGGGCGGGACGACACCGCGCTCGTGTCGCTGAGCCTGCGCACGAAGAAGACCACGATCGTCGCCGAGCTGAAGGGCGCGGACATCGCTTCGGTGCTGCTGGATCCCCGCGGCCGCGGCGAGGTGCAGGCCGTCGCGACGGTCGCCGACAAGCGCGAGTGGAGAGCGCTCCAGAAGCCGTACGCCCAGGACCTCGAGCTGCTCGCGAAGGCCGCCCAGGGCGACATGGAAATCGTGAGCCGCTCGGCGGACGAGCGCGTGTGGATCGTCGCCTTCCGGCGACCGGACAGCCCGACGCGGTTCTTCCGCTACGACCGCGGCATCGACCGCAAGGTCTCGATGTTGTTCAGCTCCGATCGGCTGCTCGAGACCATCTCTCTTCAGGCGACGCAGCCCGTCGACATCAAGGCGCGGGACGGCCTGCGCCTGCAGGGCTATTTCACGCCGGCCAGCTCGCGAGACGCCACGACCGACGCCGGCGCGCCCCTCGTGGTGGTGGTCCACGACGGCCCGTGGGCGCGCGACCAGTGGGCCCTGAGCCCCTGGCACCAGCTCCTGTCTTCGCGCGGGTACGGCGTCGTGAGCATCAACTTCCGCGGCTCGCGCGGCTTCGGGAAGCCCTTTCTGAACGCCGGCAACGGCGAGTGGGGCGGCAAGATGGAAGACGACCTCGTGGACGCCGTCGACTGGGCTGTGGCGAAGGGCCAGACCGACAAGTCGCGCGTCGCCATCTTGGGCGAGGGGTACGGCGGGTACGCGGCCCTCATGGGCCTCGCGACTCGCGCCGGCACCTTCGCGTGCGCCATCGACGTCAACGGCCCGGTCGACCTGCCAGCGCTCGTCACGGACGGGGCGTTCTGGGGCGTGAGCCCGATCGAGCTCTCGCAGCGCGTGGGCGATCCGAAGGTTCCCGCCGGGCTCGAGCTCTTGCGCGCGCGCTCACCGCTCACCCACGCCGGCAAGATCACGAAGCCGCTGCTCGTGTTCGAGGGCGCGAGCGTCGCGCCCGCGAGCCAGGCCGCGGCGCTGGTCGAGGCCACGCGGAAGGCGGGCGGCGCCGTGACCCACGTCACCTTCGCGGACGAGGGCCGCGCGATCGTCCGTGAGGCCAACCGCCTGGCCATCGCGACCATCTCGGACGTCTTCCTCGCGCAGTGCCTCGGCGGCGCCTACGAGCCCTACGGTGACGACCTGAACCGCAGCGGCCTCACGGTGCGCGTGGGCGGCGACGCCGTCCACCGGCTGCCGGCCGAGAGCCTCAAGAAGAAGTAGGGCCAACCACCCACCCGCTCCGTCGCTTCCGGGAGCGCCGGAAGACCGCTATCTTCCGCGCCATGAGCCTCTTGCCACGAGCCCGCGTCGCCTTGGTCATCCTCGGATGCGCCCTGGTCGGCGCGCTCGTCGACGCGCCCGCGCGCGCCGACGCGCCGCCGCCCGCAGGCGCGACGAACGCCGACGAAGCGGCGAAATTCAAGCGCCGCGGCGACGAGCTCTTCGACAGCTCGCGCCACGAGGACGCCATCAAGTTCTACACGCAGGCGTACGCGCTCGTGCCGGACCCCGCGGTGCTCTACAACCGTGGTCGCTCCTTCGAGGCGCTCGGGCGCTACCCCGAGGCGCTCATCGATCTCGAGCAGTTCTCGCGCACCGCGGCGCCGGAGCTCCGCGCGAAGGTCGCGGGCATCGACAAGCTCATCGCCGACGTGCGCGCGCGCGTGGCCGAGCTCGAGGTGGCCTGCAACGTGCCGGGCGCGCGCGTGGTGGTGCGCGAGCACGTGCTCGGCGCCGTGGCGGGACAGCGCCTGAAGGTGAACGCGGGCCTCGCGAAGATCGAGGTCTGGCTCGAGGGATACGAGCCCTTCTCGGCCAGCGTGGAGCTCAAGGGCGGCGGCTTCACGCGCGTGGTGGCGTTCCTCGCGCCCAAGGGCGCGCAGTCGGGCTTCCTCGTCGTGCGAGGCCCGCGCGGCGCCCGCGTGTTCCTCGACGGCGCCGACGTCGGTCAGCCCCCCGTCGAGCGTCCCCTCGGCGCGGGAGACCACCGCGTCGTGCTGAAACAGGAGGGCTTCGACGACGCCGAGCGGTCGGTGGTCGTGCTCGCCGGCAGGCGCGCCGAGGTCGACGTGACCTTGAGCCGGAAGCCTGCATTCTACACGCGAGGCTGGTTCTGGGGGGCGGTGGGCGCCGTCGCCGTCGGGTCGGTCGCGGCCATCGTGATCGCGAACACGTCCCGTCCGGTAGAGGAAGGCACGCTGGGGCAAGTGCGTGGCCCGCTGGTGAGGTTCTGACATGCGCAAGGAGCCCATCGCCGCCCTCGCGCTCGCCTGCCTGCTCGGGAGCCTCGCGGCCGCGAGCGCCTGCCGCGAGCCCACGCACATCCTGCTCGAGCTCACGACCGACGTGAGCTGCGAGCAGCGCCTGACGACCGCGGTGGTCGTTGGGACGCTCGCCGACACGGCGAAGTCGCTCGACGACCGACCCGCGGCGACCGCGACGAGCGCGTGCGCGGCGCGCGGCGGGGGCGAGGCCTTCATCGGCACCCTGGCCATCACCCCGAGCGAGAGCGACACCGGCGAGGTGGCGATCAAGGTCGTCGCCGGCATCGGCATTCCCCCCGAGCAGTGCACCGATCCAAAGGACAAGCGCTGCATCGTCGCCCGGCGCGTGCGCAAGTTCGAGCCGCACGCGAAGGTGACGCTCCCCATCGCCCTGAACGACGCGTGCCGCGGCGTCCCGTGCGGGGTCGAGGAGACGTGCTCGCGGGGCAGCTGCGTGTCCGTGCGCTGCGAGGAGCTCGGCACCTGCCTCCCGTCGTCGCCGCGCGACGCCGGCAGCGACGGCGCGGACGACGGGGGCCCCGCCGACGCGGGCGACGCGCAGGTCGAGGACGCGCGCGCCCCGACCGACGCCGGCGCGCCGGCCGACTTCGCGCTCGCCCTGGGCCACAAGTTCACCTGCGCGCTCCGCAGGCGCGACAACGCCGTGTTCTGCTGGGGCGACAACCACCAGGGCCAGATCCCGGAGTCGAACCCGCTCGTCCAGCCGACCCCCACGCAGATCCGGCTGCCTGCGGGGCGCATCTCACAGCTCGTCGCGGCGGACGCCCGCGCGCTGGTGCTCTTCGATGACGGCGAGGTGTGGGGCTGGGGCGAGGGCAACAGCGGCAACCTGGGCCCCCCGCCGGAGAGCGTGATCCTCGCGCGCCGCTGGTCGGGCGTGGCGAGGGTGGCCGCGGGGCGGTACACGACCTGCCTGAAGCTCGCGAGCGGCACGATCGAGTGCCACGGCGCGAAGGCCGACAAGGCGCAGTACGCCGGGAACTTCGCCGAGCACTGCACCGGGGCGAATTTCCTCCTGGGGCTGACCCCGACCGGGCGCGTGCTGGGCGCTCGCTGGGAGACGGGGGCCGCAAACCCCACCACCGACGCGGCCTTCGCGCTGGACGGCGCGCCCGACCTCGGGCTCACCGTGACCGGCGTGCACTGCGGCGACAGCTTCGCGCTCGCGCGGGCCCCCGACGGCGGCGTGGTCGGCTGGGGAAGCAATAGCCCCTACGTACTCACCGACGACGTGGACTCCAACGTGCACCCGAAGGTGAGCCTCCCGAGCCTCGGGCCGTTCACGACGCTCGCCACCGGCATCGACCACGCGTGTGGCATCCGGGAGGGCGCGGTGTCCTGCTGGGGCAGCGGCGAGTTCGGCGCCGTCGACGGCACTCGCGTGGGCCAAAACCGGCCGAAGCCGGCCCCGGTGTCGTTTGATGGCGCCCACGAGCGCACCGCGGTCGCCGTGTACCCTGGGGCCACGCACAGCTGCGCCGTGCACAGCGACGGCTCGGTGTGGTGCTGGGGCTCGAACGACCAGAGCCAGCTCGGACAGCCCCCGAGCGCGGCGGGCGTCGGCGCTACCCCCAAGCGCGTCGACCTCCCGCCCTGACCACCATGAGCGCGGTCATCCGGCGATGCGCTACACTCGCGGCGTGATGGCCTCGCGAGAGCTCCCATGATCGCTTCGCCGGTGCTCCCGGGCGAGGTCCTGCATGGCAAGTACCGCGTCGAGCGCGTGCTGGGTCACGGCGGGATGGGCGTGGTCGTGGCGGCGAGGCACGTCGAGCTCGACGAGCCCGTCGCCATCAAGTTCCTGCTAGGCGTCCCGTCCGAGGTGGGCGCGCAGCGCTTCCTCGCGGAGGCCCGCGCCGCGGCCAAGGTGAAGAGCGAGCACGTCTGCCGCGTCTTCGACTTCGGGCGCACGCCGACCGGCGAGCCCTACATCGTGATGGAGCACCTCGAGGGGCATGATCTCGCCAAGGAGCTCGCGGAGCGTGGTCCGCTCCCGCCGGCCGACGTCGTCCGGTGGGCGCGCGAGGCCTGTGAGGGCCTCGGGGTCGTGCACGCGCTCGGCATCGTGCACCGCGACATCAAGCCCGAGAACCTCTTCCTCACGACGACCCCGGGCGGACGCCAAAAGATCAAGGTCCTTGACTTTGGGGTGTCGAAGAGCCCCAACTCGAGCGTGACGCGGAGCGCGGTCGCCGTGGGCTCGCCGATCTACATGTCGCCCGAGCAGCTCACCTCCTCCCGCGACGTGGACGCCCGCGCGGACGTGTGGAGCCTCGGGGCCACGCTCTACGAGCTCTTGAGCGGCGAGCCCCCGTTCCACGCGGAGAACGTGTTCGCGCTGGCCGCGATGATCCGCGACGAAGAGGCCCGTCCGCTCGGCCAGGCGAGACCCGACCTGCCGCCGGCGCTGTGCGACGTGGTGACGCGCTGCCTCGCCAAGCGGCCCGCCGAGCGCTTCGCGGACGCGCTCGAGCTCGGAGGCGCGCTCGCCGAGGTGGCTGGGCCGACGACCGGCGGCGCCGTCGCCCGCGTGCAGGAGCCCGGGTTCGCGCGAGGGGCCGAGCTGTCGGACACCGCGGCCCACCCGTCGACGCCGTTGGCCCAGGGCCGACCCGCGTCGACCGTCTCGTCCAACCAAGAGGGCGCGCGGCGCCGCCAGCGGCTGCGCGCCGTCGGCGTCGGCGCCCTCGTCGCGCTCGCGGGGGTGCTGGCCTTCGGGCTCTCGCGCGCGCGCGCGCCGGGCCCGGCGTTCGG
>DAORJJ010000256.1:0-9289 GCA_035439005.1 Polyangiaceae bacterium | reverse complement strand
ACCGCGACCAGGGCCGAGACGGGCGGGGTCGGCGCGGGTGGGCGTGGGTCGGCGGACGACTGGAGGGGCGCGAGCCCGATCCCGATCGCCGCGACCACCGCGACCACCGCGAGCCTCGCCGCCGACGGCCTCACTCGACCTTCGCGGGCGCCGGGAGCGTCGGCAGCGCGGTGATCGCCGGCGGCGCGGGCGCCAGCGGCGCGGGAGGCGCGGGCACACCGGGGAGGCCTGGCACCTCGGGGAGACCCGGCAGGCCCGGCAGCGGCGACGACGCGAGGGCCGAGGGGGCCGTCGCAGGCGCGGGCGCGCTCGCCTCGGCGCCGCCGTCACCGAGATCAGCGAGCTCTGTGGGCTCGGTGCCCGCGAGGAACAGCTCGGTCATGGCCTCTTCGTCTCCCGGATTCGCGAGCTTTCCCGTGCGTTTATCGATCTTGACCTCGACGAGCCCGGCCGGCCTCGGGAACTCGCTCTTCGGGCGCCCGTCGTGCGCGGCCTTCATGAACGCGATCCACGCGGGGAGGGCGGTGGTGCCGCCGGCCTCCGCGCCGCCGAGCGGCTTGCCGTCATCGTAGCCCACCCACGTGACCGCCGCGATGTCCGTCGAGAAGCCCGCGAACCAGGTGTCCTTCGAGTCGTTCGTCGTGCCGGTCTTGCCCGCCAGAGGCCGGCCCAGCACCTTCGCGCGCTGGGCGGTGCCGTGGTCGATCACGCTCGTCATCAGGCTCGTGGTCAGGTACGCGACGTCCGGCTCGAGCACCCGGCGGCCCGGCGGTCGCGGCCGGAGCTCGAGCTCCTTGCCGTCCGGCCCCACGATCTTGGAGACCACCCGCGGCTCTTCGTACACGCCGCCCGCGGCGAACGTGGCGTACGCGCCCACGAGCTCGATCGCCTCCACCTCGTAGCTGCCGAGGGCGAGCGAGAGGTCGGGCTTCAGCGTCGACCGAACGCCGAACGCCTTCGCCCAGTCGACCACGTTCGCCGGCCCCACGCTCTCGAGCACGCGCACCGCGACGATGTTCACGGAGCCCGCGAGCGCCTCGCGCAGCCGGAGCGGGTCCTTGCCCGTCCACCCCTCGTAGTTCGTGGGCTTGTAGGGGCCAAACGCCTGAGGGTTCACGTCCACGAGCGACGCCGCCGTGAAGCGGCGCGAGTGGAGCGCGTAGGAGTAGACGAGCGGCTTGAAGGTGGAGCCCGGCTGCCGGCGCGACTGGGTGGCGCGATCGAGCGCGCCCGCGTGGCCCTCGTAGCTGCCCACGAGCGCGAGCACGTCGCGGGTGCGCACGTCGAGCGCGACCATCGAGGCCTCCGGCCCGAGCTCGAGGCGGAGCGGCACGCGGCTCTTCGTCCCCTTCTCGTCGTCGGCCGAGGGCACCGGCGCGAGGAGGCTCACGCGCACCCTCGCGCCCACCGGCGCGAACGCGCTCGGGGAGGCGCGCTGCGGGTTGTAGCGCTCGTATTCGCCGAGCTTGAAGAACCCGCTCACGGTGCCCACCTGCACCTCCACGAGCCCCGCCGCGTCGTCGGTGCCGCTGACGACGCCGGTGTACACGCGGTGCGACTCGAAGCTCGGCGTCCCGGCGTACGCGGCGGGCTCCTTGCGGCTCGGCACGGGCTTCTTGGTCTTCTTGTCGATCGCGGGGGCGGCGGGCGCCTTGAGGCCGCCGGTCAGGCCGTGGCGCTTGTCGTACGCGAGCAGGTTCTCGCGCACCGCCTTGCGCGCGGCCGCCTGGAGCTTCGGGTCGAGCGTCGTCGTCACCGTGAAGCCGCCGCGCTGCGCGCGCTCGGGCTCGAGCTCGAGGAGGGTCCGCCGCGCGATCGCGACGACCTCGGGCGCCAGCTCACTCTGCGGCTCGACGAGCGGGGCGAGCCGCACGGGCTCGCTCATCGCGAGCTCGTGTTGGGCGTCGTCGATGAAGTGCTTGTCGCGCATCTGGTCGAGCACGAACTTCTTGCGGCCGAGCGCCCGCTTGAGGTCGCGCCGCGGCGAGAACAGCTCGGGCCCGGCGATGGTGCCCGCGAGCAGCGCGCTCTCCCCGATGGTGAGCTCGCGCGCGGGCTTGCCGAACGTGCCGCGCGCGGCCTCCTCGATGCCGAAGCGGCCGTTGCCGAAATAGATGTGATTTAAATACAGCTCGAGGATCTCGTCCTTCGTGAGCTGCTCCTCGAGCCGGCCTGCGAGGATCGCCTCGCGGACCTTCCGGCGGTAGCTGTGCTCGGCGTCGAGCAGCACGTTCTTGCAGACCTGCTGCGTGATCGTGGAGCCGCCCTGGCGCACGCGGCCCGAGCGCAGGTTCACGATGACCGCCCGCGCGATGCCGAGCCAGTTGACGCCCTTGTGCTGGTAGAAGCCCGCGTCCTCCGCCGCCAGCACGGCGAGCCGCGTGTGGATGGGCACGTCTTTGAAGGTGATGACCGTGCGCCGCTCGGTGAAGAGCTCGGCGAGCAGCGTCCCGTCGCGCGCGAGGACGCGGGTCGTCTGCGGTGGGCGGTAGCTCGAGCGCAGATCGATCACGCTCGGGAGACCGCTCTCGTAGTGGCGCACCACGAGGAAGATCGCCACGATCCCCGCGACCGTGAGCGCCACGAAGGCCACGAGCGCGCGGCGGGTCCAGCGCCACACGAGCGCCCCGAGCGTGCGCCGCGGCGCCGTCCCGCCCCTGCGACGCCCCTCGTCCCTCTCGCCCTTCTCGCTGGCGGCGCCCTCTCCCCGGTCGTTCACGTCGTTCACCTCGGCTCCAACGCTCGAGGAGCGCGGGCGCGTCCCGGCGCGCGGGCGCGGCGAGCTCGGTGGGCCGGAGGGCGGGGTCGAGGAGGCCATCGCGTCGTGCGGGTTCTACTACGCGGCGTCGGTCGGCACGAACACTTCGCGGGCGGCGCCGCGCTCGCGGGTGCGGTAGGCTCCGGCCATGCTCGACGATCTCAGAGGCCGTACGGCGCTCATCACCGGCGCCTCGCGCGGCATCGGCGTCACCCTCGCGCGCCGGCTCGCGAAGGAGGGAATGCACCTCGTCCTCTCGGCCCGCGACGAGGCCAAGCTCGAGGGCGTGAAGGCCGAGTGCGAGGCCCTCGGCGCGCGGGTCGTCGTCGTCGCGTGCGACGTGCAGTCGGCGACCGACCGCGCGCGCCTGCTCGAGCGCGCCGGCGAGGTGGACGCGCTCGTGAACAACGCGGGCGTCGAGGTCACCGTGCGCGCCACAGACCAGACCGACGACGACGTGCGCGGCCAGATCGAGACCAACCTCGTCGCGCCCATCGAGCTCACGCGCCGGGTGCTGCCCGGCATGCTCGCCCGCGGGCGCGGCGCCATCGCCATGATCTCCTCGATGTCCGGGAAATCGGCCACCCCGTACAACTCCATCTACGCGGCCACCAAGTTCGGCCTGAACGGCTTCACGTCGTCGCTCACGATCGAGCTCGAGGGCACC
The DNA here is from genome assembly GCA_035439005.1 of Polyangiaceae bacterium. Classification (GTDB taxonomy): domain Bacteria; phylum Myxococcota_A; class Polyangia; order Polyangiales; family Polyangiaceae; genus JAAFHV01. Next base: position 5,864 of record DAORJJ010000256.1, on the reverse strand, counting down.
GGCGTGCACGCGGGCGTGGTGTGCCCGAGCTTCATCTCGGGCGCCGGCATGTGGGCGAGCACCGGCGTGCGCGCCCCCGCCATGCTTCGTGAGGTCACGCCCGAGCAGGTCGCCGACGGCCTCGTCGCCGTGCTGCGCGGGTCGAGCGAAGAGCTCGTCACTCCGGGCCCCATCCGGCCGCTCCTCGCGTTCCGCGAGCTCGCGCCCACCCTCGCGTCGCGCATCATGAAGAGCATGGGCATCCTCGAGGTGCTCGAGCAGCGCGCCGCCGTCGCAGGCCGCGAGCGCGAGGCGCACGAGCCGCCCCCGCCAGGCGTCGTCCGCTGACGATGTTGAGCCTCGAGACGATCGTCGCGAAGCTCGCCGCGCGCCTCGAGCGACACGAGCACGTCGACCCCTCGGACCCGGCGCCGCGCGCCGCCGTCGCGGCCATCCTGCGGCAGGAGCCGGCCGGGGCCGAGGTGCTCTTCATCGAGCGCGCCGAGCACCCGCGCGATCCGTGGTCGGGCCACGTCGCCTTCCCCGGCGGTCGCCGTGACCCCACCGACGCCTCCCTGCTCGCGACGGTCGTGCGCGAGACCCGCGAGGAGCTCGGCCTCGAGCTCGCGCGCGCCGAGCTCGTCGCCCGGCTGCCCGACGTGCCCGCGCCCCGCACGAGCGCCACGAGGCCGAGCCTCGTCGTGACCCCGTTCGTGTTCGCGCTCCGCGAGCCCGCCGCGCTCACGCCGAGCGCGGCCGAGGTGGCCGACACGCTCTGGGTGCCGCTCGACGCGTTCGCGCGCGGCCACGGGAAGGGCACGTTCCGCTTCACGTGGGAGGGCCGCGAGCACGAGGTGCCGTGCTTCCGCCTCGCCCCGCGCGAGCGCGTGCTCTGGGGCATGACCTACCGCATGCTCGGCACCCTGTTCGAGGCCCTCGACGCGCCGATCGACTGAGCGCCGCGGCGCCCCGGGTGCGCGTCGCGCGCGCTCGGCCCGCGGTTCGCGCGACGATCGGGGCGCGAACCGCGGTACAACGCCCGCATGACGATCCTGGTCCTGAACGCCGGCTCCTCCTCCCTCAAGGCCCGCCTCCTCGACCCCTCGACCGGAGAGGCCCTGCACGACGCGAAGATCGAGCGCATCGGCGAGGGCGGCTCCACGCACGAGTCGGCCGTGGCCGCCGTCCTCGAGGCGGCGCTCGAGCGCGCGAAGGCGAGGCCCCTCACCGCGGTCGCGCACCGCGTGGTGCACGGCGGCCTCGAGCTCACGAGCGCCACCCTCGTGGACGACGCCGTCGAGCGCACGATCGAGGCGTGCGTGCCCCTCGCGCCGCTCCACAACCCGGCGAACCTCGCGGGCATCCGCGCCGCCCGCCGCGCGCTCCCCGCGCTGCCGCACGTGGCGGTGTTCGACACGGCGTTCCACGCGCGCATGCCGCGCCGCGCGCACACCTACGCGATCGATCCCGAGCTCGCCGAGCGCCACGGCATCCGCCGCTTCGGCTTCCACGGCACCTCGCACGCCTACGTCGCCGAGCTCGCCGCCGCGCACCTCCGGCGCCCGCTGAACGAGCTTCGCCTCGTGACGCTCCACCTCGGCAACGGCGCGAGCGCGTGCGCGGTCGAGCTCGGCCACTCGACCGAGACCAGCATGGGGATGACCCCCCTCGAGGGCCTCGTCATGGGCACGCGCTCGGGCGACCTCGACCCCGGCGCCATCCTCGCGCTCCTCGCCGCCGGGTGGGACCACGCCCGCCTCGAGCGCTGCCTGAACCGCGAGAGCGGGCTCGCGGGCCTCTCCGGAATATCCAACGATCTCCGCGATATAGAGCGGCTCGCCGCCGAGGGGAACGACCGCTGTCGCCTCGCCATCACCGTGTTCTCGCACCGCGTGCGCAAGTACGTGGGCGCCTACGCGGCGTCGATGGGCGGGCTCGACGCCGTGGTGCTCACCGGGGGCATCGGCGAGAACAGCGCGAGCATGCGGCAGCGCGTGCTTCAGCGGTTCGAGTTCCTCGGGCTCGTGCTCGACGAGGACCGGAACGCCGCGGCGCGGCCCACGACCGCCGCCCCCACCGCGCTCATCACGGCCGACAACTCCCGCGTCGCCGCGCTCGCCGTCAAGACCGACGAGGAGCTGTCGATCGCGCGCCAGGCGGCCCAGCTCCTCCGCTCGCTCGTGGAGCGCGCGCCCGCCCCTCCCATCCCCATCGCGGTGAGCGCGCGGCACCTCCACCTCGACGCCGCGACGTTCGCCGAGCTCTTCGGCGCCGACGCCACGCCCACCAAGCGGCGCGACATCTCGCAGCCTGGCCAGTACTCCTGCGAGGAGGTCGTGAACCTCCACGGTCCGCGCGGTCGCATCGACGGTGTCCGCCTGCTCGGCCCGCTCCGCTCGCGAAACCAGATCGAGATCTCGCGCACCGACGAGTTCAAGCTCGGCGTCGACGCGCCCATCCGCGACTCGGGCAAGACCGAGGGATCCGCCCAGATCACCGTGGAGGGGCCGAAGGGGAAGGTCACGCTCGCCGAGGGGCTCATCTGCGCGAAGCGCCACATCCACATGTCACCGGCCGACGCCGAGCTCCGCGGCGTGGCCGACGGCGACGAGGTGGAGGTCGAGGTCACCGGCGGCCCGCGGCGGCTCACGTTCGGCGACGTGCTCATCCGCGTGAGCCCGAAGTACGTGCTCGAGATGCACATCGACACCGACGAGGCGAACGCCGCCGAGATCGACCCCGGCGCGCGCGGCGAGCTCGTCTACACAGCGGCGGGCGACGTCCACGGCACCATGCGCCCGCGCCACGTGAACCGCCCGGCAAGCTGAGCGCGCGGCCCCCGCGCGAGGCCCGAACCGCCGTCCCCCGCGCCGCCTCTCAGGGGGCGCAGGTGTTGTTGATGCAGCGGCCCGTCGCGCAGTCGCGGGGGCTCTCGCACCCGAGGCCCACGTCGCAGGGCTTGCAGGTGTTCTTGCACTCGGCCGGGCGGGGCGTCACGGTGCAGGGTCCGCCGCAGTCGGTGCCGGTCTCCTTGCCGTCCTGGACTCCGTTGGTGCAGTCCGCGATCGCGCAGACCCCGGCGTCGCACGAGAGGCTCAGGCAGTCGACGGCGCCCCGGCACTTCTTGCCGTTCTCGCAGGGCGTACACGCCTCCCCGCAGTCCACGTCGGACTCGCCCGGGTCCACGCGGCCGTTCTTGCAGAGCGGCGCCGCGCACACCTTCGCCTCGCACACGCCGGTCTGGCAGTCGGCGCCGCTCGCGCACCCCTTGCCCGTCGCGCACGTGACGCCGCCGCTGGCCAAGCAGGAGGCGCCGCAGTCGACGTCGGGCTCGTCGCCGTTCCTTCGACCGTCGGTGCAGGTGGGAGGGTCGACGCAGAGCCCTCCTCGCACGCCCCGGACAGGCAGTCGGCGCCCTGCGCGCACGGCGGGCTAGCGGTGCTCGACCCGCACGCGAAGACGAGGCTGACGGGCACGGCCCAAGCAAAGCGACGCACCATAAGATTCCGTAGGTTATCACGCCCACTCTATGGGAATCCACGCGCTTCCCCGGCGTGATGACGCAATCCTGCGGCGCTCGCCTCATGCCTCGGTCAGGGTGGCGAGATCCCGCATGAGCTCCGAGAACACGACGGGGGAGAGCTCCCTCGCGGTCGCCGGGAGCGTGAGGCCCCCGAGCTTCTGCTCGGGCTCTTCGCTCATTCCCGAGGCGAGGACGCCGGTCTCGAGGTGCAGGCTGGCGGGCTCGAGCTGCCCGGGCAGCGGCTTCAGCCACTCCCAGATCCAGCCCGCGTCTTGCGGGGCGCCCTTCGTCCACCCTCGACCCAGCAGCCCAATGACCCGTGACGTCGGGACCGTGAGCCCCTCGACGCGCCCGATGGCGGTGGAGTCGACCTCCTCCGGCGTCGGGAGGTACACCTCGCGCGACAGCTGCGGGAACGGGGGCAAGAGCTCGTACTCGCCGAAGCGCTCGCCCCACGCCCCAACGACGTCCGCGGCGAGGCGCAGCACGTGCGGCAGGCCGACGCGGGCGTCCGCCGGGAGCTCGAACGGGCGGTCCTCCACCGTCGCGAAGGTGCCGTCTTCGGCGACGCGGAAGGTGGCGAGGAGCTCGCCGTTCTCGTCGTACGTGCCCCACACGAGGCGGCACGTGAGGTGGCGCACCAGGGGGTGCTCGACGAGGAAGGTCCGGAACGTGGGCGCGTCCCACCGGCGCTCCGCGCACATGGCCTTCTCGAGGCGGAAGATCTGCGTGGCGGCGACCTGCCGCGCGTCTTGCTTGAGCAGCTTCCACGCCTCGACCGCCAGCTTCGCCTTGGCCGCGTCGTCCGACTTGTTCGGCTTCGGCAGGTCGGCCAGGCGCTCCCCGGTCGCGGTCTTCACCCACGGCTTGAGCGCCTCGCTGAACCCCACGCGGAAGGCGCGCGCGCCGAAATCGAGGACCTTCGAGCCGTCGGGATCGAGATCGAGATCCGGCGCGAGGCGGTCGGCCAGCTCGTCGGTCGTGAGCCCGCGGTGCTCGGCGATCTGGGCGATCTTCTCCTGCGCACGCTCCTGAAGCGCCTTGAATTTTACCTTCTCGGCGACGCCCTGGAGGTTCAGCAGCGCGATGTCGCTCCCGATGAGCGCCAGCACGTCGAGCCCCAGCACCGCGCGCGCGTGGAGCCCCGCGCCCGGCCAGTGGCGGATGAGCGGCGTGAGCTTCCGCGCGGAGGCGTCGCCGCCGAGGTAGCCGAGCGCGAAGAGGGCCCACTGCTCCTTCGACGGCGAGCCGGCCTTGGACCACGCCTCGTAGATTCCCCAGGCGAACGCGTCGAGCGAGGCCGGGTCGCACGCCTCCTTCACCTGCGCGATGCCGGCGTACGGGGCCTCGGGCGACGAGAACGCGAGCATCGTGGCGAGCGCCGTGACCGCGGTGAGGGGCAGGTCGTCCCCGCTCTTCAGGCGCGGCCGCGGGAGGGCCTCGGGGACAAAAAAGCTGGGCAATTTCGGCAGCTTGGCGGGGAACGAGTCGGCGGGGTCGACGGCCAGGACCTCGGCGACCGCCGCCTCCGCGGCCGCGCCGTACTCGCGGGCGACCGCGCGCACCACCTCGCCGTGCCCCCGCGCCGCGAGGAACCGGAGCGCCGCGCCCGCGTTGTCCCGTGACTTTCCGTCGCCTACCGCCTCGGGCACGAGCCCCACGGCCGCCATCTCGGGGTGCGCGCGGAGCCACTCTTCCGCGTCGGCGCGGCTCCGCCTGCCCGCGAAGCCGTCGCCCATGATCGCGGCCACGCGGGGCGACACGAGCGGCAAGAGCACGCTCGACGTGGTGGGCTGGCGCAGCGAGAGCGCGTAGTCGATGTACTTCGGGAGGGCGTCGTCGCCGAGCCTCGCGAGGACGTAGAGCGCCGTGTTCGCCCGCCACACGACCATGGGGAGCGTGTCCCAGGCCTCCTTCATGTGCGCGTCGACCATGCGCATGGTGCACCACCAGCTGTCGATGTACGGGCTCACGCGCTCGCCGTGCTCGGCGACCTTGTGCTTCATGTCCGCCAAGATCGCCGCGGACTCGGCGTCGGACGGCCGGTAGTGGTTGCGGTAGCGCTCGAGCTCTCCCGGCTTCCACGCGAACGTGTGCGGGCGCGCGAGCGTCTCGACCTTCAGCACCGTCTTCGCCTTCGCCTTCGCCTTCGACAGCCACGGCGGGCTCGCGAGCACGCGCGGCAAGGCGCTCGCCGGCGCCTCGCGGCCCGAGCCCGCGGGCGCCGCCGCGGTCGAGGGCGTGGGGGCAGCGGTCGCGGTCGAGGGCTCGGGCTTGGGAGCCGCTGCGGTCGTGGTCGAGGGCTTGGGGGCGGCGGTCGTGGTCGCGGTCGCGGTCGCGGTCGTGGGAGCCGCTGCGGCGG
>DAORJJ010000255.1:0-9323 GCA_035439005.1 Polyangiaceae bacterium | reverse complement strand
CCCGCCGCACCAGCGCCCCTGCCTCCCCCTGACGCGCCCGCCGCCGCGCCCACGGCGCCCGCGCCCGCGGCGGCGCCCGCCCCACCGCCTCCCGTGGTCGTCTACCAGCCGGCGCCGCCGCCGGTGGTCGTGGTGGCTCCGCGGCCGGCGCCGGAGGTCTACCACTACACACCCCGCCCCGCGATGCCGCACCGCAAGTGGGGTCTGAACCTCCACCTCGCCGGCATCGCGCTCGGCTCGGGTCGCAACGGGGAGGCCGCGATGGGCCTCGTGGGCCTCGGTCTCCGCTTCCGCCCGGTGCCTGCCTTCGCGCTCGAGGCGAACATCGATGTGGCCGGCGGCACCGACTACAACGGCTACCGGCGCACCGAGACCCTGGGCACCCTGAACGGCCTCCTTTACCTGAACCCAAAGAGCCGGGCGCAGTTCTACCTGCTCGGCGGTCTCGGCCTCTCGGGGGCGCGCGTCTCGGGCGACGACTACTCCTACAGCTCGAGCAGCCTCTACGCGCCCGGCGATCGCAAGTACACGTACTTCGGCGGCCAAGGCGGCGCGGGCATCGAGATCCGGCTGTCGCGGGTCGTCGCGCTGAACTTCGACATCCGCGGCTTCGTGCGCTCGCGCACCGACGGTCGCGGCGCGCCCGAGTTCGTCGACGCTTCTGGGCGCACGACCAACACCTCGGGTGGCGCGCTCGTGAACGGCGGCATCACGTTCTACTTCTGACCTGCCCGAGCACGCCCCGAGCCGCGCCCTGCTGTCGCCCCGAGCCGCCCTGACCGCCGCCCTGCGCCTCCGCGCGCGCGCCCCTCGGCTCGTCGACTCGGCGCTCGCGCTCGGCGCCGGCGCGGTCTTCGCGCTCACGTCGCCCCCCACGGACCTCCACGCGCTCGTCCTGGTCGGCCTCGTCGCCCTCGCGCTCCTCCTCCGCGGCCCCGAGACCGCGCGCCGTGGGGCGCTCGCCGGGCTCTTCTTCGGCGCCGGCGCGAACCTCGTGGCGCTCCGCTTCGTGCCCGAGGTCATCGTGCGCTTCACGCCGCTCCCGTACGTGGCGGCGCTCCTCGCGTGGGCGCTCCTCTCGTTCGCGCAGGGGCTCTCGTGGGCGCTCGCGGGCGCGCTGGCCGTCGCGGCGCGGCGCCGCGGCGTGCCGGCCTTCCTCGCCTTCGCGGCGGGCGTGTACGCGGCGCTCTTCACGCCCGGGCTCTTCCCTTGGACCCCGGCGGGCGGGCTGTCGCCCTGGCCCGTCACCGTGCAGCTCGCCGAGCTCGTCGGCGAGCGTGGAGTGAGCTTCGTCGTCGCGCTCGGCGCGGGGCTCGCGGCCGAGGCGCTGGCCGCGCGGGGCCGTGGGCGCCTCGTCCTCGGCGCGCTCTCCGCGGCCGTCGCCGGCGTCGTGCTCGGCTACGGCGCCCTCCGCATGCGCGCGATCGACGGCGCGCGTGCCTCGGCGGTGAAGGTCCGCGTGGGGTTGGTCCAGCCCGGCACGCCGGCGACCGTCCGCTGGGAGGCGCGCGCCGCCCCGGTCATTCGCGACAAGCTGAACAGTCTCACGAAGATGGGCGAGAGCCGCGGGGTGGAGCTCACCGTGTGGCCGGAGGCGTCGTTCCCGTACGCGCTGTCCCACGGCGCTCGCCTCTCGCCGAGCGGCGAGCGCGCGGTGCTCTCGCCCGGGGTGCGCGGGCCCGTCGTGGTGGGCCTCACGCTCCTCCGCGACGCGGAGTCGTCCACCAACTCGGCGGTGATCGCCGAGGCCGCGGGCGGGACGCCGCCCGTCACTCGGCTGTCGGCGCCCTACGACAAGCGGCACCTCCTGGCGTTCGGCGAGACCGTCCCGCTGGCCGACCAGATCCCCTGGCTCCGGCGCACGTTCGCGCGCGGCACCGGTCTCGTGCCGGGTGACCACAGCGCCCCCCTCGAGGCTGGCCGCGTGCGCGCGGGGATCCTCATCTGCTACGAGGACAACCTGCCCGAGGCCGGGCGCGAGGCGATGACGTCAGGCGGCACGCGGCCGCCGAACCTGCTCGTCAACCTCACGAACGACGCGTGGTTCGCCGGGAGCGCCGAGGGCGAGCTGCACCTGCGGCTCTCGGTCTTGCGCGCCATCGAGACGCGGCGTGACCTCGCGCGGGCCGTGAACCTCGGCCCCACCTCGCTGGTCGACGCGGCCGGTCGTGTGCGCGCGCGCTACGACGCGCCGTTCCCGAAGGTGCTCGACGTGGAGGTCGCGCTCCTCGAGCTCGATCGCACGCCCTACACACGCTTCGGCGACACGCCGCTCGCGCTCCTCGTGGGCCTGGCGGCGCTCGCGCACGGGTGGAGCGCGCAGCGCCGCCGCGCGGACGCTGCCGGATAAGCCTGCGTCTCAACTCAGGCAACGCGAGACGTTTCGCTACTTGGGCGTGCGCTTCGCGTAGTGGATGTCGGCCACCGTGGAGATGCCGCCGCCGCCGAGGAGCACCTCGCAGCCGTCCGCAGAGACCCACGACGGGTAGCGCGCGCCGAGCTCGGGGTGGTCGACGACCGCGCCCGCGGTGGTGCCCACGAGATCGGCTTCGCGCGCCGTGGGGGCGAAGGCCCCGGTCGGCCACGCGGCGAAGAGGAGCATGTGCTCGGTCGGCGTCACGACCGGGGTGCCGCAGTTCGCGAGCGGGCAGAGCAGCTTCACCTTCGCCGGCGCGGCGAACACGCCCGCGGTCACCTCGGAGCGGTAGATCTCGAAGGTCGGCGTGGCCCCCGCGTCGCGCGCAAAATAGAGGGCGCGGGCGTTCGCGAAGTACGGATCGGTCTCGTCCGAGGCGGTGTTCAGCGAGGCGATCGGCGTGCCCACGGTGAACGCGCCGCCCGCGCCCGTGGCGGCCGCGAGCTGTCGTGGTCCTGGGAAGCCCGTCGTGAACACGAGGAGCGAGCTGTCGGGCGACAGCGTCGGCGCCCACTCGACGACCGTCGTGGACGACGGGGGCGTGAGCACGACGGCGTTCGACAGCGCGGGCACTCCCCCGGCGGTGAAGGTCGCGCGGAAGAGCTGCTGCTCGCTCGACCCCGAGGGGACCGCCGAGAAGTACGCGTTGCCCCCGATCACTCGCGGGCCCCACATGGTGGACGCCAGCGCCGCGGCGATCTGGGACGTGTTGACCGCGACCGGCGTGGCGAACGGCTGGCCCGCGCAGGTCGGGACGCGGGCGTCGGTGGAGGCGTCGGGCGCGGCGGAGTCGGGCGCGATTGCGTCGACGGGCGCGTCGGGCGCCGAGGCGTCGGTCGGAGGCGGGGCCGAGTCGGGGGGGAGCGTGGACGCTTCGGTCGACGCGTCCGCCGAGGTGGGCGCGGGATCGTCGCCCACGCACCCGTACACGCTCGCCACCAGCCCACACACACACACGCCCAACGCCGCCGCTCTCTTCATGCGCGCAGCCTAGCGGCGTCCGCGGACCGGAACCAGGCGGAAGCGCGGCAGGGAGGGACGTCGCGCATTAGGCAGCGTGTCATCCGTTCATGGCGCCACCTCGCCTTCGGCTCGGGGCCGCCATCGACCTTGGCTCGCCCCTTCGGGGCTCACTTTTCGGTTCGTGCGGCTGGCGAGGCCCGGCCCGGGCTCGCTAGGCTGCGGGCAATGAAGAGCGCGGACCTCGGGCGGTTTCGGTGGATTTCGCGGCTTTCGTCGCTCGCGGCGGCGTGTGCGGTTCCGCTCGCCGGGTGCGGGGGGAGCCCGGCCCGCGCCATCGCGGGGGACGCGCCGACCGTGGGCGAGGCGTTCGGCGTGCGGTGCGACGCGGTGCGCGCCCAGGAGGCCCCTGACCTGATGGCCTGGGACGCCGCCTCGCGGGCCAACCTCGGGAGGCTTCGCCAGCGCGGCGTCGTCGCGGTCCGGTACGAGAGCCGTGGCTGCGAGGTGAAGCTCGAGCTCCTGCCCAACTGCAAGGGGCCCTCGTCCTACCGCTTCTCGCCCACCTCCGCGCGGGAGACGAAGAGCGCGAAGGACGCCAGCGAGGTGTTCGCGTCGCTGCCGCTCGGGGCGCACGCCGTCGCCGGCAAGGTCGGCGCGGGGCGCTCCCTCCGCACCGACCTCATCCTCGTCGGGACCGACGCGCTCGGCGCCGACGCGCGCGTACAGCGCGCGAGCCTCCGCGGGCAAGACTGCCCTCGCGCGACCCACGTGGTCAGCACCGTCTACCTCGGGGGCTTCGCGATGGAGGCCGGCACGAGCGCGGAGCTCGCCGCGAGAGCTTCGGTCTTCGGCGTCGAGGCCGGCGGCGCGTCCTCCGCGTCCTCGGAGCGCCTCGCGCGGGAGGGCGATCCCGCGGCCTGCGAGGAGGCGCTCAAGAGCGGCAAGGAGCACCCCTTGTGCGCGGTGCCGCTCCGTGTCGGGCTGCTCGCGCTCGATGGGCTCGCCTCCGACGGCTCCGGGGTGGCGGCTGCGGGCCCCACGACGACGGCCCCGCCCCCCGCGTGCCCCGCGGGGATGGCGCCGGTGCCCGGCGGCACTTACGGGCACGGGCGCCACGCGGTCACCGTGGGCCCGTTCTGCATGGACAAGACCGAGGTGACGGCGAGCGCGTACTCCGCGTGCGTGGACGCGGGGAAGTGCGCGGCCCCCGCCGAGACGAAGAATGCATTCTGCAACTACCGAAAGGCCGGCCGGGAGGGGCACCCCATCAACTGCGTGAGCCTCGACGACGCCAAGAGGGTCTGCCAGTCGCGCGGGCTGCTCGTCCCCACCGAGCAGCAGTGGGTGTGGGCGGCGCGTGGGAACGCGCAGCGCGCCTTCCCGTGGGGCGAGGACGAAGAGGCCGGGCGAGCCTGCTCGGATCGCGCGAAGGAGGGCACATGTGAGGTCGGCGCGCACCCCCGAGGCGCGACGCCAGAGGGGGTCCTCGGGCTCGTTGGCAACGTCTCGGAGCTCGTGGAGAGCGGCGTGAACGGCACGCGCGCGATGGGGGGCGACTACAGGAAGGCCGTGAAGGATCTCCACCCCTACTCGGGGCGCTCCGCCGACAGCGCGCCCGAGATAGGCGTCCGCTGCGTGACGCGCTGAGCCCGGCCACGAGCGCCTCGAGCGGCCTTGCTCGCGCGGGGCGGGTGGGGGAGACTCGTGGCGTGCTGCCCTCCCGTGCCCTCGTGGTCGGCCTCGTCGCGCTGGTCGCGCTCGCCGCGTGTGGGGGCCCCGACGCGGGCGGGGGCTCTCTCGAGCCCTCGGCGCCGAGCGCCGTCGCGCCGCCGGCCAGCGCTCCGCCGACGACCCCGCCGCCGCCCGCCGCGGACGCCTCGGCCCCGCCGCCGCCGAGCGGAGTGCGGGCCGACTACTTCGACGGCTTCTACGATCTCGTCCTCACGCGGACCGAGCCGGCCGTCGCGCTGAGCCTCGCCGATGGCGTCGCGCCGCACGAGAAGCTCCGCCCGATCCTCTACTCGGTGCGGTACTCGGGCACCTTGGGGATCGCCGCCGAGGGCGCGTACGAGCTGATCGCGCGGAGCGACGACGGCGTCCGCGTGTTCGTGGACGGGAAGCTCGTCGTCGACGCGTTCACGATCCACGCGCTCACCGAGACCCGCGCCAAGGTGACTCTCGCGCGAGGCGCGCACGCGCTCCGGGTCGACTACTTCCAGCACCGCGGCGCGGCCGAGCTCGCGCTGCTCTGGACCCCGCCGGGCGGTCGCACCGAGCCCATCCCGCCTGGCGCGCTCACGCCCGCCGCAGCCGCCCCGACCGACGCCGCTGGCGTGAAGCTCCCCGGTCCGGTGCCCACGTTCACGAACCCGGTCGTGCCGTTCGACTGCCCCGATCCAGGCGTGCTGCGCGACGAGGGCGCGCGCCCCACGTACTACATGGTGTGCACCGGTGGGACGCTGCCCATCCGCGCGTCGGACGACCTCGTGTCGTGGACGCCGACGGGCAAGTCGGTCCTGCCGACCGGCAAGGCGCCGTGGTCCGCGAACGGCGCGCGCAACTGGGCGCCCGAGCTGCACAAGGTGGGCGCGAGGTACGTGGCCTACTACACCGCGGCCGACGGCGCCGATCGGCTCGCGATCGGCGCGGCGAGCGCGCCCTCTCCGCTCGGGCCGTGGGTCGACCGCGGGAGCCCGCTCGTCACCGACGCGATGGGCGCGATCGACGCCACCTTCTTCCAGGACGACGACGGCAAGCGGTACCTGTACTGGAAGGTGGATGGCAACGCCACCGGCCGCCCGACGCCCATCCTCGTGCGCGAGCTCGCGGCGACGGGCCTCGACTTCGCGCCCGGCTCCGCGGCGGCGACGGTGCTCACCAACGACGCGAGCACGTTCGAGGGCGGCGTGGTCGAGGCCCCGTGGGTCGTCAAGCGCAGCGGCCTCTACTACCTGTTTTACAGCGCGAACGTGTACGACGATCGGTACCGCACGGGGGTCGCGCGCGCGTCGTCGCCGCGCGGCCCGTTCACGAAGCGCGGCGCCCCGCTCCTCGGTAACAACGCGCAGTGGGTCGGCCCCGGCCACGGCTCGGTGGTGACGTCGCACGGCGTCGATCGGTTCTTTCACCACGCGTGGCCCGCGCTCCCCAGCGGCAAGCACGACACCTCGAAGGGGCGCTACGGGCTGCTCGCCCCCATCACCTGGAAGGGCGGCTGGCCGGAGCTCGGCGCGGGCACGTCGGTCACCGGCCCGATCCCCTGGCCATAGCTCGCCGAGCTACGCGCGGCGCTCGAGCAGGGTGACCACGCTCGCGGCCTCGTCGAGCCTCATCAGCCCTCCCGCGTTGTGCGCGAGCGCCCAGGTCGCGCCCGGCACCTGGCGCGGGCCCGCGCGCCCCGTGAGCTGCAGCGTGAGCTCGTGGACCATCGCGAGGCCCGACGCGGCCAGCGGGTGCCCCTTCGACTCGAGGCCGCCGGAGGTGTTCACCGGGAGCGCGCCGCCGAGCGACGTGGCCCCGCTCTCGGTGAACGGGCCGCCCTCGCCGCGCGCGCAGAGGCCCAGATCCTCGAGCGCCGCGAGCTCCGCGAACGCGGTGGAGTCGTGGACCTCAGCTACATGTACTCTGCATGGAGCGATGCCCGCGCGCGCGAACGCCCGCCGCGCGGCCACGCGGGTCACCGAGTCGTCCTCGAAGCGGTCGCGGCCGCCGTTCGCCAGCCCGAGGCCCGCCACCCGGACGCGCGCGCGCGAGGCGAGGAGCGCGTCGGCCGACCCCACGAGCACCGCGGCGGCCCCGTCGCTCATCGGCGCGCACATCGCGCGCGTGAAAGGGAAGACCACCGGCTTGTCCGCCAGGACGGCCTCGACCGACATCGCCTCGCGGTATTGCGCGTTCGGGTTGTGCGCCCCGTGCGCGTGGTTCTTCGACGCGACCCGGGCCAGGGCTTGCACCGTGGTGCCGTACGTCTTCATGTGCCACGCGGCGCCGAGCGCGACGGCGTCGAGGATGGCGATGCGGTCGGCCCGCGGCGCATACGAGGTGCCCGTCGACGGCGCGATCTCTGTGTAGAGTGCACGCCACTCCTCGGGGTGGAGCTGGTCCATGCCCCCGTTGAAGAGCGCGAGCATCTTCTCCGGCGCCTCGGGCATGAACACCTTCTCCACACCGACCGCGACCGCCACGTCGCAGGCGCCCGCCGCGACCGCGAAGCACGCGGACGCGAGGCACATCGCGCCTGTCGCGCAGCCGCCCTCGACGTTCACGATCGGCGCGTGGGCGGGGTAGAGGCCCTCGCGCGCGAGGGGCGCCATCGCCACCTGGCCGCGGATGTTGGGCTGCCCGAAGTGGTGCATCGCGGCGCTCCCGAACCACGCGCCCTCGACGCGCGTGGGGTCGACCCCGGCGTCTTCGAGCGCGGCGGCGTAGGCCTCGCGCAGCAGGTCGCGGTGCGTGCGCTCCGGCCACCGCCGAAACGGCGTGGTGGACGTGCCCAGGACGAAGACGTCACGCACGGCGAGCACCTCCGCGGCGCGTCACGGGCTCACCTTCCGCCCTGGCACGGGGGCGTCGGCGGGGAAGCCGAACTTGAGCCCCGCCACGCGCGCGTCCTCCGACTCTCGCGCCGCGAGCGCGAGGTCGAAGAGCAGGCCGAAGGTCACAGACTCGTCCGCCGCGAGCAACGCCACGGGCGACTCGCACGCGCCGGCGACCTTGCGAAGCCCCTCGGAGCCGAGGGTCATGTCCGGGCCCGCCATGCCCTTCGCGAAGCGCTTCGCGACGGTGCCGCCGGCGGTCCACACCGAGATCGACACGTCCTTGCCGAGGTACGCCACGGCCGTGCACGGCGGCGCCGCGGGCCACGCGACGGTGAGCTCGCCCATCGCCCCGTCGCGCTTCTGGGCCTTCACCACCACCGCGGCGGCCTTGGCCTCGCGCAGCGCGGCGACCACGAGGGCCACCTTGGTGGCCTTGGCCGAGCGCACCACCGCGAGCGAGACCGCCTCGCCTGCGACCTTCGGCTTCCCGGCGAGCGCGGCGGTGAGCCTGCCTGGCACGTTGGGCGCGTCGAACGGCACGGTCGCGCCGCTCACGCTGAGCGCCTTGTCGTCCATCGAGAGCACCGGGGCCGTCGGCTCCTCCGGCGCGCTGGACGGCGGCGGGGGTGGCGCGGAGGTGGCCGAGGCCGCGGTCGGCTTCGTGGCCGGCTTCTCGTCGCAGCCGACGGGGCCGACGCACAGCGCGCACGTGGCGAGGACCAGCGCGGCGGTCCGCGCGAGGGAGGGCCTGCTGCGCGGGTCGGCGTGGGAGGCGGGCGGGACGGCGGGGCGGGGCGAGACCATGGGCGGCAGGATAGCCGTTCTCCGCCTCTCGCGGGGAGCGCAGCCGCCGCGGTCCGGCGATCCGTGGGTCAGGCGATCCGTGGGTCAGTCGCGGCAGCACAGCACGCCGCCGCCCGTGCTCGCGGTCTTCGTGACGGCGCCCTGCTCGTCGGCGGTGTTCGCGCCGCAGGCCCAGACGGGCGGGAGCGCGCGGCAGAGATCGTTCGAGAAGCGATCGAGCGGCGCGCAGGTGAGCGCGTCGGGGGGATCGCCCACGTCGCCGCAGCCGAAGAGATCGTTGGTGCCCGGCCCGCACGCCGCGCCGCCCGAGCCGGCCTGGCGGATCGCGTAGAACGAGGCCTGGCCGGTGATGCCAGAGGCCGCGCAGCCGCGCCCGCCCGTCCTCGAGGCGACCGCGGCGGGGGTGTCGCAGACGCGCCAGCCGACCTGGCAGAGATCGGCGACCGAGCAGTCTTTGCCGGTGGGGTTCTGGCCGCTGTTGCCGGCCCCGCGACCGCACGCAGGCGTCGACACGCCGAGGCCGGGGACGGACCACGCGCCCGCGCACGCCGCGATGTTCGGGAACGTGGCCGCGGCGGCGAAGCCCTCGCGTGTGCCGTCGG
>DAORJJ010000254.1:0-9340 GCA_035439005.1 Polyangiaceae bacterium | reverse complement strand
CAGCGGCTCGTGGAAGACTGGCGGCTCGGCCCCGCGGATCTCATGCTCGTCGCGCTCGAGGTGGCGGACGCGCTCGGCCGTGTGCTCACGTTCGACGGGCTCGCCGCCGCGCGCACCGTCGGCGACCTGGTCGCGCTCGTGCGGGTGTCGCCGACCGACCAGGAGGCCTTCGGCGACGAGCCCGTCGAGCCCTTCTGGCCGCTCGACGGCGCCTTGACGCCCGCGTGAGGCGACGTGAGCGAGCGCGCCGCGCCTACTTCGCGAACGACCGGATGTACTTGACCAGGCCGTCGACGACCTCGGGCTTGCCGTCCAGGTCGGGCGCCGAGGGCATGTTGGGGCTCTTCCCGACGGCGGCGCCGCCGTAGACGATGGTCTTCTTGATCTGCTCGTCGGTGACCGACGCCTGCCAGGCCTTGTCGGTGTAGTCGCGGGGCTTGGGGTTCAGCGCGGCGGCCGCGGGGCCGTCGCCCTTGCCCTTCTCGCCGTGGCACGGGACGCACTTCTCGGCGAAGATCGGCTTCACGTCCACGGTGGATGCCGCCGCGGCGCCGGTCGTGCCCGTGGCGCCGCCCTTGGGCTCGTCCTTGCTGCAGCCCGCGAGCCCGAGGGTCGCGAGCGCGAGCAAGGTGCCGGCGGCGGCGGAGAGATAGCGCTGAGTATTCATATTTTCCTCATGAGTTTCACTAGTTGACGAGATCGGACGAGACGAGGCGACGCTCCGCAGCGAGGAGCCCGAGCGTGCCGAGCAGCGCCGGCCACAGCACGCCGACGGCGAGCGTGAGCCGAGGCCCGAGCGTGTTGGCGAGCCAGAAGCCGACCGGGCCGAGCACCGAGAGCTCCGGATCGACCCCGCTCAGCACCGCGATACGAGCCGCCTCGACCGGGTTGGCCGCGGCCAGCGCGAAGACGACCTCGGGCGCGAGCCGCACCCGGAGCAGCGCCCCGATGAGCGCGAAGTCGTGGAGCGCGCTCGCCACGACCCACGCGAGCAGCGCGAGCACAGTCGCCCGCTCGGGGGTCCGCGCGGAGGCGGAGATCCAGAAGCCGATGCCGAGGAAGGCCCACGCGAGCGAGACGGTCACCGCGAGGCAGCGGGCGACGATGGGGCCGGTGTCGGCGTCCCGCTGGGCGCCCAGCGCCGAGGCGATCAGCGCGGCGGCGAACAGCACGAGGAGGGGACCGACGATGACGACGAGGCGGGAGGCGACCGCGGAGACGAACCACTCGCTGCGCTTGACCGGCTGCGAGAGCATGAGCTCGAAGTAGCCGCTGTGGCGCGCCTTTACGATGACCTGGCTCGTCGCGATGAGGGCCACCAGGGGCACCGCGAGCACGATGGCGTTCGACACGTTGAGCACCACCCGCGAGAGGCCGGTGAAGCCCATGACGCGGCTCTCGCGGAGCCCGAGCCACACGAACCCCGCGAACACGAGGCCGTACACGAGGGCGGTAAACACGAGCCAGCGCGAGCGCATGGCCTCCGCCATCTCGAGCCGAAGAAAGACGCGGGTCGCCGAGCTCATCGCTTCACTCCTTCCTTCTGTTCGCGCTTCAGTCCGCGCTTGGCGATCACGCGGTCGCGCGCCTCCTCCCACCCGAGCGCCCCGTCGGCGCGCGCCTCGAGCCCGTAGTCCATCGGCGTCCTCGCGCCCTCCGCGAAGCGGGCCGCGCGCGCCGGAGCCCACGGGCCGCTCGCGCCGTCGTGCACCCACGCGTGGGCCGGCAGCCCGCCGTGCTGCTCGGCCCAGAGCACCATGCAGCCGACGTCGTCGAAGTAGCGCCGCTCACCGTCGTGCACGAGCTGGGCCGCGAAGCGCCGGTCGCTGACGAGCATGGAGCAGTCGGCGCACGGCTCCTTGCCCCACACGGGGTCGGTGGGCTGGTCGAGCTTCGCGCACGCGAGCGCCCACACGAGCGTGGCCGCCGCGGCGGCGCGCCAGGTCGCGCGGCTCATGCCACGACCTCGAGGCGACGCGGGCCCGCCTCGCGCGAGGCGCGGGCGAGGTCGTCCACCGGCACGATGCTGAGGTCCGCGAGCTCGCCGCTGTGCTCGGCCAAGAGGCGCGTGACGAGCTCCACCTTCTCGTGCTGCGCCACGTTCGCGCCGAAGCGCGCGCCGCCGCAGGGCGAGAAGCCGCGCCCGAGGAGCATCGCCTCGGCCCTCGAGGCGGTGGCGCCGCCGCGGAGCGTGACCTCGACGCGGAACGCCTTCAGCTCGAGCAGCACCTCGTCGAGCGACGCGTCGCGGACCACGCGGCCGTCGCCGAGCTCGACCACCCGCGCGACCAGCTTCTGCACCTCCTCGATGCGGTGCGAGCACAGCACCACGACGCTGCTCGGAGGGCGCGCGGCGAGCTCGGAGAAGAACGCCACGCGCGCCTCGCCGTCGAGGTTGGCGGTCGGCTCGTCGCACACGAGCACCTCGGCGTCGGCCGCGAGCGCCATCGCCGCGAGGAGCTTCTGCTTCATGCCGCCGGAGAGGTCGCGGAAGCGCTTCGTTCGGCTCGCGCCGAGGTCGAGCCCCAAGCGCCCCGCGCGCTCGTACGTGGCCTCTTCTCGCTTGCCGCGGAGCGCGGCGTGCGCGCGCACGACCTCGGCGACCGACGCCTCGATGGGCGGGGCGATCTGCGGGATGTAGGCCACCCCGCGCAGCGCGGCCTCGGGCTCCTTGGCGACGTCGCTGCCGGAGATGGTGATCTTCCCCTCGACGCGCACGAGGCCGAGGAGCGCGCGCAGCAGCGTGGTCTTGCCCGAGCCGTTGGCGCCTACGAACGCGACGCGCTCGCCGGGGCGGATCGAGAGAGAGACGTCGTCGAGCGCGAGCACGGCGTCGAAGCGCTTCTTTACGTGGGAGATCGTGATCATGGCGCGTGGATGTCCGGTGGGCGCACGAGCGGCGCCGGGTCGACCAGCAGCTTGCGGGCCGCGAGCAGGGGCACGGCGTGGGCGACCGCGTCGAGCAGCCCGATGGCCGCCGTGCCCTGAAAGAACTTGAGCGTGGGGCGCGACTCGGTGAGGTCGCTCGACAGGGCCTTCACCTCGAACGGGACGTCGCCCACGCCGTCGCCGTTCAGGTCGTAGCCCTCGTACTCGCTGAAGTGGTTGCCGCGGAACTCGACGGCGAGCGCGCTGCCGCCGCCGTCGGCCTCGACCACGAGGGCGTTCTGCCGCAGATCGTTGCCGCGAAAGCTGAGGCCCTTCTCGGCGCTGTGGAGCCGGAGCCCCACGTCGTTCAGCGCGATGACGTTGCCCTCGAAGACCACGGGCTCCGCGGTCGTGCGCGGCGTGTTGTCGAGGTACAGGCCCGAGGTGTTGGCGACGAGCCAGTTGCCGCGGGCGGTGATGGCGTCGCTGTCCTTGAAGCCGAAGCCCATGCCCGCCGCGCCGCGCGCGCCCGCCACGACGTTCTGCTCGAGGAGCATCCTGCCGCTGTACATCACGAAGATGCCCACCACGTTCCCCTCGAACCGGCTCCGCCGAACACTCGCGTCGTGCGCGTACATGAGGTGGGTGCCGTAGCGGCTGCCACGGACGACGACGTCCTCGAGCGTCGCGTGCCGCGTGTACCAGACCACCACGTCGCGCACCCGCTCGACCAGGGCGTGGCGCACGGTCGAGTGGTGCGACTCCCAGAGCTTGATGCCGTCCCCGCGGAGCTCGGTCTGCTCGTCGAAGCCGAGCACCGACACGCCCTCGACGGCGCAGGCCTTGCACTCCTCGAACGACACCCCGAAGAGGGTGTCCTCCAGGCGCGCGTGGGCGATGCGGACGCGCTCGCCGGTCGCCTTGAAGCCCGCGTCCTCGGTGGTGTTTCGGTGGCCCGAGCGCCGGATGAGCACGTCGGAGACGAGCACGTCGCTCGCCTTGACCGTGACGACCGTACCGCCGCCCGTGCCCTCGAGGACGGCGCCGCGCCGCCCGGTGAGCGACAGGGGGCGCTTGATGACGAGATCGCCACGGTAGACCTGCGCCGTGAGCGCGATCGCCTTGGGGCCGCCGGGATCCTCGACGAGCGCGCGGAGCTCCTCGAACGTCCCCGCGACCACCGCGCCCGCGGGGACAGGCAGGTCGCGGGGGCCGACGGCGTCGCCTTCGGCGGCAGCCGCGGCAGGCTCGGGCGCAGCGGCGCGGACAGGGCCGCCCTCGAGCGCGCAGCCGAGCGCGGCGGCGCCGAAGACCGCGCGCCACCCGCGGCCCGACCGCGGCTTCACCTGGGCTCCCTCGGCGCGCGCTCGGGCAGCACCATGACGCGCGGGCACACCGCGTTGCACTCGGTCGAGTGTCCGCAGTTGTCGCAGACGCGCGAGCGGAGCAGGTTGCCCGCGACGGCGCACGCGACGCCCCCGATGGCGAGCCAGAACCCCGCCGACGGGGCGGCGAACGTCTCGAACTGGCCGATGATGCCGTTGCCGAACATCTGCGGCGTGAACGGCGCGATGTGGAGCGGCGCCTTCGGGTCGAGCTCGTGACCGTAAGAGTACAGCCAATAGAAGCTGTCGAGCAGGAACACGATGGGGAAGGCCAGCGCGGGTATGGCCACGAGCTTGTTCAGCTTCTTCCCCGAGAGCGCCAGGGCGGCGAGGGTGAGTACGCCGATCGCTGCCACTCCGTAGCCGGCGAGGTGCCGCTCGACCGCCGCCGCGTCGGAGAGGTGCTTCATCCCGATGTAGTGGTTCAAGAGGTCGATCTCGTGGACATCGCCGCCCATGCCCGTGAGCGAGATCTCGAGCCCGAGGCCCTTGGGGTACTGCGGCGCGTAGAGCTTGAAGCTCCACCAGGGGCGGAAGAAGGACGCGGCGAAGAGGCCGACGGAGCTCGCGCCGAGCAGCAGGACGATCCATCGAGCCCAGTCCCACGGCGGCTTGTGCCCGCCCGCGTGCGCGGCGGGCGAGAGCACGGGGAGTCGGACGCGACCGTCCTTCGTGGGCCCCGCGCCGTCGCGGTGCTCGTGTGTGTGCCCCCCGGTCTCGCCTTGCGCCATGCTTCGCCTACTTCTTCTTGGGCTTCACGAGGAAGTACCCGGCCATCTCCAAGTGGAGGGCAGAGCAGAACTCGGTGCAGTACATGGGGAACGTGCCCGCCATGTCGGCCTTGAAGGTCATGTTCTCGTGCTTGCCGGGCTCGAGGCTGACGTTGATGTTGTACATGTCGATCGTGAAGCCGTGGGTCTGGTCTTCCGCCGACTCGAGGCTCGTGAGGTGAATGGTCACCTCGTCGCCCTCCTCCACCTCGATCTGGTCTGGCGTGAAGTGGCTGCGAATGGCGGTCATGTACACATCGACCTTGTTGCCATTGCGGACTATCTTCTCCTTGCCGCCCTCGGCGCGCGTCGGGTCGACCGACCCGAGGAACGGGTTCGTGCCCGGCTTGTAGACCTTGATCGGCTTCAGCTTGTCGGCCTTGATCATCTGCGAGTAGTGCGGCTCGGCGTTCGGCAGGGGCATGTCCGCCAGGAGCCGCATCTTCTCCCCAGTGAGGTCGACGAGCTGAAAGTTCTGCGGATAGAGGGGGCCCACCGGGAGGAACCTGTCCATCGACATCTTGTTCATCGCGACGAGGTACTTGCCGTCGGGGCTCACGGTGTCGCCCTCGGCGGAGAGGATGTGCCCGATGTTGTATTGCACCTTGAGCTTCTCGACGGGCTTCTTCAGGTCCGTGTACGACCACTTCGCGACCACGCTCTCGATGAACACCGAGGTGAACGCGTTGCCCTTGTCGTCGAACACGGTGTGGAGCGGCCCGAGTCCAATCTCCACCTGCCCCTGGAGGGTGTCCTTGAAGGCCATGATGGGCAGCCCGTAGGGGTCCTTCCCCTCGAACTTCTTGCCCTCGATGAGGGCCTTCATCTTCTCGAAGTCGTAGATGGTCGTGTGCGTGTCGAGCTTTCCGCCCACCACGATCGCCTTGCCGTCGGGCGTGACGTCGCACCCGTGCGGGCTCTTCGGCTCGCCCACCAGCGAGAGCACGCCCTCGGGACCGGAGACGTCCATCATGAGCACGCGCATGCCCGCGATGGTCTTGGTCTTCCCGGCGTTGACGAGCGCCTCGGCCTTCTTCCAGTTGATGACGTGGAGGTAGTCCATGTCGCCCTGCGAGGCGCCCGACTCGATGGGCGGCTTCCCGTCCAGAGTGCCGCCGATGGCCATCTCGGTGTTGAACGAGTTGATGAACGCCCAGCCGTCGGAGCCGAGCTTGCCGGCGTCGGCGAGGTCTTGCGTATAGGGCGGCAGCTCGAGCGCCCAGCTCTTCTCCGGGTCGATGCGCCCCTTCGCGCGGTCGAATTTCCAGAAGATCGCGACGCCGCGGTACTTGTCTTTGTACTGGCTGAGCGGCGCGTACTCCCGGCCGAGCGGCGCGGGATATTGGCTCGTCTCGATCACGTAGTCGGTGTCGGGGGTCACGAACGCGCCGCCGTGGTCGCTCGCGGCGAGCGGGTTGGCGACGAGCTGCTTCGTGGTGAAGTCGGAGAGGTCGACCACCGCCACGCGGGCGTTCGCCTTGTCGTTCACGAACAGGTACTGGCCGTCGTAGTCGCCCTTCGTCTCCGAGAGGTTCGGGTGGTGCATGTCGGCCCACCGAATCTTGTGGGTGCCCTGGTTGCCCTGATCGAGGATCTTGTCGCTGTCGCCGCCGAAGCCCCAGCCCTGCCAGGACTCCGGCGTGAACACGCCGATGACCTTCAGCATTCGCATGGAGGGCACGCCGATGACGTCGATGTTGCCCGACTGGCCGCCCGACGCAAAGATGTAGTACTCATCCATCTTCCCGGTAGGCACGTACGTCTTCAGCGCGGCCTCGACGTCGGCCTCGGAGAGGTTGCGGGCCTTCATGAGGTCGGTGACGCTCGCGGAGGCGCCGAGGCCGCCGGCCGCGGCCTGCTCCTTCTCCTTGGCCTCGTGTTTGTTCTCGCAGCCAAAGAACGCCGCGCTGGCGATGCCGGCGAATACGAGCGAGGAAGCGACGAGTGTGTGAGCGCGCATGGGATAGTCTCCAGAGTTCCGGTCGAGATGCGGGGACGAGAGCGAGGCGCGCGCGGCGACGGCCGACACGCGCGGGATGTGCCGCGCGCGGCTATTTCTTGGGCGGCAAGAGCACGGTGTCGACCACGTGGACGATCCCGTTCGACGCCTGCACGGTGCCGACGATCGTCGCGTCGTTGATGGTCACTTTGCCATCCTTCACGTGCACTGTGGCCCTTCCGCCGTCGGCCATGCTGAGCACCATTCCGTCCTTCAGCGCGGCGACGCCGTACATGGAGACGGTCACGTGGTATTTCAGTATCCCGCGGAGGTCGTCGTGCTTCTCGGGCTTCACGAGGCCCTCCACCGTGCCTGGCGGCAGCTTGGCGAAGGCCGCGTTCGTGGGCGCGAACACCGTGAACGGCCCCGCGTTGTCGAGCGAGTCGACGTAGTCGGCGGCCTGGAGCGCGGTCACGAGCGTCGTGTGGTCCTTCGAGCCGAGCGCGACGTCCACGATGGTGTTCATCCCGGTGCGGCGGGGCTCGGGCTTCTTGGCGGGCGCGGGCGTGGCGGCGGCGGTCTTCGCGGGTTCGGTGCCTGCCGCGGGCGTGGGCTCCTTGTCGCAGCCGACGAAGGTGAGCGCGACGAGCGCGAGGAGGCCGAGCGTGAGCTTCTTCATGGTGGGGATCTCCCCGGCGACGTGGCGAGAGGGCGCCGCCGGACAACGCCCCCCTGCACTTCGTGTGCCACGGGCGGCGCGTCAAAATGCCGCGCCCTTCGCCTTATTTTGGACATACCTGTCCGCAAAAGGTGCGCTCGGACGCAGCGTTTTCGGCGCGGGGGCGGCGACGCCCGGGTATGCTCACGGCGTGCGTACCTTCGTTGCCCGCCCGCTCACTCGCGAGTCGTTCGCCCCCTTCGGCCAGGTGCTCGACATCGACCAAGTCCAGGGCGAGGGTCGCCCCGTGAACATGGGCACGGCGCGCAGGCACGACGCCGTGCTCTCGATCGAGAACCTCCGCGCCGACGCCCGCCTGAACATCGCCGCGTTCCGCTGCCAGCCCAGCGTGCCCGGCCGCTTTCCGGTGGTGGAGCTCGAGAAGCACCCGCACTCGGGGCAGCTCTTCGTCCCGCTGAACGCGTCGCGCTACCTCGTCGCCGTGTCGCACGGCGACGACACGCCCGACCTCGACACGCTCGAGGTGTTCCTCGCGTCGGGCCGGCAGGGCGTCTGCTACGGGCCTGGCGTGTGGCACCAGCCCATGATCGTGTTCGACGTCGAGACCGACTTCTCCTGCTTCGTGTGGGAGAACGGCGCGCCGGAGGACTGCGTGCCCTACCGGCTCTCGGCGAGCGAGATCGTGACCGTGGAGCTCTGAGCCCGGCCGCCCGCGGGGCGCGGGGGGACAAGCTCAAGCGGTGGCGCGAGGCGACGGCGCCCCGGGCGGGGCGGGCCTTTTCTTCGGCGCGGAGGGTGCGTAAGGTACCGGTCCACACACCACGGTTCACCGCGCCTCCCGAGGCCCAGCAACGCCAGGATTTCCCATGCCCTTCTCACTCCCCGAGCTCCCGTACGCGAAGGACGCCCTCGCGCCCCACCTCACCGCCGAGACCCTCGACTTCCACCACGGCAAGCACCACAACGCCTACGTCGTGAACCTGAACAAGCTCCTCGAGGGCAAGCCGGAGGCCTCGAAGACCCTGGAGGAGATCGTCCTCGCGTCCGACGGCGGCGTCTTCAACAACGCCGCGCAGATCTGGAACCACACGTTCTACTGGAGCTCCATGAAGCCCGGCGGTGGCGGCGAGCCCACCGGCGACCTCAAGGCCGCGATCGACCGCGACTTCGGCTCGTTCGCGAAGTTCAAGGAGGAGTTCAGCGCCGCGGCGGCCACCCAGTTCGGCTCGGGCTGGGCCTGGCTCGTAGTGAAGGACGGCAAGCTCTCGGTCACGAAGACCGCGAACGCCGACCTGCCGATGAAGCACGGCCAGACCGCGCTGCTCACGTGCGACGTGTGGGAGCATGCATACTACATCGACTACCGCAACGCGCGGCCGAAGTACGTCGAGACCTTCCTGAACCACCTGGCGAACTGGGACTTCGCGGCCGCGAACCTCGCGAACGCGAAGGGCTGAGCGCGCGCGCCCACGTGGGCTCCGCCGCGGTCAGCCCGCGGAGCCCACGCCGCGCGCGGTCGCCTCGCGCGCGGCGAGCACCTCGTCGAGCACCGCGCGGAGCGCCCGGACGGCGCGGCCGCGGTGCGAGACCTCGTTCTTCTCCTCGTCAGTGAGCTCCGCCATGGTCTTGTCGTGGCCGTCCACGAGGAAGATGGGGTCGTAGCCGAAGCCGGCGGCGCCCCGCGGGGACGTGAGGATGG
>DAORJJ010000253.1:0-9379 GCA_035439005.1 Polyangiaceae bacterium | reverse complement strand
GAGGGCTCGATCGCGGGGCGGCCGCCGCGCTCGTGGAGGGCGAAGCGACGCGGGCGGTGGCGGAGGCGCGCGCGCTCCTCGGCCGCACCACCCCCGAGACCCCTTGGGGGCGCGCCCGACGGGGCGAGCTCGACGCGCTCCTCGTCGACCGCGCGGGCGCGATGCCCGGGTACGCCGCGGCCCTCCGCGGCGGCGCGCTGCAGGCCAAGGTCGACGCGCTCGTCGCTCAGGCCGGCCACGAGAAGCGCGCGCTCGCGATCGCCGCCGCGGTGAGATCAGGCGGCGCGACCCGCTGAGCGCGTGGCGCGCCGGAGGCGCGGGAGACCGGAAACGTGCCGACGCGCGCCTCCGCCGCTACGCTGCGCCCGTGGACCTCTACGGGTACATCGACGCGTACCTCGATCACCTGAGGGTCGAGCGCGCCCTGGCGAAGAACACGCTCGAGGCGTACTCGCGAGACCTCGGGCGCCTCGCGCGCGCGGTGGCCTCCGCCGACGGCGCCGCCGTGCCCGCCGACGTCTCCGCCGAGGCCCTCGCGCGGATGCTCGTGAAGAACACCGAAGAGGGGCTCTCCGCGCGCTCGAGCGCGCGCCAGCTCTCGGCGGTGCGTGGGTTCTGCCGCTTCCTCGTGCGCGAGCGGGCGGCGCCGTCCGACGAGACCCGCAAGGTCGCGCGGCCGCGGCTCGCCCGGAAGCTCCCGCGGGTGCTCACCGAGGACGAGGTGCTGCGGCTCCTCGCGGCGCCGGGGCTCGCGACGCCGCGCGGCCTGCGCGACACGGCGATGCTCCAGCTCATGTACGCCTCTGGGCTCCGCGTGACCGAGCTCTGCGAGCTGCGGCTGTCGGAGCTCGACCTGCAGCGCGGCGTGGTGTCGCCCCTCGGCAAGGGGCAGAAGCGGCGGCTCGTGCCGGTCGGCGAGGTCGCGCTCACGCACCTCGACGCGTACCTCGCCCAGGTGCGCGGCGCGACGCCCGGTGCGCACCTGTCGCCGCACGTGTTCGTCTCGCCCCGAGGCAAGCGCTTCACGCGCCAGGGGTTCTGGAAGCTCGTGAAGCGGTACGCGCGGGTGGCGGGGATCACCGCCGAGCTCTCGCCGCACAAGCTGCGCCACTCGTTCGCGACCCACCTCCTGCGCGGCGGGGCCGACCTCCGCGCGGTGCAGGCCATGCTCGGCCACGCCGACCTTGGAACCACCGAGATTTAC
The DNA here is from genome assembly GCA_035439005.1 of Polyangiaceae bacterium. Taxonomy (GTDB): domain Bacteria; phylum Myxococcota_A; class Polyangia; order Polyangiales; family Polyangiaceae; genus JAAFHV01. Next base: position 8,175 of record DAORJJ010000253.1, on the reverse strand, counting down.
ACAAGAATCGCGCAGGACCACGTGCGCGAGGCGTACGACCGAGCGCACCCCCGGGCGCGGCGAACCACGGCGTGACGCGGCCTCGCGCGCGTGGCCCGCGCTACGACCGAGACAGCTCGACGAGCGCCGCGGTGAGCTCGCGGCAGAAGCGGCGGGTCTCGGCGAAGCTCGCCGAAGGCTCGAGGGTCGCCTCGTTCATGTAGAGCCGCCGCGCGAGCTCGACCTGCACCACGTGCACGCGGCTCGCCGGGCGGCCGTAGTGGAGCGTCGTGAAGCCGCCCCGGTACGGGTCGTCGTGCGCCACGCTGAGCCCCGCGCTCCGCGCCTTCGTGTCCACCGCGTCGATGAAGCGCGCGTCGGCGCTGGTCCGGCCGCGCGTGCCGGGCACCACGTCGGCGCGCGGCGCGCGTGCCCCGCGAGACGACAGGCCGACGCTCGGCATCGAGTGCGCCGCGAGCACCACCGCGTGCCCGAAGCGGCGCACCTTGCGCGCGATGAGCCCGGCGAGGGCCTCGTGGTAGGGGCGGTAGACGTGGGCCAACCGCCGCTCGAGCTCGGCGCGCGCCAGCGGCTCGGAGAGGACGGGCTCGCCGGCGCCCGTGAGGCGCCAGATCACGCCGCGCGAGGCCCGCAGCGGCCCCGGCACGCCCCGCACCGAGCCGCCGTCGACGTCGCCCTCGCCGCGGTTCAGATCGACCACGTAGCGCGAGTGCTGCGCGGCCAGGAGCGTCGCCCCCACCGCCGGCGCGTCCGCGTAGAGGTCGTCGACCAGCAGATCGGCGTCTTGCCTGACCGCGCGTGGGGGCGCCACGAGCCAGCGCGCCGTCTCGGGGTCGACGTACGTGCCGGCGTGGGGCACCTCGACGAGGACCGGCGAGTCGACCTCGGGCTCGACGACTAGGAAGGGCGGCGGCGCCATCGGCCGAGCGTCTCACGGCCCGCGCGGAGCCTCGAACAAAACTCGAAGCGCCGCGCCCCCAAAGAGAGGCACGGCGCGACGAACCAAGCGCGCGCGCGCGAGGCCGAGCGGCCCCGGACGGCGAGCGGCCGACTAGAGCTTGACGTTGTAGCGCTTCGCGTACGCGAAGAGCCCGATCTTGTCGATCGTGCGGATGTCGCGGGTCGTCAGGTTGAGGGAGACGAACCGGTTCAGCTCGGGCACCCAGAGACGACGCGCCTGGACGTTGACGTGCTGCCAGCGCTTCGTCTTGATGTTGGAGTGGGAGACGTTCTGCGCGCTGAGCCTGCGCTTGCCGGTGATGTCGCTCTTCGCCATGACTACCTCGGGAAATAAAAGCCGCGCGGTGGCCCGCGGGACGCGCAACCTGCTACTTCGGCCAGTGTCTGTCAAGCGAATCCGGTGGGTGGCGCGGATGATTGGCCGGCGACCCCCGCCGCGCCGCGCTCATTGCTTCGCTAGCCTGGCTCGTCGCCCTCGTCCCACGGGCCAAACACCTCGACCTCGACGCCCGGCGCGAAGTGCACCGCGCTCGGCGGGCGGGTGGTCCGGGGCAGGCCCGCGGCGGCCATGAGATCGTCGTGGGTCGCGTGAAGAGTCGCCTCGTGGGCGGGGTAAGGCACGTGGTGCACCTGCCCCTTCCCCACCCGCCCCTGCGCGACGGTAAACAGGTAGTAGCGCTCGAGGAGGAAGTGCTCGAGCGTGCCGACCTTCGAGGCGCCCAGGGGCGCGCCGACCGAATACTCGAACGAGGCGCGCACGGGCGGCGAGCCGCCGCGCCGCCGGGTCTCGTACCGCACGCGGTCGCCCTCGATCACGGTGCTCATGTCCGCGTGAAAATAGGGCAACCCCCAGCCGAACCGGGCCGCCTCGACCGCGAGCAGCGAGCTCGCCTCGAGCGAGAAGAAGTAGACCCCCGGCTCGCCGTTCCGGTGGACGTACGTGCGCAGGTTGGTCTCGAGGAAGTCGATCCCGATCGGCACGAAGGCCGGGCGGATGTCCTTCATCTCGAAGGGCACGAGGCCCACCCACGCCTCGCCGCGCCAGAGGTCGAGCTCGAGCTCCGCCGGCACGAGCGCCCGCACGGCCTCCGGGGGGAAGGTGTAGTGGACGAAGAGCAGGTTGTCCCAGGTCTGGCGCCCTGCGGCGCGCCCCTCGGGGCGCCTGCACGGGCTCACGCGGTCGAGGTCGAGGCACGGGGCGTCGCTCATGCGCGCAGTCTACGCGAGGCGCGCCGCCCTGCCCGCCGAGAAACTTCGCGACGGAGGGCCGGTCGCGCGCGATTTCGTGAGCGGCTTCGCTATGGTGAGGGGAGGAGCCTTCCTTGATGCGTTCGTTCTTGGCTGCCGGCCTCGCCGCGATGGTGACGCTCTCGACCGCGCCCGCCAGCGCCTTCTGCCGCACGACCACGGTGCCCACCGACCCGAGCTTCTCGCCGGAGCCCGGCGGCTGCTGGACCGAGGGCATCTTCGTCTACCACTCACGCGCCTGCGTGGGCTACGCGGTGGAGGCGCCGGGGTCGAAGAAGCTCGACATGCCGCGGTTCAAGGAGCTCGCGGCGCAGGCGTTCGGCACGTGGGAGGCCGTGAGCTGCGGCGGCAAGCCCCTGTCGATCGACGCCCAGTTCACCGGCGACACGTCGCGGAGCGCGCTCGGCTACGACACCCGCGGCGGCCCCAACGCCAGCGCGATCGTCTTTTGGGATGACGCGTGGCCGCACGGCTCGACGAGCGAGGTCATCCTCACGACGCTGACGTTCAACAAGCTCACCGGCGAAATCCTCGACGCCGACATGGAGGTGAACACCGCCAACGTCAGCTTCGCGCTGGCCGATCCGGTCCCGAGGTCGGGCACCGACATGGCGAGCGCGCTCGCCCACGAGGTCGGCCACTTCTTCGGCATCGCGCACTCGCCGCTGCGCGAGGCGACGATGTTCGCGCGCTACACGCCGGGCTCGACCGCGTTCCGCGACCTCGAGCCAGACGACACAGAGGCGATCTGCTCGATCTACCTCCCCTCCGGCAGCCGCGCGACCTCGAGCGGCGAGGTGCCGGGAGGCGCGTGCGATCCCTCGGCGCCCCCGCCGCCCACCGGCGACACGCAGGGCGGGTGCAGCGCGCGGCCGGGGGCCGCGGGAGATCTTGGGCTTGGCGCCGTGGGGGCTGTGGCGTTGGTCCTGGCGGGGGCCTTGCGGGCGCGGCGGCGGCGCGCCCACGCGAGGTAAGCTCTCGTCATGAAAGCGCTTTCGACGGGCGTGAGGGCGTAACACACCGCGCAACCGCGTACTCGGCTCGCGCCTTCGGGCGCGCGGGCCGCGGCGGCGCGGGGCCCTTCAGCCGAACGCCGACGCGTGATCGCCGCTCTGCGCGACCGCGAGCATGCGTCCGCTCGACGACGCCGCTGGCCGCTCGCCGCTGAGCGCGCGCGCGAGGAGCGCCCGCGCGTCGGCCTCGCCCGTCGGCGACTGCACGACGACGAGGCCGAGCTCGAAGGCGCCGCGGCGCTCGACGAGCCCCGCGGGGAACGCCGCCGGGAGCACGGTGCCCGGGCGCACGCGCGGCGTGCCGCGGCGCACGGGCTCCGCCACGAGCGGCGCGGCGAGGCCGAGCTCGGGGACCGGGAGCACGTCGAGGTGCACCTCGAACACGGCCAGCGCGAAGAGGCCGTTGCGATCGACCGCGAGCACCGCGTGGACGTTCCGGGCGTCGAGGCCGCCCTCGTCGGCGGAGGGGAGCACCGCCCGCGTGCCCCAGGGCACCGTGAGGAGGCCGCGAGGCTCGCCGTCGGCGCCCACCTCGGCGGGCTCCAGCGCGCAGCGCTCGACCGCGACGCGCACGTCGTCGAGGTCTTCGCGGGTGAGGGTGCCGCCGGCGACGCGGTTGGCGGCGTGCACGAGCTCCTCGGCCAGCGTGCCCTCACTCATCGCGCGCGGCCCGAGCCGCGCCACCTCGGCCAGCACGGCGCGGCGCGGCGTGCCGCGGGCCAGCTCGACCGCCGGACCGACCACCTGCGACAGCGACGCCTGCCCTGCGGTCGCCAGCGCCGCGACGAGGGCCGCGGGGAGCGCGGGCACCGCCACGCGCGCCGCGTCGGGCACGCGATCGCCGCCCCGGAAGCCCCGGGGGCGCTCGATGCCCTTGCCGGACTGGAGCAGGCGCCCCGACACGGCCTGGTGCCCTGCCCCGCCGCCGCCGAAGAGGAGCTGCACCGGACCGAGGAGCACCGAGGGCTCGGTGGCGGCCGCGGCGAACACGCCCGCGACGACCGCGTCGACGGCGTTGCCCTTCAGGAGCAGCGCCTCGGCCGCCTCGCGCGCGGGGGCGAACGTCGCGTGCGTCGCGCGGGCGCGGACCGTGGGGCCGCCGCCCGCCCCGCCTCCACGCTGACCGCTGCTCGTGCGCGCGCCCGCCATGCCTACCTACTCCTGCTCGTCGTCGCGAACCTTGAGGGTCAGGTTCCGAGGCCGGATGACGCGGCCCCGCCCGCCGTCTTTGGCGGCCGTGCGCTGCGAGAGCTGCCGGAGCTTCTTGCACTCGGCCAGCGCGGTCGGCGAGTCGATGACGACGTAGGCCTCGCGCCGGTCGCCGATGGCCTGCGTGACCCGCTCGAGCGCCGCGGGGCCGAAGGAGCGCGCCTCGCCGAGGGCGCGCAGGCGCGCGTACGCCACGGGCCCCGCGGGCACCGGCTCGCGCGTGGGGTCGACCGAGAGCGCCACGCCCCACTTGCGGGCCCACACGGCGGCGTCCTCGGTCTCCCAGACGCCGCGGGGCTCCCAGGCGATCTGCGTGGCGTCGCGCGGCAGGCGCTCGAGGAGCCTCGCGATGCGGTCGCGCGAGAGCGCGGTAGGCGTGACCTCCGCGGGAGTGGCCAGCAAGATGCAGCGGGACTGGAGCGCCGTCGCCGCGGCGAGCGCGGTCGCGAGCTCGGTCTCGAGCTCCGGGGAGGCCTTCAGCCGCCCGACGGCGGGCCCGAGCACGACGACGAACTCGAAGTGCGGAGGCGCGGCCTTCCGCCATTTCTTGAGCGTGGCGAGGGTGGGGCCCACCTTCGGCTGCTCCGCGGAGGGCGGGCGCACTTCGAGCAGGTCGAACCGCTTGGCGTAGGCGGAGAGCTCGCCTCGCAGCTCTTTGGCACCGATGTGATAGCGCGTTGCCATAGGGGCGGTCCTACTCGCACGCCCGGGCGCTGCGCGAAAGCGAGAAAGACGCTCGCGCAGCGCTAGGCCAAAAATTCAACGCAATTCCGGGTGCTTACGAAGCACGTGCTCGAACCAGGAGTTCACGATTTTCTCCTGCACCGAGTTCGCGCGGAGCCGCTCGCGGAGGTGCGCGAAGTCGACGTGGTCGAGCTCCTGGTCTTGGTTGAAGCACGAGAACACGACGTGCTCGCGCCCCGTGGCCGGATCGCGGTGCTTCTGGAGGCACTGCGCGCAGATCTCCTTCATCATGCACTGCATCGGCGAGTTGATGCTGCCGATGGCCAGGTGCCTCGGGTCGAGGAGGGGCAGCAGCACCCCGTGCCTGGCCTCGCGCACCGCGTCCATCATGCGATCCGAGCCGATCGCGAGGATGCGGTGCACCGCGGAGAGCTTCGCGACGGGCGGTCGCAGCTCGCCCTTCCCGAACGCGAGCATCGCTTGCACGATGTTGCCGCGGAAATGCGCGTCTTGCGGCCGGCGCGGGGTGATCTCGGCCCCCTTGTCGGTGCACCACACGACCTGGTCGGTGTGGGCCTCGATGTCGGCCTGCTTGAAGAGGTCGTCGCCGTCTTTGTAGCCCGCGAAGTAGAGCACGGTGGCGCCCAGCGCCTTGAACGCCCGCGCGATCGAGAAGAGCACCGCGTTGCCGAGGCCGCCGCCGAGCAGGAGCACGGTCTCGTCGCGGGCGATGTCGGTCGGCTGGCCCGTGGGCCCCATGAGGACCACGGGCTCGCCGGGCTTGAGCGACGCGCACAGGCGCGAGGAGCCGCCCATCTCCAGCACGATCGTGCCGAGCAGGCCCCGCTCGGGGTCGGTCCACGCGCCCGTGAGGGCGAGCCCCTCCATCGCGAGGCGCGTCCCCTCGGCCACGGGCGCGAGGGCCTCGAAGTTCTGGAGCCGATAGAACTGCCCGGGCTGGAACTTGCGCGCCGCCATGGGCGCCTTCACGACGACCTCGACGATGGTCTTCGTGAGGCGGTTCACCTCCACGACGTGCGCGCCGAGCTCCGCGTCGAGGTGCGCGAAGCGCTCTGCGAGCGCGAGGTCGCGCGCGGGCTGTGCGGCCGGGTCGAGCGACGCGAGCTCGGGGAAGAGCGCCGCGACGTGGCGGTAGCCGTCCTTCGCGCTCGCCATCGCCTTCACGACGCTGCCGGCGTAGTGCGGGTGGTTGTCGCCGTAGACGCTGACCACGCGGCCTTCCTTCGCGTAGCTCGTGAAGAAGCCCTCGCGGGGGCGCGCCTTCTCGAGCACGACGTCGCCGTCGACCCGCTTGGCGGTGTGCACCTGGTAGTACTGCTTGCGCGCGTCGAGCTCGAACGTGCCCGTGTACTCGCGCTCGTAGGTGACGTTCGGGCTCGTGCCCGCAGCGACGCACACGGTGCGCGCCGGCAGCTCGACGAGCCCGCCGTCCGGGCGCTTGAACGACACCGCCTTGACGTGGCCGTAGCCGTCGAGCACGGCCTCCACCGGCGAGAGGTTCTCGATGTAGCGCACGCCCTCGCGGAGGCTCTCGTGCACCTCCTCGTGGTTCAGGCGGTACGCGGGCGAGTCCTGGACGGCCTTGCGGTAGACGAGCGAGACGCCACCCCACCGCTCCACGAGCCCCTGGAGATCGGGCGCGCGCCCCTCAGCCGCCGCGCGCGCGCGCTCCTCCTCGAGCTCGCGGCCGTGGGCGAGGTGCTCGCTCAGGGTCGCCCACTCCTCGTCGTCGAACATCGCGCGGAAGGCCTCCTCGCCGAGCTCGGCGCGGAGCGTGTTGGTGCGCGCGAGGGTCTTGCCCACCTGCACCGGGTAGTAGGCGATGAGCTCGGTCGCGGTGTCGATCGCGGTGAGGCCGCCGCCGATCACGATGGCGGGGAGCTTCACCTGGAGGTTCGCGATCGTGCTCTTTTTGTAGGCTCCCGTGAGCTGCAGGGCCATGAGGAAGTCGCTCGCCTTGCGGATGCCCCGCGCGAGGTTGTTCTTCATGTCGATGAGCGTCGGGCGCCCCGCGCCGGCCGCGAGGGCGACGTGATCGAAGCCGAGCGCCCACGCGTCGTCGAGGTCGAGCGTGCCGCCGAAGCGGACGCCGCCGTGCATCTGCAGGAGCCGGTTTCGCGCGAGGGTGACGTAGAGCACCGTGAGGAAGTTCTTGTCCCAGCGCACGGTGATGCCGTACTCGGACACGCCGCCGAACCCGAGGACGAGGCGCTCGTCGAGCTCCTGGCAGATGGCGGCGAACTCGCGCACCGGCGCCGGAGGCGACGCGGCCGCGCCGACGAGCGACGCGGGGAGCGGCTCGAGCTTCAGGCCGTCCACCGCGGTGACCGAGAAGCCCTCCCGCGTGAGGTGGTGCGCGAGCGTGTACCCCGCGGGCCCGAGGCCCACGACCAGCACGTTCTTGCCGTTGTAGGGCAGGCTGTACGGGCGGCGCACGTTCAGCGGGTTCCAGCGAGTCAGAAACCCATAAATTTCAAGCCCATAGGGGAGCTCGAGGATCTCCGTGAGGACGCGCGTCTCGGCCTGCGGGATGTTGACCGGCTCCTGCTTCTGGAAGACGCACGCCTTCATGCAGTCGTTGCAGATGCGGTGCCCTGTGCCGGCGCACATGGGGTTGTCGATGCACACCACCGCCAGGGCGCCGAGGGCGTCGCCGTCCCGCCGCAGCGCGTGCATCTCGCTGATGCGCTCCTCGAGCGGGCAGCCCTCGAGCAGCACGCCGAGCGGGTTCTTCTTGACCTCGTTCGTCTTGTTGTCGCGAAGGCCCTTCGAGCACGAGTCCTTGTCGCGCTCGTGGCAGTAGAGGCAGTAGTCGATCTCCTGCTCGACGTCCCTCGCGCCCATGCGCCGGTCGGTGAGCGCGAAGCCGTCGCGCGGCCGGCGGTGCTCGGCCGGGCCGACGAAGAGCTCGGGGCGGGCCGGATCCGGGCGGACGACCTCCACGAGCTTGGTGAAGTCGAGGTTGCGGGGCGCGTGCAGCGAGGGCCACGCGTGGGCGGGATCGTGGTGGTCGTGCCGCCGGTGCCCAAGCCACGCCTCG
>DAORJJ010000252.1:0-9381 GCA_035439005.1 Polyangiaceae bacterium | reverse complement strand
CCCCGACTCGACCGACGCGCGGCGCCTCCGCGCGCGCCTCGGCGGCGGGCGCAAGCCGACGCGGCGCTGAAGGAACGTCGCCCAACGTAGGGAAGTCCCCTACCCCATGGCGCTCCTTGTCACGCGCGGCCATGGGCGGTATTGCCGAGCCTCCCGTGGCGCGCTCGCGCGGCCCGGCGAGAACGCGTGACGCCCAGCAGCATGGAAAAACCGAACTCTGTCGAGCTGCGCCTGCTGGACGGCCCGACCTACCCCACGATCCTGCGGCTGGCGATGCCGACGGTCATCGCGATGCTCTCGCAGAGCGCGGTCAACGAGATCGACGTGGTCTTCTTCGCGCGGCTCCCGGGGTGCGACGGGTCGACGGCCCAGGCCGCCCTCCTCCCCTCGCTCATCTTGGTGTGGCTCTTCGGGGGCTCGCTGTCGGCGATCAGCGTGGGCACGCAGGCCCTCACGGCGCGCCGCTACGCCGAGAAGAAGCCGGAGGCGGCGGGGGCGGTCCTGGCGAACTCGGCGTGGTTCTGCCTCATGGGAGGGCTCGTCCTCACCGTGCTCGCGCAGTTCACGATTGGCCCGCTGCTCCGCATGATGAACCTCGGCCCCGAGGTGCACGCGGTGGCGCTCGCCTACTCGCGCTGGCGCGTGTTCGGCATCATCGGCATGTCGATGACCGTCGGCGTGAAGTCGTTCTTCGACGGCATCGGCAAGACGCACGTGCACCTCGTGGCGGCCGTCGTGATGAACATCTTCAACGTGCTCTTCTGCTGGCTCTTCATCTTCGGCAACCTCGGCGCCCCGAAGATGGGCGCCCCGGGCGCGGGCTTCTCGGCCTTCATCTCGACGTGGATCGGCCTGCTCATCGTGCTCGCGTTCACCTTGCCCGAGCGCGCGCGGTTCTCGCCGTATCGGCGCTCGAACCTCTCGTGGAGCCTCACGAAGGACCTGCTCAAGCTCTCGCTGCCCGCCGCCGCGTCCACGGTCGTGATGATGGTGGGGTTCGGGGCCTTCTCGAGGGTCGCCGGGCGGCTCGACGAGATCGCCGCCCACTCCGACGCGACGAACGTGATCGTAGGCGCCTGCGGGCGGGCCGAGGCGGTCAACGGGGCCGCGACCACCAACATCGTCGCGATCATGAAGCTCACCTTCACCGCCTGCATCGCCTTCGGCACGGCCACGGCCACGCTGGTGAGCCAGTCGCTCGGGGCGAAGCGGCCCGAGACCGCGGACCGCTTCGGGTGGGGCAGCGTGAAGCTCGGGGTGGCCATCTTCGGCTTCATCGGGCTGTGCGAGGGCGTGCTCTTCACCCCGCAGATCGTGGGCTTCATCACCCACTCCGAGGCCGTGCGCGAGGCCGCCATGGTGCCGATGCGCGTCATGGGCGTCGTCACCCCCATCATCGCGATGGCGCTCATCTTGAGCGAGGCGCTCTTTGGCGCGGGCAACACCGTGTTCGTCGCGATAGCGCAGCTCTGCCTCATCTTCCTCATCCTCGTGCCCCTCGCGTTCGTCTTCGCCATCACGCTGAAGATCGGCCTGCTCGGCATGTGGATGGCGGCGGTGCTCTACGCCGTGCTGGCGGCCATCGTCATGGCGCTGAAGTTCCGCGGCGGGCAGTGGAAGACCATCGAGCTCTGAGCGCGGCGGCTCCAGAAAGGCGGCCGCGGCAAGGACAACCGAGTAGATTTGGAGCTCGCTCGAGCGCGGCGCGTCCTCGAGGCACCCAGGAGGGAACGATGCGACAGGTCTCACGATTTGCGGCTCTTGCGCGGCGCGCGCTGCGGCTCTCGCAGGCGCTCGTCCCCGCCGCCGGCCTCGCGCTCGTCCCCGCGTCCGCCGAGGCGGCCCCCCGGCTGCGGCTCGGGGCCGTCTACGCGCCCGGCGTCGAGCTCAGCGACGCCTCGCGCACCGGTGATCCGGCCGACATCCTCCACGACGTCGCGGGAGGCACGCACAACCTCGGCGCGGAGCTGTCGCTCGGCGGCGGGCTGCTCCGCTATCACCTCTCGGGCATGGCGAGCCTGACGGGCTCCGCCACGGGCCTGCGGCTCGAGCCCGCGACGCTCGGGTTCGCGATCCCGGTGCTCGATCGCCCGCGGTGGCGGCTCGAGATCGAGCCGACCGCCATGCTCGCGAACGTCACCTACCTCGAGGGCGGAAGCTCGGAGGCCTCGGTCGTCACGCTCTCGGCGGGCGCGGACGTGCGCGCGAACCTGGCGTACGGGCACCTCTTCGTCGCTCTGAGCCCGCTCGGGTTCGACGTGCGCTACGCGGGGATCGACGGCAGCGCTCCGAAGGCGCGCGCGTTCGCCGGCGGCGCCGCCACGTTTCGACTGCGCGTCTTCGTGGGCGTCGAGTTCTAGCCGCGGCGTCGTCGGGACGCGGTCCGTCCCGTCGCCCGCGCCGGCACCACGGCCTCGCCGCGCGTGGGAAGGATCGCGTCCATCGGTCCGTATTCCCTCGCGCACCGATGAACGTGAAGTCGATTCGCAAAGGCCTGCACGGGCTCGTTGGCGATCCCAACGACGCCGCGACCTGCAACTTCTGTGGATCGCACCGGAGCGAGGTGGCGCGGATCCTCGAGGGGCGCGCGGGCTACATCTGCGAGGGCTGCGTCTTCGCGGCCGCGGGGGACCTCGCGGCGCGCGACGCCCGCGAAGGCCGGTGCGCGGCGACCACGTTCCACGTGGTCGCGCTCGTGCTCCATGACGTCGACGCCCGCGCTCCCCACGCAGGGCTCGAGCCCGTGTTCGACGCCGCGCTCGCGCTCGCCGAGGGCGATCCGGCGCGCTGCCGGCTCGTCGCGTCGTACGCCTTCCGCCTCCACAGCTTCGCGCGCGCGGCGGAGGCGCTCCTTCGCATCGACGAGACCGCTCGCACGGTGACCGACGCCCTCGGGACGCTGGCGGCGCTCGTGACGGTCGGCGATCGCCCCGCGATCGCGCGGGTCCTCGGGGCGCTCGACCAGCTCGCCCTCAGCGACCTCCACAGCCTCCAGCGCGACGTGCACCGCGGCTGGGCGGCGTATCGGCTCGAGGCGAGCGAAGGCCCGACCTTCACGTTCGACGGCGCGTCGCTCGGGCCGATCGTCGAGCGGCTCCGCGCTCTCGACGCGCCGGCGTCGCTCGGCCAAGCGCTCGAGGTCGCCGCCGCGTACGAGCGCACGCGCGACCGTGAGGCCGCGCTCCGGCGTGTGGACGAAGCCCTCGCCCTCGAAGACAAGCCGTCGCGCCGGCTCCTCCGCGGCGACCTCCTCGCGGACGTCGATCCAACCGCGGCGCGCGCGTCGTGGGAGGCAGCGCTCGGCCTCGCCCACCCCGACTCCGTCTGGGCCGCTCGGGCACGCGCCCGCCTCGACGGGGCTCGTCCGCGCTTCTGAAGCGACGTCGCGCGCTGCAAAGACGCGACCCGCGCCCGAGGCCCTCGGCGACGTTCGTCGAGCGCTACCGTAGGCGCTAGAGCCAGGTAGGCCCTTCACCCACATCAGCGTCACGTATCGCTCCTAAGCGCCCATTGTCGCCGATGCGCCCTGACGGATCGGAGATCCCCCTTTGGGGCGGCCATTCGCGCAATCCCTGCGCGTTTCGCCGTCGAATCGGGCGCCGATCGCCTGGCACGCCTCGCGCATAGCCGCGCCCCATGCTCGCTCCGCAACGCCTCGCCGCCCTCGCGACCCTCACCGCCGGGCTCGCTCTCGCGCTCGCCACCACGGGCTGCAGCGCCGACGCGGGCGGGCCGGACGAGGAGACCGCCGACGAGTCGGCCGAGGCGATCACCGGGTCGATCAGCGCCGGCACCACGCTCGTCGTGAACCGCGCGCTGAACCTCCGCAGCGGCCCGAGCCGGTCGGCCTCGGTGCGCACGGTGATGCCCGCGGGCGCGCGCGTCACGGCGGCCGGCGGGTCCGCGCAGGACGGGTACTACCGCGTGACCTACAACGGGCAAGACGGCTACGCCTTCGGCTCGTACCTCGACCGCGCGGGCAGCAGCGGCACGGGCAGCGGGGGATCCGCCGGGTCCGGCACCACGCGGACCGTGACCCTGCTCTGGCAGGGCAACTGGGACTTCCTCACGCGGTGCGATCGCTTCTCGCAGGGGCGCGTCGCGTTCGCCTGCGCCGACTTCGCGCGGCCTTCGCGCGACTTCGTGGACAGCGGCGACTGGCTCGCCGCGCCGGGCTCGCTCCAGGGCTCCAGCAACCAGCTCTGCGGCCGCCGCGTGGAGGTGTGCAAGGGCGGCACGTGTGTCACCGCCACGGTCGTCGAGCGCTCGGTGGAGTCGAGCTCGAGCACGTGGGAGGGCAGCCCGCACCTCATCCGCGCGCTCGGCGGCGACGGCGGCTACACGAGCTGCTCGCACTCGTGGGGCACAGTGAGCGGCGTCACGCTGCGGTATTGAGCTTGCCGCTCGAAGCGCCCGGAGGGACACGCCCACGGTCGCCGCGCCGAGCAGGCACCCCTGCGTCGCGTCCGGCGCTCCGCGCTCGCCGAACAGGACCGAAGTGAAGAGCACGGAAGCCACACCACGCATCACCGGCAAGTGCGTGGTCGCCGCTTTCATCCTCGGCGTCGCGGGGTGCCAAGAGGCCCGCTCCTCGAACTGGACCGACGTTCCCCTCCCGCTCCCTCGCGCGCTTGCCGACGCGGGAGCGGCGCCGCCCGTCGCGACCGCGAGCCCGTCCGCGTCGTGTGTGCCGCGGCCCGCGCGGCTCGTGTTTGCTCACGCTCAGCCCAATCCACGCTCCTACGCCAACACCGTCGTGCATCCCCAAATCGCGACGAGTCCGGACTCGCGTTTGCTGGCGACGCCGGGCATCGAGGGGGCGATCGTCGTCTACGATCTCGCGACCGGCGCCGTGCGGGGAGAGCTCCTCCAGCACCGGGGTGAGGTTCGTGGCGTCGCGTTCATCGACTCCACCACGCTCGTGTCCGTCGGCGTCGACGGCTTCGTACGGGTGTGGGATCTCGCCCGTGGCACGCCGACTGCGGAGCTCGATCTCGGCACCGAGCCCACGACGTTGGCGGTCTCCCCTCGGGATGGCACCGTGGCGATCGGGGCCACGGACGGCAAGCTCCGCCTGATCCCTCGTTCCGGCGCCGCGCCACGTGTGATCGACGCGCACTCGCGCGAAGTGCACCGCGTCGCCTTCCGGCCCGATGGCACGGAGATCGCCAGCGTCGGGGCGGATGGAATGGTCTATCGCTACCAGGCAGACGGGAGCGGACGACTCGCGCAGTACAACCTCGCAGACCGATTCAAGCGCTGCTCGCTCGCGTTCCGACCAGGAACGGATGAAATCGCGATCGGAGAGACGGATGGAGTCGTCATTCTCATCGGCCCCAACCATCGCCTCCGCCACCTCAGCGAGTGGAGCAACGCGATCGGGCGACGCGGAAACACCCCGGGGGACGTCGCGTTCGCGTTCTCCGCCGACGGCCAGAGGCTCGCAGCGCAAACTCGCGCGCGCGGAATCTCGAACTTCGCGCTCGTCGACGTCGTGCACGACCGCGGCTGGGTCGCGGACGCTGCGAGCGGCGGCGGCTTCTCGTGCGCCGTCGCTGCCGATTGGTCGGCGGACGGCAGGCGAATCGCGCTCATGGATTGTGACCACTCGGTCGCGCTCTTCGACCCCACGACCCGTCGTACGGTCGGAGGCCGCTCACCGCAGTTCGACGACCGCTCTCCGGAGCACGCCCTTCGCCATCTATCGCACTCCGCGCGTTACCAGCTCGAAGACCGCGTCGCGCGCGCTCTCGGAGCGACCTTCCTCCCCGAGCGAGACGAGGCCTGCGAGGCTCTTCGCTCACGCGTCGCGCGAGACGAGACGGGCGGATTTTCCTGCGGCGCTGGCCTCGCGTTCGCAGGGAAGTCCGATGGCTCCATTGGTGTTTATCGGGGGAGCGCCTCCAAGTGGGAGAGGTCGTACACTCCGCATTCCTCGCGCGGAGTCTTCCGGCACGTGCGCCGTCTGACCGTCTCTCCGGATGGCCTCCACGTCGCCAGCTGGGCCGACGACGGAGCGGTCGTCGTCGCGAGCGCGGCGGCGCCGCACCCCACGACGCGCGAACGTCGTGGCATCGGCGGCGTGACGCGTATCGGGTTTAGCCCCGACAGCCGCTTCCTCGCGATCTGGTCCACCACCACTCTGCGCGTGCTGCGCCTCGCCGACGGGGCGATGCTGCGGATCGAAGACGGTGTCGCCTCGGACGAGAGCGGCGCCTTCGAGCTCCTCCCCGAGGCGCCCGTCGTCGATCATCGCGGAATCACCACTCCCGAAGGCGCCGCGGTCGTGCGGGCGAAGCTGCGGGTGAGGTTGGGAGACATCGCGGCGGGCGATCTCGTCACGCTGGAGCAAGCGCGGTCGCTAGCGAAGCCGGGGCTCGCGCGGGGCTTCCTCTCGGGTGCTGCCCCTCCTGCGGTGGCGCTCTCGGCATGCCCTCCCTGATCGGCAGCCCGGAGGGCCGAAGTCGGCCACCGCGCGCCCGACCTTAGCCGCTCGGAGCGCCCGCGCCCTCGCCGCCCTCCGGCACCACCTTGCCGTCCACCAGGGCGCCGCGCGCGCGCAGGTACACGCCCACGGTCGCCGCGCCGAGCAGGAACACCTGCGCCGCGTAGCGCAGCCACAGCAACACCAGGAGCGTCTCGCCGAGCCCCACGTCGCCCTTGTGGGCCACGTAGCTCGTGATCGCGTGGGCGCCGAGCAGGAAGAGCAGCGCCGACACCGCGGCGCCGACCAGCGTCTCGCGCGGCCGCGCGCGGGTGCGAGGGAGCACCGTGTAGAGCAAGAAGAAGATCAGCGTGGCGCCCGCGAGCGAGAAGCCCCACTCGAGCAGCGAGGGTAGGCCCGCGAGCCGCGCTCCCTCCCTCTCTGCGGCGGCCACGCCCGCGCGAAAGCCCACCAGCGCGGCGAGGCTCACCCCGAGCAGGGTCGCCACCACGAAGGCGAGGCCGCGCGTGCGCAGCTGCCTTAGGAGCTTGCCCTTCCTTGCCTGGCGGCCCGGCTCGCCCTCGTCGACCGGGCCGAGCTCCCACATCGCGTTGAGGCCGCGCTCGAGCGCCGCGAAGAGGCGCGTGGCCGAGTAGAGCAGCACCACGAGGCTGAGGACCCCGAGCCCGTGGCCGTCGCGCGCGTGCTCCTCCCACCGGGCCACCACCTGCGCGAGCGCCGGGCCCGTCCACCGCGCGAGCTCGCGCTCGAGCGCCGCGGCCGCCGAGTCTCGGCTCACGAAGAGCGAGGCCACCCACAGCGCCAGGTACGCGAGCGGCACCGCCGACAGCAAGGCGTAGAACGCGATCGCGGCGGAGAGGAAGCGCCCGTCGCGCGAGAGGAACACGCGGAGCGCGGCGCGCAGCGGCGTCACCGCGGCGCTCGCTTGGGGCGCGCGGAGCGCGTGGAGCCGGTCTCGCATGCCCGCGCGCGCCCCGGCGTCAGGTCGTGGCGTGGGCCTGGGGCACCACGAGGCGGAGGGCGCGCGGCTCGACGACGACGCGGGCGCGCGGCGACGGATCGGCCTCCTCGCCGTCGATCTGCGCGAGGGGCAGCACCGCGCCGGAGAAAGAGAGCTCGATGGTGCTCCCGCGGAGCACGTCGGATTTCACCCAGCCGCCCGGATCGCGGAGCGCCTCGGGGAGCGGGTTGCCGTCGTGGTCGACGATCGCCTTGCCGAGCCAGTCGGCCTGGTTGCGGAACGGCATGAGCTCCACGACGCCGTCGTCGGGGCGGCTCGCGCGGTCGAGCACCCAGGCGCCTGCGTAAATGCGTGTATTCTTCACGACCAGATCGGTGAGCCCCTCGTGGCGGTGGGTGACGCCGTCCACCGTGAGGGTCACGTCGAAGGTCTGGTCGCGCACGAACGAGTCCATGAACACGCGCGCCATCGCGCCGGCGTACACCATGTGATCGCGGTAGAGGAGCTTCAGCGGCCCGAGCTGCTCGAGCACGCCGCGATCGAGGTTTCGCTCGAGCAGCACGCGCGCGGAGAAGCCCCACCCGATGGAGTCGAAGAGCACGGCGCGGCCGGTCTCGGCGCCGTCGACGTCGAGGTAGGCCACGTGGACCGCGTCGAGGCGCGTCTCTCGCCCGGCGGCGACCACGTCGACGTTGGCCTCGAGCGCAGACTCGCCCGCGGAGAGCCCGAAGCTCTTCCCCTGGTCGTTGGCCGTGCCGGTGGGCAACATGCCCATGGCCACGCGCTCCTTCACGCCCGACGCGAGCAGGGCCGCGCCCACCTCGCGGAAGGTGCCGTCGCCGCCCATCGCGACCACGATGTCGGGCGGGCTCGCGGCGAGCGCGGCCTGGAGCGCGGGGACCGTGCGACCCCCCGGCAGCGTGGGGAACACCTCGCACGCGAGGCCCCGCTGCCGGAGGAGCGCGCTGGCGCGGTCGATGCGCTCGGCGTTCGCGCCGCTCTGCGCCGTGGGGTTGCCAACCAGGACGACTCGCTTCATACCCGTTCCCCTCCGCTGCCGCCGCCCGCCGCGGCTAGACCTCGAACTCGCCCTTCTCCAGCAGCTCGGTGACCCGCCAGAGGAAGGAGTTGGCCGCGACGCCGTCGACCACGCGGTGGTCGTAGCTGAGGGCCATCAGCATGATGGGGTGGATCACCATGTGGTCGTCGCCGTCCGGCCCCTCGACGACGACGACGCGCTTCTGGATCTCGCCCATGCGCAGGATGCCCACGTTCGGCTGGCTGATGATGGCGCCGCCGAAGAGGTTCCCCTTGATGCCCGGATTCGTGATGGAAAACGTCGCGCCGGACAGGTCGTCGGCGGTGATTTTCCCCGTGCGCGCGCGCTTCGCCACCTCGTCGACCGCGCGGACGATGCCGCGCACGCCGAGCTCGTCCGCCCGGCGCACGACCGGGACGACCAGGCCGTCGGGCGAGTCGACGGCGACGCCGAGGTTCACGTCCTTGAACACGACGTACGCGTCGTCGAGGACGCGCGCGTTCAGGCCGGGGTTCTCGCGCAGGGCCCGGGCCGTCGCCGCGATGGCGAAGGCGAGCATCGTGAGCGACGCGCCCTCCTTCTTGTAGGCGGCCTTGTGCGCCTCGCGGAGCCGCGAGGTCTTGTGGAGATCGATCTCGGCCACCGTGACGACGTGCGGCGAGGTGACCTTCGAGTAGGTCATGTGGTCGGCCGTGATGCGCCGCCGCCGCGTGAACGGGATCACGGTGTCGCCTTCGGACTTGCGGAAAGGGGGCACCTTGAACGACGCGTAGCCCACGCCGGGGATCGGGGGGACGAAGCCGCCGCCCTGGTTCACGAGCTGCGCGACTTGCTGGGCGCGCGGCGACGCGGGCGCAGGCGCAGGCGCAGGCGCGGCAGGCGCGGCAGGCGCGGCAGGCGCCGCCGCGCGGAGCACGTCTGCGCGGGAGATGCGCC
>DAORJJ010000251.1:0-9385 GCA_035439005.1 Polyangiaceae bacterium | reverse complement strand
CCTCGCGCTCGCGGAGCTGTACGCGCGGCGCGCGGGCGCGCCCCGCGGCGCGCTGCGGGTCACGTTCCTCGACGTGGGGCAAGGCGACGCCGCGCTGGTCGACCTCCCTTCGGGCGAGGCGCTGCTCATCGACGCGGGCGGGCTCGTCGGCAGCGCGGTCGATCCGGGCGAGCGCGTGGTCGCGCCGCTCCTCCGCGCCCGGAGGCGCGGGGCCCTCGCGGCGGTGATCGTGTCCCACCCCCACCCCGACCACTTCATGGGGCTCCGCGCGGCGCTCGACGGCGTGGACGTGGGCGAGGTGTGGGACACGGGCGAGGCGCGCGTCACCGCGCCGAGCGCGCCGAACAGCCCGTACGGCGCGAGGGCGTACGCGGCGGTCCTCGCCGAGCTCGAGGCGCGCGGCGCGCGGGTGCGGCGACCCGACACGCTCTGCGGGACCCACCAGCTCGGCGGGGCGGAAATCACCGTGCTCGCGCCCTGCCCCGCGTTCGCGGAGGACCGCGGCACGAACGACAACTCCCTCGTGCTCCGCGTGCGGTTCGGCGACCGCGCGGTGCTCTTCGTGGGGGACGCGGAGCACGCCGAGGAGGGGCTCGTGCTCGAGCAGGCCGCGACCCCGGTCGCGCGAGGCTCGCTGCGGGCCGACGTGCTCAAGGTGGGACACCACGGCAGCCGGACGTCGTCGAGCGACGCGCTGCTCGACGCGGTGGCGCCACGGCTCGCGGTCGCGTCGTGCGGCGTGCGCAACCGCTACGGGCACCCCCACCCCGTGACGACCGAGCGCTTCCGCGCGCGCGCCATCCCGCTCTTCCGCACCGACTGCCTGGGCACGGTCGAGGTGCGCACCGACGGCGGCTCGCTCGACGTCACCCCACCCCTGGGGGACGCGCCCTGCCCGTGAGAGACGTGGGCGCGGGTCCGCCGCGCAACTTCCGAGGATCGCGCGGACATCGAGCGCTCCATCCCCGGCGCGCCCGTGCTAAGCGTCCGCCATGTCGAAGACGATTCCCCTGGAGCTCATCGAGCGACTCCCCAAGACCGATCTCCACGTCCACCTCGACGGCTCGCTGCGTCTCTCGACCATCCTCGACCTCGCGGAGAAGCAGCGGGTCGAGCTGCCGGCCAACGACGAAGACCGCCTCCGCGCGGCGATGAACATCGGCCAGAACTGCGAGTCGCTCGTCGACTACCTGAAGGCCTTCGACGTCACCCTGCGGGTGATGCAGACCGCCGATGCGCTCACCCGCATCGCCTACGAGCTCGCCGAGGACGCGGCCCGCGAGAACGTCCGCTACATGGAGGTGCGCTACGCCCCCATGCTGCACACGCAGCGAGGGCTGAAGCTCACCGCCGTGGTCGAGGCGGTGCTCGAGGGGCTCCGCGCGGCGCAGGAGCGGCTCGGCATCGAGTCGGCCGTCATCATCTGCGGAATCCGCAACGTGTCGCCCGAGAGCTCGCTCGAGATGGCCGAGCTCGCGGTGGCCTACAAGGGCCGCGGCGTGGTCGGCTTCGACCTCGCGGGCGCCGAGTACGACAACCCGGCCAAGCACCACCGCAAGGCCTTCCAGCTCGTCCGCGACAACAACATCAACGTCACCATCCACGCCGGCGAGGCCTACGGGCCCGAGTCGATCGCGCAGGCGATCCACGTGTGCGGCGCCCACCGGATCGGGCACGGGTGCCGCCTGCGCGAGAACGGCGATCTGCTCCACTACGTGAACGACCACCGCATCGCGCTGGAGTGCTGCCCGTCGTCGAATGTGCAGACCAACGCGATCCGGGATCTGCCGAGCCACCCGATCAAGCTCTACAAGGCGCTCGGGCTCCGGGTCACGGTGAACACCGACAACCGCCTGGTGACCGACACCACCGTGAGCAAGGAGCTCTGGCTCTGCCACACGCAGCTCGGCTTCACCATCGCCGACCTGAAGGCCGTCATCCTCTCCGGCTTCAAGAGCGCGTTCCTGCCCTTCCACGTGAAGCAGCAATACCTGCGCAAGGTGAGCGAGGAGCTGAAGGCCTTCCAGGACGACGGCTCGATCCTCCCGCCGCCGCCGCCGTCGCGCCACGAGCTGGGCAGCGCCGCCCGGCTCGAGCTCGCGAAGGTGTAGGGGCCTCCGAGGCAGTCCGTTGGGGGGCGGCGAGCAGGGCGACCGCGGCCGCCCCGAGGCGACGTCCGTGGCTCGCCGGGGCGACGTCCGTGGCTCCCCGAGGCGACGTCCGTGGCTCGCTGGGGCGACCGACGTTGACGCCAAGCACCTGGAATCACTTAGTCTTTCAGGCCCCCCGCGCGCCGCGCGCCGCGCCCGGGGGCGCCCACGGCGACGCGGCCCGCGCCTCGGGGTGGCCGGCGGCGCGCCCCTAGCTCGTGCGCGCGGCGTTTGCTATGGGCCGCACCATGGATGTTCCGGAGCGGCTTCGGGGTGGGCGGTACGCCCCGCACGGGCTCCTCGGAGAGGGCGCTCAGGGGGTCACCTACGACGCCGCCGACCTCGAGAACGGCCGCGCGGTCGCGATCAAGCGCTTCGACGTCCGCGGGGCACGGGGGTGGAAAGACGTGGAGCTCGCGGAGCGCGAGGCCCGCGTGTTGTCCACGCTCGACCATCCGCTCGTGCCCACCTACATCGAGCACTTCGAGGAGGACGGCGCGCTCTACCTCGTCATGGGCAAGGTCCTCGGCGAGACGATGGAGGCCGTCAGGCAGCGCGACGGCGCGCTCTCCGAGGCGGAGGTGCGCCGCTTCCTCGCGAGCGCCGACAGCGCGCTCACCTACTTGCACGGGCGCGCCTCGCCGGTCGTACACCGCGACATCAAGCCGCGGAACGTGGTGCGCAGGCCCGACGGGAGCTACGTGCTCGTCGACTTCGGCGCGGTGGCCGAGCTGCTGCTGCGTAAGGGCTCGAGCACGGTGGTGGGCACGATGGGCTACATGGCGCCCGAGCAGTTCCAGGGGCGCGCGCAGGCCAGCACCGACGTGTACGCCGTGGGCGCCACCGCGCTCGCCGCGCTCACGGGGCGCGAGCCCGAGACCCTCGCGCACGACGGGCTCCGCGTCGACGTGCGGGGGGCGCTTGGCGATCGCGTGAGCCCCGAGCTGGTCGCCGCCCTCGAGCGCATGCTCGAGCCCGATCCACGCGTGCGCGCGAAGAGCGTCGGCGAGGCCCTCCAGTGGGCGGGCCCGGCGCCTCCGCTCGGGGCGGCGCCGACGAGCCCCGCGGCCCACGGCAGCGCAGCGGAGGACGCCGCCGTGAAGAGCCTCCGGCGCCTCATGTGGACGCTGTGGGGGCTCGGCTGGGTGCTCGTGCCGCTCTTGCTTCGGCCGTTCGGCCTGCACGCGCAGATCCCCCTCGTCATGTTCGGCTCGCTCGCGGCGCTCCTCTTCGTGACGTGGCAGCGAGGGGCGGTGATGCGGGCCATGCTCCGGCGCGCGCCCGCGCTCATCGAGACCTTCGGCGGCTCGCCCGCGCGCGCGGCGGCGCCGGCCGAGGTCAGGCAACGGGTGCGCGTCGACGCCCAGAGCGGCAAGGTGCGGGTCGTCCACGCGGACCCGACGGGCACCGAGAGACACGACGACGAGTACGCCGACACGAACGTCGCCACGCGCGAGGAGCCAAAGAGGAAGCGCCGCGCGCGCTGAGCGGCGAGGCTCGTCTAACCGCGCGAGGCGCGCGGGCCACGCGTCAGTCGCAGTAGAAGAAGCCCTTCAGGATCGTCGAGGCCTTGCACGTCTGGCCCGCCCGGCAGCTGACCGTCGGGGAGGCCGGATCACAGAACGTGATGTCGCTCCCCGTGCAGCTGCTCTTGCAGCTCAGATCGTTGTAGTAGGTCCCGCTCGTGGACTTGTCGCCGCAGCAAATGCGCGCCGAGGCGGGGCAGTCCTCCGAGCTGTCGCAGTGGATGTCGGTCGACGGGTTGGGGCAAGTCGCGGCCGTGCCCGCGCGGCACTCGAAGCGGTAGCTCGGCACCACGTAGACCGCGCAACAGGTCTCGGTGAGCCCGCACGTCAGCCCGGGCCCGCAGGTGATGCCGGGCGCGCTCCCCGCGTCGACCGTCGTGCTCGCGTCTGTGCCGGCGTCGACCCGGGCGTCGGGGCGCCCCGCGTCGACGGGCGGCGGCGGCGGCGGCGGCGGCGGCTCGGTGGGCGAGGTCGGCGGGACGGTCGGCGTCGGCCCTGGGGGCACGGAGCCGTCCGGGGCGGCGGTGACGGTCCCGGTGGGGGTCGGCGGCGCGCTCGGATCGCCGCCGGGCTCCGAGAACAGGTCGGTGGCGACGGCGCCGCCGCAGGCGGCGAGGGCGAGGGCGGCGAAGGAAAGCGCGACGACGGAGGCGGCTGCTCGAGGACCCATGGGTTCTGACGACTCTGTCACGAACCGCCGAGAGGGCAAGAGGTTCATGGCGACTCCTCGCCGATGGCTCGGGGCCGCCATCGACCTCCGTTCGCCCCTTCGGGGCTCACTTGAAGGTTCATGGCGACTCCTCGCCGATGGCTCGGCGCCGCCATCGACCTCCGTTCGGGCGTGCGCGGTCAGGGGCGTTGCCGAATGGGCGCGGGTGCACTACATCCCCGCACCCCATGCCCCCGGACCCCAACACCGCCGACACCTCGCCGCCCGCCTCGGCGCCGTCGATCGACGCGGCGATGGACGCGCTCGAGCAGGCCGCCGAGGCCGCCGAGCGCGGCGTCCGCTCGGGCACGTTGCTGCTCGTCTCGCCCGACGATCTCCGCGAGGCGGCGAAGCTCGACCGCGTGGCCGTGCGAGCCCGGCTCGACCGCGTCGTGATGGGCGCCGACCCCGAGCTCGGCCTCGACACCCTGCTCGAGAACGGCGCGCTCGGCGCGATCTTCCCCGAGGTGCACGCGCTCGTCGGCTTCGGCGACGGCGAGTGGCGCCACAAGGACGTGTGGAAGCACACGAAGCAGGTGGTGCGGCAGGCCGTGCCGCGCCTCGAGGTGCGCTGGGCGTCGCTGTTCCACGACATCGGCAAGGTGAAGACCCGCAGCATCAGCCCCGAGGGGAAGGTGCACTTCCTCGGGCACGCGGAGGTGGGCGCGCGCATGTTCGACAAGTCCGAGCGGCGGCTCGCGCTCTTCACGCCCGAGCAGGCGCTGCGCGACACCGTGCGCTGGCTCGTGCTCCACCACCTGCGCGCCAACCAGTACGATCCCGAGTGGACCGACAGCGCCGTGCGGCGCTTCGCGAGGGAGCTCGGGGTGCACCTCGAGGACCTGCTCTGCCTCGCGCGCGCCGACATCACCACGAAGCGCCCAGAGAAGAAGCGCAAGGGCCTAAACCAGATCGAAGAGCTCTCGGCCCGCATCACCCGGCTCGCGGCCGAGGACGCGGTGCAGCCGCCGCTGCCCAAAGGTGTGGGCGATGTGGTCATGAAGGCGTTCGGGCTGCCGCCCTCGCGCGTCATCGGCGACATCAAGCGCGCCCTGGAGAAGGCGATCGAGAGCGGCGAGCTCGAGCCGCACCTGCCCAGCGAGGACTACGTGGCGTTCGTCGCCAAGGACCCGGCCCGCTTCGGCCTCGACGCCGCCGCGACCCGGCGCGACGCCCCCGAATGAGCTAGCCTCGTGGGCATGAGAACCCGCGCCCTCGCCGCGCTCGCCGCTGCGCTCTTGGCTACCTCCGCCGCCACCGTGTCGACCGGCTGCGGCTCCGAGACTCTCCCCGAGGCCCCTCCCACGGTAGGGCCGAGCGACGCCGCGAGCGCGCCGGACACCTCGACCGGGACCGACGCCGCCACGCCGGTCGACGCCGCTCCGCCGCGCGACGCGAGCGCGCCCGACGTCGCTCCGCCCGACGCCACCGCCGACGCCCCCGTGGACGCCGCCCCCGACGCGCCCGCGGTGGACGCCGCGCCGCCCGACGCAGGCGCGGTGGTGGCGTCGGTCAAGATCACGAATCTGTTCATGAACTGCATGCCCGTGGTCGCGAAGGATCCGATCGCGGTCGCGGGCTCGGTCGACGTGACGAACAGCACGCCCGGCACCATCGGGCCCGTCGCGGGCAGCCGCGGCGAGATCCGCAGCGCGGCTGGCGCGCTCCTCACCACCTTCGACCTCACGACCGCGCTCTCCATAGGTCCGCTCACGGCAGGCCAGACCGCCAGCGCGAATTTCACGAAGCGCCCCACCTCGGCGGTGCCCGCGGCGCAGTGCGCGACCCTCACCTGCAACTCCGACGTCACGGTGAGCGTGGCGCTCACGGGCCCGGGGCTCCCGCCCACGACGGCGCGCTCGGGGCCCGTGCGCGTCAACTGCGCGTTCTGACACACCGGGCGCCCGCGCCGCGGAGCCGGCCCGCGTGCTACCACACGGGCTGTGGCCGCCCTCGCTCGACAGCTGGCTGCGCGGACGTGCCTCGCGGCCGCGCTCGCGCTCGGCCTCGCGCCGCTCGCGTACGCGTGCACGGCGACCAGCGCGCTGGAGGAGGCCGACGCCAGCGACGCGACGGGCGACGACGCCGGCGGCCAGGACGCCTCGCCGCCGCGGCGCGACGCGCGGCCCGACGCCGCCGAGGCGGGGCCGGACTTCGCCTTTCGCCTGACCGACGGCGGGGCCGTGCGCGGACCGCTCGTCGCGCTCTACGACCACGCCGCGTTCTGGGACGCGGCCGCCGAGACCACGTACGCGGTGTTCGACCCCACCGAGTACGCGTCCTACCCTGACGATCGCAGCGTGCGGTTCGTGTCGTCGCGGGACCTCTCGCTCCCCGTGGGGCGCCCGGCCGCCGGGCCCCACGCGCTGCCCGATCCGCGGTTCCGCGATTTTCTCCGCGACCAGGGCCTCGCGCTCTTCCGCCCGCCGCTCGCGGGCGTCTCGCTCGTCGTGCGCGGCAACGACGGCTACCACCTCGAGGAGAACGGGTACGGGCACTTCGCGTGGGACCTCGTGAAGCTCTACCCCGACGGCGCGCGGTTCCACGGCGACGGCGGCGCGAACGCCGACTACGCCACGTGGGACGAGCCGGTGCTCTTGCCCTCGGCGGGCTACGTGGTCGAGGTAGTGCGCGACGGCTCCGACAACCCGCCCGGGACGACGCCGCCCGACGCGGTGAACAACTTCGTGGGCGTCTGGCTCGGCGGCCACTATTACGTGTATATTCTCCATTTCCGGCAGGGCACCATCCCGTCGGAGGACGACGGCACCTGCGAGCCCGCGAAGGCGGGCATCGCGTGCGTGAAGGTGGGGGCGTGGCTGCCGGCAGGCACGTACCTCGGCCGCGCGGGGAACGCGGGCGTGACCCTCGAGCCGCACGTGCACGTGACGCTGCTCTACTACGACGTCGCCGCGGCGGCGCCCCGCACCTGGAGCGTCCCGGCCGAGTTCGCCGACGTGTACCTGAGCGATCGCGCGACCGGGCCCGCGCGCCTCGCGCCGTTCGCGGTCCCGAAGACCGGCGACTTCATCTCTGCGGCGCCCTTCTAGCGCACGGACCCGCTCGGCGACTAGCCGCCCACCCGCGACCAGAGGCCGGTGCACTCGGGCACGCGCGACCAGCCCTCGCGCGTGACGCGCTCCGCGAAGGCCTCGCCGAAGAAGCCGCCGCACACCGCCGCGGCCGTGGCCACGTCGGGGAACACGTAGTCGGTGCGGAGGGCGCGGCGGGTGAAGCCCTGCGCCTCGAGCCACGCGAAGTACTCGGCGAGCGCGGCGCTCGGCGGCGCGGGCACCTCGCTGCCAGTGCCGAGCGTCTCGATGAGCACGAGCGCGCCGCCGGCCCGCAGGCAGCGGCTCATCTCCGCGAGGCAGGCGCCGATCGCCTCGCGCCAGTCGTCGGCGCGCCAGGTCCGCAGGTGCCCGAGCACCCAGCCGGCGACCACGAGATCGGCGGAGGCGGACGGGACGGGCAGCGCGTCCGCGCGGCCCTCGTGGAGCTCCCACCCGTCGTGGCCGGAGGCCTCGAGGTGACGGCGCGCCACCGCCAGCATCGCCGGCGACGGCTCCACGCCGACGACCCGCCCGGCGCGGCCGACGAAGAGGCGCGCGAGGCGGCCCGTGCCCGTGCCCACGTCGAGCACGTCCCGGCCGGTGACGGGGGCGATCGCCTCGAGGGCGGGCAGCAGGTGGCCGTCGGCGTCCTCGGCGCAGACGAGCCGGTCGTAGTCGTCCGCGCGCTCGCGGTAGATTCGCTCGTAGTCCACTGTGCCTCGCCGACGCGCTAGATGGCCGCGGCGAACTCTCGCCCGAACTCGAGGGGGGTCGGCCTGTGCGTGGGGTCGCGCAAGGTCGCCGCGCGGAGCAGCCGGGCGATCCGCGCCGGAAACGGGTGCAGCCTCGAGGCGTCCTCGAGCGGATCGCGCCGCATGTGCGCGATGATGCGATCGCGCTGGTTCTCGATCTCGTCGAAGAACGCGCGCCCGGTCGTGACGGTGTAGAGCGTGCCCGCGAGGGCGTACACGTCCGAGCGGGGGTCGAGCTCCACGGGGTCGAGGACCTGCTCGGGCGCGATGTAGCCGGCGGTCCCCGCGACGAAGCGACCGCCCGCGTCGGCGGGCACGCGGGTCGCGCGCACCATGCCGAAGTCGATCACCACCGTGGCGAGCGGGTGAACGACGGACGGATCGCGGTGCTTCGTGGGGTCGAAGCGGACGCCGCCGGCGAGGGGCAAGCGAAGCCAGAGGTTGGCCGGCTTGACGTCGCGGTGGACGAGGCCCGCCGTGTGGAGCGCCGAGAGCCCCGCGCACGAGTCGAGCACCACCTGCCGGAGCTCGGGGAGCGTCATGAGCCCCGCAGAGGCGTACTCCTTGAGGTCGGCGCCGATGAGGTACTCGAGCACGAGGAACGGCACGCCGTTCGACACGCCGCGATCGATGATGTTGGCGACGTTCGGGTGGTAGAGCCCCGCGAGCACGCGGGCCTCCTCCACGAACGAGGTGAGGATGCCCTCTCGCTCCACGTCGGTGGCGTTGGCGAGCGCGTCCGCCTTGGGGATCTTGAGCACGAAGAACCGATCGGCCCCCGGCTTGCGGACGAGCCACACGGTGCCGATGCCGCCCTCGCCGAGGGGCTTGATGAGCTCGTAGCCCTCGATCGATTTGCGCTCGGGCTTCTTCGTCACGGCGGGCGCGGGCGTCCGCGAGATCGCGCCGCGCACGGCGGCCTCGAGCAGCGCCGAGGCGACCGGACCGAGCGACGCGAACCACACGTCGAGCATCGACAGCTCCCGCGCGCGCACTGCGCGGGCCACGAGCGCCGCCACGCGGGGCGCGTTCTCGGTGGCGCTCCGGGTGAGCGAGTCCTGCGCGCTGCCGGCCGTCGCGGGGTGGAGCGCCTTGACCGGATCGGCGAGCGCCCCGTGCAGGCGGTCGCCCGCGAGCACGAGCTCGAGCGCCATGGCCTCGAGGTCGGCGCGCGGGCCGCTCGCCTGGCCGAACG